>MFBV01000032.1:0-53558 GCA_001776505.1 Candidatus Curtissbacteria bacterium RIFCSPLOWO2_02_FULL_40_11 | reverse complement strand
AATATTGCAATACTTTGGTATCTAAAAATTGATCCTGGGTTGTACCAAAAAGCGTTAGACAGGAATACGATAGGTAAATATGTCTTCGAAGCAGATTTTTCCAGTCTATCAAGTAAAAATGAAAAAAGCTTGTATGTAACTAATAAGCATATACAAGGAACAAAATTGCTTCAGCATATTAAGTATCCAAACGGAGAAGTCGCATATGGAATTTGGGAACTTAATAAAGATAAAATTAATTAGACATGCCCAAAAAGTTGGTAATCTTCATTATATTACTCACATTATTTTCACTAGCTATAAGACTTTTCAGAATTGGCGAACCAGACCATTACTATTTTGATGAAGTTTATCATGTTGTAACCGCAAGGGCATATGCAAACAACGAACCGGCAGCTTACGACCCATTTTCTCCACCCCCTGAAGAAGGAACTGCTTATGATTGGCTTCATCCACCACTTGCCAAGTTAATACAAGCAGCATCTATTAAAATTATCGGTGACAAACCATTTGCCTGGAGACTACCCAGCGTAATTTTCGGCACAGCACTTGTTCCTGCAACATTTATATTGGCTTTCTTGCTTTTTGGATCAACCGTTGCTGTGTTCGCTGCGCTGGTTATTGCTTTTGAAAATCTCACCCTAGTGATGAGTAGAATTACTATGAATGATATTTTCTTAACGTTTTTCGTCGTTTGTTCGTTTGTATTTGCGTATCTATATACTCTTAAGCGGAGCACCAAAAATTTATTGTTAACCGCTATTTTTTTGGGCTTTGCAGTAGCCACTAAATGGCCAGGTCTTTACGCAATTGCCGTAGTCTTTGGATTTGTTATGCTCTGCGACTTTCGGGAAAAAAGGTTAAATTTTAAACCACTTCTTTTGATAATTATCCCCACACTTATGTATTTTGGCTCTTATAGTCAGTATTTCTTGCAAGGTCGAAGCATTGATGAATTTATTGGTCTTCATCAGCAAATTTGGTGGTATCAAAATAGAAGTGATCTTTCACATTCTTACGGAACAACTGCACTGTTTTGCACTCCTAACGGTTTAGATACTGAAAAATCATGGTGCCCTTGGGTTCTGAATATCAGAGGCGTATATTTTTCGTACGAAGGCTATGGCAGTGAAAACGCCGGTTATATCTACGCACTTGGAAATCCAATTGTATTTTGGCTGGGAATAGTTGCAACTTCTTATGTTGTGGGTAAGTTTGTCCAAAGAAGAAGCATGAAAATTTTGTTGATCCTACTTGGATACTTTATATTTTGGTTACCTTGGATATTTACACCAAGACTTTTATTTTTATACCATTATTTACCGTCTATTCCGTTCTTAGCTATAGTGCTTGGATATGAATTTCGTGATATTTATCATAGCAAATTTAAATTCGTGGCAATTTTTTTGATGGCCGTAATTGCCATCGCATTTTTATATTTCTTTCCAATAAGCACGGGTTGGCCAATTGAAGTAAGTTCAATAGATAGATTTATGTGGCTGAGAACCTGGAGATAGCTAGTGAACAGCTGTTCGCGGATTTCCCTTTTGATTAATTAGGTTGTTGAGAATATGAAATCTTTTTTCTTTTTCTCTGTACGGAACATTATCTGGAAAAGCTTTTGATGCTGCCGTGTTAGGACGCTCGGAATATTTTGCCACATACGCATACGCAAAATTTGCATCTTTAGCTAACTTCACAGTATTTGCGAATTGCTTTTTTGTTTCTCCCGGGAAACCGACAATTATGTCGGTAGAAATTTGAGCATCCTTAATTTTATTCTTAATTTTTTCTACCAATTTTAAATATTCTTTCCCTGTGTACCAGCGGTTCATACGTTTTAGAATTTGGTCGTCCCCAGATTGCACAGCAAGATGAATATTTCTGTCAATTTTTGGATTTTTGGCAATAACTTCAATTAATTTGTCCGAAAAATCCCAGGGGTTAGATGATATAAACTTTACTTTATTAAGCCCCCCACTTCGTCCCGCAATGCTGGACTTCGAGGGGCAAGCTTTTATTTTACAAACTTCTTCTAAAAGATACGGAAAAAGTGTGGGGATTCGAAAACGACCTAAATGCTTAACAATGATTGGTTTCACTACACGGCCTGAAGGGAGCTTAAACCCTTTTGAATTGTTTTTAACCAGATCTGCTCCGTATGAATTAACGTTTTGCCCAAGCAAAGTTACTTCCCCGCAACCTTTAGCAGTTTGTTCTTTAATTTCATCTAAAATATCATTGAATGAGCGCGATACTTCTCTGCCACGAGTAAAGGGTACAACGCAAAATGTGCAGAAATTATTGCAACCATTGGAAATCGGCACCCAAGCATGCTCAACGTCACTTCTGAGCGCCGGGTAGTCGAAACCGACTTCCGCAAGAGGCAAAAATTCATCTACTTCAGGCATTCTTTTTTTAAGAGCTTTTAGATATTTGCCGGTTTCATCTCTGGCTGCCATCCCAACCATGCAGCCTGTAATAACGATTTTGGGTTTGGGTCTTCTGCTGGCTGTAACATTTTTAACTAATCCCGTAACTCTGTCTTCGGCACTTTGGCGAATCATGCAGGTATTGATTACTATTTCGCTAGCGGATTTGCTTGAATTGGATTTTTTGTAGCCTCTTGCTAAATAATAGCTTGCGATTCTTTGACTGTCGGCCATATTTTGCTGACAACCGAAGGTTTTAATATAGAAACTAGGTTTCACGGATGCATAAAATTTTAGCACAAGCAATAATCTAATTTAAAATTTTCGGAGCAAAGATAATTAACCCGATGACAATAGCTGCAACCGACAAAATTAGTACACCACCGGCAGCACAATGTTTAGCGAGTTTAACCCTCGGATGATGTTCTGGATGCAGGACATTGCCGGTTTCTTCAATAGCGGTGTTTATAGCCTCGGCACTGATAACACCTGATGAAATTAATATCAAAATAAGCCATTCGACTGAGCTAATTGAATAAATAAATCCCAAGATGGCAACAATAATTGCAGCAACTACATGGATTTTAAAATGGATTCCTTTTTTAAAAGAAAAAATTATACCTTCAATCGCGTATCCGAAACTTTTTTTCTGATGTACAAAAAATGGATCGCGATGCATATATTTATGTTAACATGCTTACTCGAACTTTTGGTTGACTTCTCTGTTAAATAGTCGTATATTGCGGGTTAGAAAAGGATCCCGCCGAGTATAATGTTATTAGGCGGGTAATTTTAATGAATAAAGATTTTGAAACATTACAGGAGCAAACCTCTGAAGACCAAAACGAGCCAAGTATTAATCGGCAGCTGGTTGATCTTGAAGAATTTATAAGAGATCGTCGTAGAATTAATTTTGACCCAGTTTTAGGAGACGAAACTAAGCCTTCACTTCATATTGCAGACCATTTAGCAGAAGATGAAAGTGTTTCTAATCGAAACGCTAGTATTATTGATGTAAGTTCATTACGAGCAGAACATTCAGCATTTGGCTCCTCGCTTAGAGCTGAACGCATCAGAAAACAGAAATCAAGGGAAAAAGCTGCTTAGTTTGCTTCCTTATAATATTATATTATAAACTTCCGAGGACTAAGAGTCCTCGGTATTCTCCTTCAAGTTTACATGAGCGAGCAGATACCTTAGTCCTCGCAAGTATGTATTCGCTTTCGCATTCATCCCCGCCTAAATATTCAATTTTTGGCGGGGTGTTCTGCGAGCGAATATAAAATTACTTGATAATTCTTCGAAGCGTTTTGCCTGCGGTAAAACCTGGGAGTTTGTGAGAATTAATGGTTATAGCTGATCCGGTTTGAGGATTACGACCCACTCGGCTAGTTCTCTTTCTAACTTTAAAAGTTCCGAAGCCGGTTACTACTACTTTGTCGCCCTTCATCATTGAATCACGGATAATGCCAAAAACCGCATTGACTGTATTTTCTGAAGTTCTTTTGGTAAGACCGACCTTTTTGGCTACCTTCTCAACTAGTTCTTTCTTAGTCATATCTCAGGAATTATACTCTCGAAGTTTTTATTTGGCAATATCGACTGCTCTAAATTCACGAATTACTGTAACAGTAATCTGCCCTGGGTAAGTTAATTCATCTTCTAGTTTTTGTTTTATCTCGTGAGAAAGTTTGACGGTTGCTTCATCATCAACTGTTTGAGGTTCAACAATAACTCTGATCTCGCGTCCAGCCTGAATCGCGTAGGCTTTATCAACACCTTTGAAAGATGTAGCAACTTTTTCGATATCGGTAAGTCTTCTAATGTAATCTTCAACAGCTTCATGGCGAGCCCCGGGGCGAGCGCCGGAAACGCTATCTGCTATATGAACAATTATTGATTCTACCCGCGAAAAGGGTTCATCCTCATGGTGCTGGGCAATGCAATCAATAACTTCTTGAGGGAAATTCCATTTCTTGGCAAGTTCGACTCCTAGCTGAACGTGGGTTCCTTCCTTTTCCATTTCGGTTTTACCGATATCATGGTAAAGACCTCCCATAGTAGTTACTTGATAATCAGCACCTATTTCCTCCGCAATTTTTTTAGCAATTCTAGCGGTTTCAATTGAAGCTATCAATTGATTTTGTCCATAAGAATATCGAAATTTAAGGCGTCCTAAGGTATCTAAAGCTTGCTGGGAAATGTTATATAAACCAACTTCACTTGCCGCTTTCCTGCCGGCATCTGACATGTCTTTTCCAACTTGAGATCTTGCCTTTTCGACGAGTTGTTCTATCCTTGAAGGTTGAATTCTGGCATCTTTTACTAGCCACTCCAGTGCCATTCTGGCAATCTCTCGTCTTATAGGATCAAAAGATGAAAGTCGTACTTCCCCTGCAACGTCACTTTCGAGTTCAACATCGACCCCGGTGGCAAGTTCAAACGCTCTAATGTTGCGACCCTCTTTACCAATGATTCGACCTTTTATTTCATCTGACTCGAGTTTTACAGTGGAAACTGTATACTCAGCTGCCCAATCCGTACTACCTGCCATCATACTATTAACTAATATTTCTTTCGCTTTTTCACTTGCTTCAGCTTTTATTTTTTCTTCTGCTTCTTTAATACGCTTTGCGACTTCACCTTTTAATTCTTCTTCCAAGTTAGATAGTATTAATTTTCTGGCTTCTTCACGAGTTAAAGATGAAACTTTAGATAATTTATCGACCAACTCACTTCTAGTTTTGGTGATTTCCTGCTCTCTTTTCTCTAGTGTTTTACGGCCAGATTCGACTTGTCTTTCAAGCTTAGTAATTTGTGAAAGCTTAGACTCTAGCGATGTTTCTTTCTGAGCAACTCTATTTTCCAAATCTAATATTTCTTGACGAATTTTCCTAGTTTCTTCTTCAGCAGCTTTTTTTATACGAAACGCTTCATCACGAGCATCTTGAATTATCTCGCGAGCATCTTTCACTGCAGGAGAAGCCGGATAACCTTTGTCATTTCCTACAGAAACCACTATTTTCTTAGGTTGTTTATGGATTGCTCTGCTCGTCGGATTTTGAGAAGGTTTAGAATCAAATATTCCCATATTAATTTGTTGCTGAAAAAAATACGAAAAGAAGACCGTTTTAAACGAACGGAAAGTTTGTTCTTTTTGAGAGTTTAAAAGTGAAACTTCTCATATAATTTCAATAGTCGCTTTCTCTAAATCGGCTACTTTCAGCACTCACGATTTTAGCCTTTTTTTTCTATTTGTGCAACTACTTCTTTGATTGTATCAAAATCAAAACCGCGACTGATGAGAAAACTGTAAACTTTTTTTTTGAACTCGAGATTAGATAGTTTTTGCCACCGCGGGAGTTTCTTTCCAATTGCCTTCAAAGCTAGAGGTTTTTGATTCTTAATATTGTTAATTAAGTCGTCTATAATTTCTCTATCAATACCTTTTTGAAAAAGTTCTGATTTTAATATCATTTTACCTCTTGGACTTGATCTAGTTCTGGAGTTAATCCACCACTTGGAAAACTCAATATCATTTAAATATTTATAATTTTTAAGTTTGCTTACAACTTCTGCAATAAGATTACTTTCTTTCGCTTGAGAGAATTTAATATTTTCTTTTTTAGATATTTTTCCAATTAAATAATCTTCCACTTCTTTCTGGCTTCTTGGCCTATATGATAAGAATTTGAGTGTAGCGTCGAAAAGTTTTGAAATTTCTTCTTTTCTTATGATTTGGCTGAGCTGTTCTTCGGAAAATACTTTTGCGGATTTTATTTGGTATTTTAGAATTGTCTCTAAATTCGCTCCAAATGCAAATCTTCCGTCTATATAAACATTGAAGCGCTCTTTTTTTTTCTTTTGGGGTTCGACAGAGGTTACTTTGGGCACTTTTTAGACCGCAGCTATTTCTTCAAGGATTTCATCACTATCTGATTCGCTGTTGGTTACTTTTGCCGCCTTGGTTGGCATACCTTTTTTAACTTTCGCCCAAATATCTTTTTCTAAGTGACTATATTCTTTTTTGTGCTCTTCGAAGTAAGCTTTTGCGCTTTCTCTCCCTTGACCTATTAATTTTGCCCCTAATCTAAAAAATGATCCAGATTTGGTAATAAGACCTAGATCTAAGGCAACGTCTATAAGGCCTCCTTCCTTCGATACCCCTTCTTCTCCCATAATATCGAATTCAGCGAGCCTGAATGGTGGCGCTACCTTATTTTTTACTACTTTTACTCTATGACGAGATCCGATTACTTTATCTCCTTCTTTAATATTGTCTATCTTTCTAATATCTAAGCGGATTGAAGAATAGAATTTGAGAGCACGGCCACCGGGAGTAGTTTCTGGATTACCGAACATAATACCTATCTTTTCGCGAAGCTGATTAGTAAAGACGACAACCGTTTTTGATTTAGAGATTACGCCTGTTAATTTTCTTAGAGCTTGAGACATAAGTCGGGCTTGAACACCAATCATGCTATCTCCCATATCACCTTCGATTTCCGCGCGGGGTACAAGAGCTGCAACCGAATCAATAACCACTACATCAATCGCTCCAGATCTAATTAAGGTTTCGGTAATTTCCAGCGCTTGTTCGCCGGTATCTGGTTGAGAAATTAATAAGTCGTCAAGATTTACGCCAACTTTTTGCGCCCAAGCAGGATCTAGTGCGTGTTCTGCATCTATTAATGCGGCTTTTCCATCGTTTTTTTGTGCTTGAGCAATTACTGACAGGGTTAAAGTTGTTTTTCCAGATGCTTCTGGCCCGAATATTTCTACAACTCTTCCCCTTGGCAAACCACCTGTTCCTAAAGCTAGGTCCACCGGAATAATACCAGTTGGTATAACTGCGACTTCGAACTTATTGCCAATACTTTCCCCCATCTTCATGATAGAACCTTTACCATATGCTTTTTCTATTTGGGAAATTGCAGTTTCGATTGCCTGTTTCTTCGCGTCTGTAGCCATGCGATTATCGTTCGAGCAGAAGTAGCATATTTTTACTACAGTTTCTATTAAAATACAAGTAGTGATAAAATATTTCAGTCTTTCGGGGTGTAGTTCAGTTGGCTAGAACGCCAGGCTGGGGGTCTGGAAGTCGTCGGTTCGAGTCCGGCCACCCCGACTCTGAATTTTCACTTTGACCTTCTTCTGATATAAATTCAGAGTCGAGGCTTGCTCATATTATATGAGCGGCCCGACCAAAAATTGACAAAAATTCTACTTGAGGCTAATATCTAAATACTAATGAAAAATTCTTATCTTGTTGGTGGGGTAGTTGCAGTAATAGTTGTCGCTGCAGTTTTGTATTTTTTGTCCCAAAATAAACCTAGTACTGAACCAAATCAAGAATCTCAAGACCAAACTGAAATACTTAAGCCTAATGCAACCTCAGAAGAAAACGTTGAAACAATAGAACTTACAGTTGTGGGTGGATATACGGGAACCGGAACAGCAAATAGAACCTTTAACGGAACGAATTTCGTTCACTTAGTAATAGCCCAACTCGACGATCCGTCTGAAGGGAAATTTTATGAGGGCTGGCTTGTAAAAAAAGAACCCACTCTAACATTTATTTCTACTGGAAAACTAAAAAGAGGGGATGAGGGAGATTTTGCCCTTTTATTTAATAGTGAAACAGATTACTCAGATTATAATGACGTTGTGATAACAGAGGAAACAGAAAGTTTGGGACTTGATAATAACCCCGAAACCCACATTCTAGAAGGAAGCTTTTCTAACTAATTTTATCTCTGAGGGACTGCGCTATCGCTTAGGGCTCTGCTTGCCCTTTCTTGCTTTTTGGGCTTTTCCGTATTTTCGGCGTTCTTTAATGCGAGAATCTCGAGTTAGAAGTCCAGCTTTTTTAAGTATTGGTCGAAATTTCTTTTCATCTGCATTATTAAGTGCCCTTGAAATCCCGTGAATTACTGCTCCTAGTTGCCCTTTACTTCCAGATCCGGTGACTTTAATTGTAGCGTAGTACTTATCTTCGGTTTGGGTAAGTAAGAATGGTTTTAAATACTCGCTTCTTGAGACTTCTCCTGGGAAATATTCACTAATAGGCTTTTCGTTTACCAACGTTTGCCCCTTACCAGCGATAAGTCTTATTCTGGCTGTTGCTTCCTTGCGTCTGCCCTGTGCGCTAATAAAGTTTTTGCTTTCTTTGCTTTCTGGTTTTTCTGAGTTTTTACTATCTTTATCCATTGCCTGTGAATTTGTCATTATGTTTGTGCTGTGAACCAGTATAAACATAAAGTTTTTTTAGCATTTGTTTCCCTAGTGTAGTCTTGGGAAGCATACCGCGAACAGCATGTCTTACTAAAAATTCGGGCTTACTGCTTCTTGTCTGAGCCGCAGTTTTAACATATAAACCTCCCGGATAACCTGAATGACGATAATACTTTTTTTGACTTTCTTTTTTACCGGAAAGTTTTACCTTCTCTGCGTTTATTACTACTACAAAATCACCCGTATCCAGATGAGATACGTAATAGTTTTTATTTTTTCCCATAAGGTGTGTGGCTACTCCTGAAGAGAGCCTCCCGAGTATTTGATTGTTTGCATCAATTAAATGCCACCCTCTTTTTATATCTTTAGGTTTTACGTTTTTCATTTTTTGTTTCTTTTGTATTTAAAACTTTTTTCTCATTAGGTTGTGGTTTTGCCGTGGTTTTTGTTTCCTTAACCGATTTTGTTTTTGTATTTGCTTTCTTCGTTGTCTGTTTCGGTGTTTTTGCTTTAGTTTTATCCCATTCTAAGAATTCCAGTTTCGCCATTTGGGCGGCATCTCCTCGCCGTGCAGGAATTTTTAGAACACGCGTATAACCACCTTTTCTATTTTCGAACCCTGGCCCAACTTCGTTGATCAGTTTAATAAACGCATGGTGATTTAGTTTGGATGCTAGGATTCGATATCGATTAAGTCTATTTTTCTTTGCCTGAGACACTAATTTTTCTATGTATCCTTGAGAAAATTTTGCTTTAGCTAATGTAGTTCTCAAATGACCATGAATAATTAGCGAACTTGCCAGGTTATTAAGAAGCGCTTTTCGCGCCTTAGTGTCTCTCGATAATTTTTGACCAAAAACAGCGTGTCTCACTTAGACTTAATTCCCCTTTTAGAAAGTTTTTCTTCAACAAGAGATATCGATTTTGGACCCATGTTTTTCATTTTCATAATATCTTTCTTGTCTCTTTCCAAAAAGTCACCTACTGTATCTATTTTTCCAGTTCTTAAACTATTTGTGAGTCTCACTGGCAGATCTAGCTCCTCAAGCGAAGTATTTAAAACCTCCTCAGTTAATTTGACTGAGTCTGAATCTTCTTTTACCTTTTGCTTTTTTGCATTGGTTTTCGGCTCATGAATAATCACAAAATGATCTACTAATATTTTGGCCGCTTGTTTTAATACTTCGGATGGTTTCATGGTACCGTCTGTGGTTATTTCAAGAGTTAACTTATCGAAATTTGTAACTCTTCCCACACGTGTCGTTTCAACTTGATAATTTACTTTAGTTACTGGAGAAAAGTTGGCGTCAATAGGAATAACTCCAATTTCTCCTGTTTTCCTATCATTTGCTAGAGAATAACCGGTTCCATTTTCTGCAATCAGTGAAGCCGCGAGTTTTGACTTAGAATCGGCAAGGTGAGCCAGCGTTAAATCTTTATTAATAATTTCAACGCCAGAGGTCTTTGAAATGTCTTTCGCTTTTAATTCCTTTGGCCCCTTAGCTTCTAGTGAAAGTTTTACTGGCTTGTCTGATGGAACCGTAAGTCTTACTTTTTTAAGATTTAGAATAAATTCAACAATGTCTTCGGACATCCCTGACATAGCTGTGAATTGATGTCTGACGCCTGAAATTTTAACTTGAGTTATCGCCGCTCCAGGGAGAGAAGTTAAAAGTACTCTTCTTAGAGAATTTCCAATAGTGTGTCCGTAGCCCTGATCTAAGGGTTCAATGACGAATTTTCCAAAGTCTTGTGTTTCTTTTTCCGTTGAGACTGCAATTTGAGATAAATCAAGCATATTTTTTCACCTCCCTTTTATCTTGAGTAATGTTCCACAATTAATCTTTCATTAACATCGATATCAATATCTTCTCTTTTTGGTTTTGCCTTAACTTTACCAACAATAGCCTTTTTCTCAAGCCATTGTGGAATTTGCCTATTTTTATCCTCTGATATTTTTTTGACAAAATTTAAGTTCGAAGCCTTTTGCGAAAGAGAAATAATGTCGCCTATTTTAACACTATAAGAAGGAATAGTCACTTTTTTACCCGCAACCAAAACATGACCGTGAGAAACTAATTGTCTCGCTTGTGGGCGAGTTTCTGCTAAGTTAAGTCTGTAGACTACATTGTCCAGGCGAATTTCTAGCATTTGCAGAAGTGCTTCACCAGTAGCAGCTTTTGTGCGTGATGCCTTATCATAAGTTTTCTTGAATTGTTTTTCTAATACACCGTACATTCTTTTAACTTTTTGTTTCTCACGAAGTTGTATGCCATAGTCGGATTGTTTGCGTCTTCTTTTTTGGCCATGCTGGCCGGGAGGTCCGGCGTTTTTTCGAATTACCGGACACTTTGCAAGCCCACAAATCGCAACTCCTTCAGCTCTGCAAAGTTTATGTTTTGGTCCCGTATATCTAGCCACGACCCCTCCGTTGTCGGGAATTTCCAATTTCCACTTGCCACGAGGCAACGTTTTCTTTCCAATTTCCAAAAATCAATTTGAAATTGGTATTTATTTGAAATTGGTATTTATTTGAAATTGGTATCATGTTCTCCTTCTTTTTTTAGCCCGAGGACCGTTATGAGGAATAGGAGTAACGTCAGCTATCAAAGTTATATTTAACCCGGCAGCTTTGAAAGCTCTAATTGAACTATCTCTACCGGGACCCGGACCTTTTAGGTATATTTCTATGCTTGAAACCCCATTTTCTTTAGCCGTAGTTGCTATCTTTTCAACTACAGTTGTTGCAGCGAAAGGAGTAGATTTGCGAGCCCCTTTGAATCCTGATGCCCCAGCTGATCCCCACGCGATTGTACTTCCGTTTTGATCTGTCAGGGTAACCAGTGTGTTGTTGAATGTCGCGGTAACGTAGGCACGCGCGTGATTAATGTTTTTTTCTATTGTTTTTTTCTTTGATTTTTTTGTTAATTTTGCCATTTTTTATTTACTTGTTTATTCTGCTCCCTTTTTGGCAACTATATCTTTGCGAGTTGTTCCAATTGTTACTCGTTTGCCTCTTTTAGTTCTGGCGTTAACTCTTGTCCTTTGCCCTCTAACCGGTAAATTCTTACTATGTCTTGAACCTCGATATGTTCCTATCTCTTGCAAACGCTTAATATTACTTTGAACTTCTCTTCTTAGATCTCCTTCTACCTTGTACTTCTCTAGTGCCTTTTGAAGTTTGCTTACTTCCTCTTCTGATAAATTCTTAGTTCTTTTATCTGCATCTAAGTTGCATTCTTTAATTATTTTTCTAGCAAGAGTAGTACC
This sequence comes from Candidatus Curtissbacteria bacterium RIFCSPLOWO2_02_FULL_40_11, assembly GCA_001776505.1. Classification (GTDB taxonomy): domain Bacteria; phylum Patescibacteriota; class Microgenomatia; order Curtissbacterales; family GWA2-41-24; genus WO2-FULL-40-11. Next base: position 41,622 of record MFBV01000032.1, on the reverse strand, counting down.
CACACCATAAATGTATGGTAGAGATGCTTCAATTCTTTTTTCGCTCGGTATTTCTATTCCTAAAATTCTGGTCATAAATTTACTTTAAGGAGACAAGCCTTGAGGTTTTCTCCTTAATATTCCTCTTTCCCTTGTAGGAATAATTTGAACTGGCCGAGCCAGATTCAAATTAAATTTTAGTAGTTTTACTTTTAGACTTATTATTTTCATTTTTAATTTTGATCTTTAATATTTGATTTTTAAATTATCTATCATCCTTGACGTTGTTTATGGCGTGGATTGATACAGATAACATACAACCTGCCTTTTCTTTTGATAATTTTACAGTTTACACATCTTTTTTTTACGCTTGCTTGAACTTTCATTTTTATCGATTTCTGTAAGTTATTCTTCCTCTTTCTAAATCATATGGCGTTAGCTCAATCTTGACCTTGTCGCCTGGCAAAATCCTGACATAATGAATACGCATTTTGCCGGAAAGGTGACATAAAACTATTCGGTCCTCTTCCACATTGGGGAGTTGACCAGCGGAAATTTTTACCCTAAACATTGTATTTGGCAGGGCTTCAGTAACTTCTCCTTCTGCTTCGATTACACCTTGTTTCATACTCTATTGTTTCTTAATTGAACTTGCATTCTATCAAACTAGAAATATGGCGTCAACACTATAGGGCCATTTTTGTTAATTGCTATAGTTTGTTCGAAAAGACCACCGATTGATTTGTCTTTTGATGAGATCGTCCAGTTATCTTTTCCCAAAACTACTTCACCAGAGCCTTTGGTATAAATTATCTCTATTGCTATAGTCATGTTTTCTACAAGCTTCGGCCCTGTTCCCTTCTTCCCAAAGCCTGGTACCATCGGTTCCTCGTGAAGTTCTCGGCCGACTCCATGACCCGTTAAGTTTTTAACAATGGAATAACCACTGCCTTCAATCCTATTTTGAATCGTTTCAGAAATGTCGCCGATTGTGTTGCCAACTTTTGCTTTATTAATCGCTTCATATAGGGTTGTCTTGCCAACATTAAGGAAAATTTCAGTGTCCTCTGAAGTTTCCCCAACCGGGACAGTTATTGCTAAGTCGCTATGATAATTCTTATACAAAGCACCAATGTCGATGCCAATAATGTCACCTTCTTCTAAAACTCTGTCGTTGGGTATACCGTGTACAACCTGCTCATTTACTGTAGTGCAGATTGTATATTTATAATCTTCGACTGTTTTAAAAGAAGAGCTTGCCCCTTGTCTTTCTAACTCTTTACTGGCAATCCTATCAAGATTTAATAACTTAGTGCCAGGCTTTATATCTTCTAAAACCTTTTTTAATGCGTTGGCACAGATTTGCCCTGATTTTTTCATAATTTCTATTTCTTTGTCGGATTTTGAAAATTTTTGCATGTTTTCATATTGAGTCTTGGACACGATTTAAAATGTCTTGGTGAATTTCCTCAATTGGTCTTTCTCCATTAACTTCATCTAAGATTCCCTTTTGTCTAAAATCTTTTAGTAGCGGTTCAGTTTGCTGATGATAAATTTCCAGTCTTTTTGTAAGAGCTTGTTCGTTATCATCACTCCTTTTTCTTTTTTCGAGTCTTCTTACAGCTTCTTCGTCCGAAACTTTTATGTAATATACTTTTGCGATGTCACTATCTAACTCTGCCATTTGGGTTGCATTTCTTGGAAAACCGTCCAAAACATATCCTTTGTGAGCATTTTTAGTATTTTCTTTTAAGATATTGATGGTGATTTGGTTAGGTACAAGATTCCCTTTTTCTAATGCGTTTTTAACATTGTTGCCAACTTCGCTATTTTCTTTTGCCTTCCCTCTTAATAATTCTCCCATTTCGAAATATGGGTATTTGAGCTTTTGGGCAAGTAATTTTGCTTGTGTGGATTTACCTGAACCTTGCCCACCTAAAAAAACAATTTTCATCTTGTCCTACTCCTTGCAAACATAGTGTCGTAATCGCTCATAACCAGTTGAGATTCTATTTGCTTTGTAGTTTCGAGAATTACTACAACAACAATGAGAAGCCCCGTCCCACCAATTATTAATGTGGTAATATTCGTAAGTATTTGCCCGATTGAAGGAAGAATAGCTATAAGTCCAAGAAATACTGCCCCAAATAAAGTGATTCTCATCGAGACATAATCAAGAAATTTTTTAGTTGGTGAACCAGGTCTGATGCCGGGCAAAAACCCGCCCTGTTTCATGAGCATCTCGGAAATTTGTTTAGTATTGAATGCTACTGTCGTATAAAAATAAGTAAACCCGACTACAAGTAAGAAGTATATTGTGTTGTAAGGAATCCCGGAAGGATCAAGAAGTCGTTGTATGTTGGAGGCAATATTCGCGATTGCTTGATTTGGTGACCTTTCAAAAAATCCAGCAAAGGTTGTTGGCAAAAGAACTAAAGAAACAGCGAAAATGATAGGTATGACACCTGCCTGGTTAACTCTCAAGGGAATAAAGCTTGTTGTTGCAGAGGTCTGCCCGCTTGCGCTTCTTCTAGAATAATGGACTTTTATTGGGCGTCTCCCTTCAGTCACGAAAACGATACCTACTACTACTACTAAAGCCATTACGATAAAAATAATTATGTTCCTAATTTGCGAAGGATCAAATACGGATACTTGTTGAAATAATCCAATCGGCAATCTACCCACAATTCCAGCAAAAATGATCATCGAAATGCCGTTTCCTACTCCTTTTTCCGTGATTAATTCGCCGAACCACATAAGTAGAATTGTGCCTGTTGTAATGGACAAAACCAGAGATATAAGTGTTAGTGGATTAACAGCCGATACTATCTGCTGGTTCCTTAAAAGTATAAAAATTCCGAATGCTTGTACGGCGGCAAGCGGAACGGTTAGGTAACGTGTATATTGGTTAATTCTCTCTCGTCCAGACTCACCTTCTTTTGCAAGTTCTTCCAGTTTAGGGAAAACCATCTGAAGAAGTTGCATAATAATGCTGGCATTAATATAAGGGTTCAAACCAAGAGACATTACCGAAAAATTAGCTAGAGTTCCACCGGAAAAAATATCAAGTAACGAAAGCAATTGACTCTCGCTAAAAAGCCTTCTCAAAGAAACGATATCTACTCCGGGAACAGGTACTTGTGCAAAAATTCTAAAAATTAGAAATATAAATGCTGTAAACAACAGTTTCTTTTTAAGTTCTTTATTTCTAAGAATTTTTCTCAGTAATTCTAAGTACTTCATCTATTATTTCCTTTTTTCTCCTCTTTTTTTTCAGTATTACTTTTAATTGATTGCCATTTGATAATTTGTCCACCAGCTTTTTCTATCTTTTTAGCGGCACTTTTTGAAGTTTTGACCTCAAATTTGTACGAAGAAGTGAGATTTCCGTCGCCCAAAACTTTGACTCCATAGATTTCAGCGTCATCTGCAGCTACTATTCGATGCTTTATTAAAGATTCAAGATTTACAGTACTACCCTTGGGAAGCAAATTTATAGCGTCTAAATTAATTATGATAGGTTTTTTAGAAATTTTAGAATTTCCTTTCCCGCGACGATATGGAAGTCTTTTAAAAAGCGGGCGCTGACCGCCCTCAAAGTGCGGATGAGCAATAGACATCTTGCTCCTGGCTTTCTGACCTTTGGTGCCTCGCCCTGCAGTTTTACCACGACCTGAGGCAATCCCCCTACCAACTCTTTTTGCTTGTTTCTTTTTTGATTTTGGCAATTTATCTAAATTCATTTCACTAAACTCCCTAAAGCATCTAGCGTCGCATAAATATTAGAAGCAGGATTTCTGGTTCCTAATACTTTACTAGAAATGTTTCTAATTCCAGCCGCTTCTACAACAACCCTAACTGCTCCGCCAGCAATTACTCCCGATCCTTCTGGTGCTGGTTTCAATAGAACTTTTGCTGCACCGCGTTTAACATATATATCGTGAGGAATAGTACCGTTAACAATAGGGACATCCACAAGCCTTTTTTTCGCTAGCGAGATTCCTTTTCTAATTGCAGAAGCGACGTCCCTGGCTTTACCCAAACCAACACCAACTCTCCCTTTTCTGTCACCAACCACTACAATTACTGAAAATCCTATTCGGTTTCCCCCTTTAGTTTTTTTAGAGACTCGATTAACTCGAACTACCTTTTCCTCGAATTCCTTAGCTTCACTCATCATTTTTTCCTCTCTTCTCATTAGAAATTCAATCCTCCTTTTTTGGCGGCTTCAGCAAGAGCTTTGATTCGACCATGATATTTAAATCCACCTCTGTCGAAAACTACCTTTTTGATTTTCTTTTTAATTGCGATTTTTGCTATCTCGTCTCCTACTTTTTTTGCTTGATCAAATTTTTTCGATTTTTGTGGATCATTATCTTTCATGTCCTTCATTTTAACTGTCGAAATCCCAACTAAGGTGCTTGCTTGGTGATCGTCTATAAGCTGAGCATATATGTTTTTATTTGATCGAAAAACGCTAAGTCTTGGTTTATCTTTGGTCCCAAAAACTCTTTTGCGTACCTTCATATGTCTTGTTGTTCTTCTGTCTTTTTTATTCATTAAGCTGCTCCTTGTGCGCTCTTTAAAGCCTTTCCGGCTTTTCTTCTAATAACCTCATCGACATACTTTATGCCTTTTCCTTTGTACGGCTCTGGAGGTCTAACCCTTCTAATTGTTGCCGCTATTTCCCCAACTAATGCTTTGTCTGCGCCAGAAACGGTAATTTTATTTTCTTTTGTATCTAGCTGAATACCTGTTATACTTTCTATAACTACTGGATGAGAATAACCTACATTAAGTACTAAATTTTCGCCCTGTTTAGACGCTCGATACCCAACACCCACGAGTTCTAATTTTTTGCTATGACCTTCGGTTACACCCATAATCATGTTTGCAATTAGGCTTCTTGTTAAACCATGAAGTGATTTAACAAACTTCGAATCATTTCTTCGGCTGACTTTTATTTCTTTTCCATCTGTTTCAACTTTAATTTCTGGTCGAAATGAGAATGATAATTCTCCTTTAGAACCAGAAACCTTAATAATATTGTCAATTACACTCACTGTTACTCCCTCTGGAGTTTCAATAGGTAAATTTCCTATTTTAGACATTTGTATTTATCTACCAAACTTGGCAGATTACCTCCCCCCCTAATTTTTTCTTTCTGGCTTCGCTTCCGGCCATAACGCCGTTGGGAGTAGAAATTATAGTTATCCCTCTCCCGCCTTTGACTAAATTTATATGCTTGCTCTTTGAATAGACTCGAAGACCGAGTTTCGAAACTTTTTTAATTTCAGCTACTTTTGGTTTTTGATTTTCATACAATAAATCAATTTCGATTTTTTTATCTTTTTGAGCAACTTTTCCGACAAAATTTTGCTTTTCTAAAACTTTAGCTATCTCTAATTTAAATTTCGAGTATGGTACAGAAACATTATTTTTATTAGCCATGTAGCCATTTTTAATTGTTGCGAACATGTTAGCCACTGGATCCATTGGTCCTCCTTTTAGTCGGGAATTTCTAATTTAAAATTTCTAATTTCTAATTGTTGAATTACCATGATGATTTTTTGACTCCCGGAACTTCTCCTTTGTGGACCAAATCTCTAAAGCAGATTCGACACATACCAAATTTCCTTAAGTACGCTCTTGGTCTACCGCAAAGATTGCATCTATTGATGCGTCTATTTTTAAATTTCGGTTTTTTTTCGTTTTTTACTACTAGTGCTTTTCTTGCCATGTTAACTGACTTTTAAGGAATACCTACGGTTTCCCTTAAGTGGGCCAAATTGTTCTGGCCTTGCCAGATCCAATTTTGAGATTTGATTTAATTTATGTAAATATACCTTCATCGTTAATTACTTTCCTTTTTAAAAGGCAATCCTAAAAGCTCCAACATTCTTTTAGATTTATCTCCGTTACTATTTTTGATTACCAAAGTCATCACTAAACCCCTTGTTTTATCTATTTTTGAATAGTCAATTTCCGGAAAAAGTATTTGTTCCGTAATTCCAAAACTATAATTCCCTTTTTCATCAAATTTTTCTGTCGGCATTCCTCTAAAATCCCTCATTCTCGGTGCTACTGTCGCTATAAATTTCTCGAGAAAGTTCCATGTTTTTTTACCCCTCAAAGTAACCATAACTCCGATTCTATCTCCTTCTTTAAGCTTAAAACTCGAAATTGCATGCTTAGCTTTGGTAACTCTTGGCATTTGACCAGAAATAGCGGCCATTTGCTCTTTTATTTTTTCGATTGCCCCTTTGTCTGAAAGTGCTTCTGCTGCTCCTGTGTTTAATACTATTTTTTCTATCTGTGGTAGCGCTAGATCGTTTTTAAGACCGAATTCTTCTTTTAATTTTGGGGCTATCTCTTTTATGTATTTATCATTCAATCTGCTCATTTTAATACCCCTTTGCACTTTTTACATACACGATTTTTTATACTGTCTCTGGTTACAAACCCGACTCGGGACGGCTTTGTACATTTCGGGCAAATAACTTGAACATTCGCTACAGACACTGGTCTCACAACCTCAAATATTCCAGCCTTTTCGTTTCTAGTGGCTTTCTTGTGTCTTTTATAAATGTTGATACCGGTAATCACTAGCTTATTTTCACTCGGTAAAACTCTCTCTATTTTGCTTTTTTTACCTTTTTCTTTACCTGCTGTAATTAATACTTCGTCTCCTGTTTTGTATTTGAACATATTAAATTACCTCCTTCGCAAGGGACGCAATTTTATTAAATCCTTTTCTTCTGATCTCAGCTGCAATTGGGCCAAAAACTCGTGTTGCTCTCGGTGCTTTATTGTTGTCGATTATTACCGCAGCGTTATCTGAAAATCTAATCAAAGTCCCGTCTTTTCTCCTTGTCTCTTTTTTTGTCCTAACTATTACTGCCTTTACAATTTCATGATCTTTAACCTGGCTGTGAGGTATTGCCCCTTTAACGCTACAAGTTACCACGTCTCCGATACCTACGAATCGTCTACCAGTTCCTTTGCCGAGTCCAATAACCTCTAAAACTTTGGCGCCACTGTTATCTGCTACATTTAATCTTGATTGTCGAAGTAACATTTATTTAATTACCTCCATAACTTTAAAGTTGACACTTTTTGAAATTGGCTTTACCTCGGATATTTTCACCATTTGGCCAACTTTTGCGCCTAATTCATCTCTCGCCTTGATTTTTTTTGATCTAGTAATAATTTTTTTATATAGAGGGTGTTTTGCCCTCATCTCGATTTTTACGACAACCGTCTTTTGCATCTTATTGGAAACTACAGTTCCTGTTTTAACTTGGGGCATGTGATTTAGTCTCGGTCATCTTAGTCTTTTCGACTGAAGACTCTTCCTCCTTTTTCTTTTTTGACGTCGGTTTTTCTGTAACTAGTTTCATTTTTATGATCGTATTAATCTTTGCTATATCTTTTTTTATATTCCCAGTGGCGTGGACATTCTTGGTCTTACCCATTTTTAATTCCAATAGCTCATTTGTTTTTCCTTTTTCGAGATCAGCTATTTTTTTCGCCAGTTCGTCAAGGTTTTTTGTCTTTAGATCGTTTAAGTCTTTCTTTTTCATCTTGAAATTATTTTTGTTTTTACTGGCAATTTGTGCGCAGCGAGCCTCATCGCTTCTCTAGCTATTTTTTCTTCAACGGATCCCATTTCAAAAAGAATGGCTCCGGGTTTGACAACTGCTACATAATGATCAACATCACCTTTACCTGACCCCATTCTAGTTTCAGCAGGTTTTTTGGTCACAGGTTTGTCTGGAAAAATACGAATCCAGATCCTACCACCTCTTTTTGTATAGTGAGTCATAGCTCTTCGTGCAGCTTCGATCTGCCTAGCACTTACCCAACCAACTCCTTGGCTTTTGAGACCAATTGTCCCGAAAGATATGCTATTGCCGCGGAGCGCGAGACCCCTTCTTTTATTTCTAAATTGTTTTCTATACTTAGCTCTTCTTGGTGTAAGCATTTAATCTCCTTTGTATATCCATACTTTTACACCGACTATCCCGGCTTTTGGAATCTGGGCATCGATTTTTACAAAGTCAATTCTTGCGCGGATTGTATGCAGTGGTACAGCTCCATCTTTTATTGTTTCTCTGCGTGCAATTTCTGTTCCTCCAAGTCTTCCGGCAATAGAAATTTTTGCACCTTTGGCTCCTGATCTTTTGATCCTCTCTAGCGATTGATACATGACTCTTCGAAATGGAAATCTTTTTTCAAGTTGATCTGCAATGTTTGTCGCTACTAAGTAAGCATCTAGATCCGGGGATTTTACCTCAGAGAATTTAATTTCTAATTTCCCTGAATCCTTTATTTTATATTTTTTAACCAGTTCTGCTTTTAGTTGTTTTTCTCCAGCTCCTCCTCGACCAATGGCTACTCCTGGTCTGGCAACGTGAATCGTGATAGTCTTTTTATCGAAAAATCTTTCTATTTCTACTTTTGAAACTCCAGCTGATTTCAAATTAGTCATAAGAAATTGTCTTATCTGATAGTCTTCAAGGAGATTTTTTGAATAATCTCCTTTTCTTGCAAACCAACGGGAGCTCCATGTGTATACATTACCTATTCGAAAACCTATCGGATTAACCTTTTGTCCCATTTTCTTTTCCTTTCTTTGCTTCTAACTTTTTTGTATCTTCTTTCTTCTCTTCAACCTTCTTACTTTCAGCTTCTTTACCTTCTAGAACAACTCTTATATGGCTAGTTATTTTTTTAATATCATGGACTCTTCCTCTAGAAATTGGTCGATATCTCTTGAATGTTAGGCCATGGCCAATTTGAATTTCCTTAAAAGTTAATGAATTTTCATTTAAGTTATTGTTGTTCTTGGCATTGGCAATTGCTGACATTACAACTTTTTTCAATGGTTTTGACGCCGCTTGTTGTGTAAAGTTAAGCATTTTAACTGCATCACCAGGTTGCATTTTTTTAATTTCATTGACAACCAGCCTTACTTTGTAAGGTGATACTCTGATATTTCTAGAAACAGCACGTACTTCCATAAATTATTTTTTGGCGGATGATTTTTCTGTTATTCTCCCGTGACCTCTAAAAGTTCTGGTTGGTGCAAATTCCCCTAAGCGATGGCCCACCATTGGTTCGGAAACAAAAACATTAATAAAAGTTTTGCCATTGTGTACTGAGAAAGTATGATTGACGAATTCTGGAGCAATCATGCTTGCTCTTGACCAAGTTTTTATGGCATCTTTTTTGCCATCATCTTTTTGACTCAAGACTTTTTTTAATAGTTTTTTGTCAACGTATGGTTCTTTTTTGCTTGATCTGGCCATTTATTTTCTCTTTCTTTCTTTAACTAAATCAGCCTCGCTTCGCTCCTTGATATTTTGAACTATCATCTTTTATTTCTTCTTTTCAAAATGAATTTCGCTGACGGTTTATTTCTGTTCCTTGTTTTTTTAAAAGCACTCTTGCCTGATCGTGTTTTGGGATTCATACCTGTTCCACTTTTGCCTTCGCCTCCACCATGTGGGTGAGAACCTGGATCCATGGCTACGCCACGCACTTTTGGCCGTTTTCCGAGATGACGCATCTTTCCTGCTTTACCCGCTGATGTATTTTTCCAGTCTATATTGCCTATCTGCCCGATAGTTGCAAAGCAACTTCCGTGGATTTTTCTTATTTCTTTGGAAGGTAGCTTTATATGAACATACTTACCCTCTTTAGCGGCTACAATGGCACTGGCACCTGCGCTTCTAACGATTTTTCCTCCACTACCTGGCGTTAATTCGATGTTATGGATAAAGGAACCAATTGGAATATTCTGTATTGGCATAGAATTCCCGGATTTTACTTCTGTTTTTTCAGACGATTGAATTTTGTCTCCGACTTTTATTCCATTTGGTGCTAATATGTAGCTTTTTTCTCCATCTTCATAATGAAGTAAGGCTATGTTTGCGCTTCTGTTTGGATCGTATTCGATGGAAGCAACTAATGCCCTTATATCTTTTTTCTTTCTTTTAAAATCTATCATGCGCAAATTTCTCTTGTGGCCTCCGCCTCTTCCGTAAACTGTAACCATACCATGAGACCGACCTGCAGTTCTCGTCAGTCTGCCAACTAGTGATTTTTCAGGTTTAGTTTTTGTAATTTCATCAAACATTAGACCGGTTTTGAACCTCTGAGATGGTGTTGTAGGTTTAAATTGTTTAATTGACATTGATTACTCTCTTTCCTTTTTACTCTTTTGGATCCTAAATTTTCCAAGTATTCCTTTGCCTTTGTCCTCTTTTTTTATTTCTTTGCTTTTTTCTTTTAATTCTGTTTTTTTGGTTTTAGACTCGCCTCGCTTCGCTTGCGAAGCGGGCTTTTCACTCTTTGTACTGAAAAGTGCAATGCTTTGACCCTTCTCTAGAGTTATAACGGCCTTTTTACCGGCTCCAATGGTTGCAGTCTTTCTAGTTCCAGTAATCCTCTTAGTCTTCGCACTTTTTATTAGAACATTTACACCTTTCACATTTACTTGAAATTGGTTCTCTACTGCTTTTTTTATTTGGTTTTTATTTGCATCCTTTGCCACTAGAATAGTATAAATACCTTTGTCCATAAGACCGTACGACTTCTCGGATAAAATTGCTCTTTTTATTAATTTCGCACTGTTCATGATAATTTCTCTATCGCTTCTTTGGAGAAAAATATATTTTTATTTTTAATTATTCCTAGTGCGTTTAAGTTTATGGCTGTATCTACTGATGTTTTTTGTAAATTATTCGTAGCTAGTTTTACATTGGGATTTTTTTCGGAAACTACGATAAGATTCGTTCCTTTAGCACCTATTTTTTTTAGAAGATTTGCAATAATTTTAGTTTTTGGATCGATTTTTTCTATATTTGAAATTACTTTAATTGAATTTGAGCTGGCTTTTGAAGAAAGAGCTGAAATTAGTGCTTGATGTTTCATTTTTTTAGGCAAATTGAGCTGAATGTTCCTATACTTCGGTCCGTGGGTTGTTCCACCACCAACCCACAAAGGGGATCTGTTAGAACCAGCTCTGGCACGACCGGTTCCTTTTTGACGCCAAGGTTTAGCTCCACCGCCACGCTTCTGGCCTCGAGTTTTAACTGATGCTGTATGTTTAGATTGATTTTCGAAGTAAATATGCAGTGCTTGTTTGAGTAATGACTTATTTACCTTTTGGCCGAAAAATTCTTTTGGCAAATTAAGACTTCCTTGTTTTTTGCCATTGGTGTCGTAAACATCGGTAGATAGCTTGGTTGTTTTTTGTTGTGTTCTTGACTGTTGTTTTTTAGCTGCTGTCTTTTTGCCATCTGTCGTTTTTGAATTGGCTTTAACTCTTGGCATCTTCATTTTCCTCCTTTTCCTTCAACTCTTTTGTCCCTTTTGTTTCTTCTTTCTCATCAGCTTTCGCTTCTTTTTCCCAACTTTCGGGTCGAGGTTCGCTCGCCTCGCCGCTCGCCTCGTCTTCGACCCGCCATTGGCGAGGTTCGCCTTCGGCGACGTGTCGAAGCGGGTGTAGCAGGCCTTCGGCGGCTGTCTGTTTTTCTTCGCTCGGTGGTGGAAGAGTATAACTTTTTACTTTTCCAGTTTTTTCAATTATTAAAAAACCATCCTTTGGGCCTGGAATTGCACCCTTAATTAAAATAATATTTTTATCTTCGTTAACTTCAATTACCTCAAGACCAGTAACAGTAAGTTTAGAGTTACCCAGATGCCCTGCCATTTTCTTTCCCTTAAAAACACGCCCCGGCGTGGTTCCCATTCCAATAGATCCAGGCGCTCTATGGCGGTCGGATTGGCCGTGAGTTTTTGGACCTCCAGCAAAACCCCACCTTTTGACGACTCCAGTAAAACCCTTACCTTTGGTAGTTCCCGTCACCTTTACTTCGTCGCCAGGTTCAAAAATGGAGACTGTTATTTTGTCTCCTAAATTAATTTTTTTGGCAACTTCTTGGTTTTGTTGGGAATTTTCTTGAGGAATTTCTGAGGTTTTTTGTTCTTTTGATGTTTCGTTTTTTAGTGTTACTTCTTTAATAAATCTTGGTGGGAATCCTGCTATTTTTAGATAGGTGTTTTCTGTTTTCTTAGATATTTTCTTTTTACCTAACCCAAGTATAATTTTTTTATCTCGTATACCGAATACAATATTTGGTTCGGCCATAACGGTAGTTACCGGTACCTGATGACCGAACTGGTTGTATACTGACGACATATTTGATTTAGTACCTAAGATCGTTTTAATCATTTTGTTCTCTTTGTGCGCCAAAAAAGCAGGACTCCTTGAGATTTCACCCTCCGAAGCTTGAATAGCGAAGGAGGGGTTTTCAGGTGTCCCACCTAAAATAGATTGTCCAATTGCTAAATTGTTATATCGTTAAATCGGTTCACCAATTCAGCAATATAACGATTCTATAATCACATCTTAATCTCAATGTCTACCCCCGCTGGTAGATCCAAATGTGTCAAACTATCTATCGACTTATTTGTAGGTTCAATAATGTCAATTAGTCTCTTGTGAGTCCTTGTTTCGAATTGTTCTCGAGCATCTTTATCGGTATGGGGACTAGTTAGAACCGTAATCTTTTCGACTTTTGTGGGTAGAGGGATTGGCCCCGATACTTTAGAGCCGGTTGTTAATGCGGTGTTAATGATGTCTTTACACGCCGCATCGATTACTCGCGCGTCATATGCTCTAAGCTTAATTCTAATTCTTCCTTTAGGCATAATTAGTTAATTTAAAGTGCAAAATTCAAAATTCTTTTACTTATGGTCGACTTTTAGTAAATCAAAATCTTCTATGCTAATTGTTGCTGATCTTCCTTTTTCAAGTGTCCATGATTCTTTCGTCCTATCATCAATTGCCTCAGGCACAAACCCTATCTCAAAGGAGCCGATTTGGATTCGTGTCCTACCCTCAATGACGTGAGTAGAAATAGTACTTGACAGATCATCCTCCTCGCATTTGATTTCTATCGTTCTCTTTATCGGCCTTCCTTTTCTCCCACCGGGCCAATTAACTGTCAATGATTCAGTTTTCCCTGGATCAACAACCATTTTTGTTCTCGACCAAGGACTGTAAAATTCAACTGGTGCCATTTTTAATATGTTCCTTTCACGAAAATGCAAAATGACTAACGACTAAGGTCATTCTTGCGAAAGCGAGAATCTGATTCTCGATCAGGTCGAGAATGACATTTGTCTATAGGAAACTAAATTGGATTTAGGGTATTGAGGATATTTCCCTGCGTCTTAAATGTTGATAGCAAGTTGTCGATTTATTTATTAATATCCTCATTGACCTTGAAAACCTCAGTTTCCTAAGTATCTAATCTTGTTTGGATCCTGAATCAAGTTCAGGATGACGCCCAACAAGTTCAGGCGTCATTGTACCAAAAAAAATCCCCCTTGATCAACTCTTGGGGGGTTGCTGCATTTTTTATGCGAGGACTTTGGCAACCACTCCGGCGCCAACCGTGTGACCGCCTTCGCGGATTGCAAACCTAAGTCCTTCTTCCAGTGCTACGGGGACAATGAGTTTAATTTTCATTTTGATGTTGTCACCAGGCATAACCATTTCTATGCCTTCGGGAAGCGTTGCTTCGCCTGTAACATCTGTGGTTCGAATGTAGAATTGTGGCCGATAGCCTGTAAAGAAAGGTGTGTGTCGTCCACCTTCTTCTTTGTTTAGAATATAAACTTCTGCTTCGAATTCTGTGTGTGGTGTAGCTGTACCTGGTTTTGCAAGAACCTGGCCACGTTCTACATCATTCTTCTCGATTCCCCTTAAAAGTACACCAACGTTGTCGCCTGCTTGACCTTGATCGAGTTCTTTTCTAAACATTTCTACACCAGTTACTGTTGTCTTTTTTGCCTGTTTTATACCTACTATTTCAATTTCTTCGTTAACTTTTACAACTCCTCTTTCAATCCTACCTGTAACTACCGTACCTCGGCCTTTGATTGAAAAAACATCCTCTATTGGCATTAAGAATGGTTTCTCTAAATCTCTTTTTGGAGTTGGGATTTTTTCATCAACTGCTGCCATTAATTCTTCTATCGCCTTAACACTTTCTGCATCACCCTCGAGAGCTTTTTTGGCAGAACCTTTAATTATTGATGCGTTTTTACCATCAAATTCGTATTTGTCGAGAAGTTCTCGAACTTCTAGTTCGACTAGATCTAAAAGTTCTTTGTCTTGAACCATATCTATTTTATTTAAAAAGACAACAATTGCCGGAACATTAACTTGGCGAGCAAGAAGAACGTGTTCTCTGGTTTGAGGCATTGGACCGTCTGGTGCACTAACAACTAAAATAGCGCCATCCATTTGGGCAGCGCCTGTAATCATATTCTTAATATAGTCTGCATGTCCCGGTGCGTCGATGTGAGCGTAGTGACGTTTTTCAGTTTCATATTCTACGTGAGTAATATTAATTGTAATTCCGCGGTCTTTTTCTTCCGGAGCGTTGTCGATTTCTTCAAAGGCTTTAGCTTTAGCCATGCCTTTATCTGCTAATACTTTGGTAATTGCTGCAGTTAGCGTTGTTTTACCGTGGTCAACGTGACCAATTGTTCCGATATTTACGTGTGGTTTGCTTCTATTAAATTTTCCTTCAGCCATAATATTACTTTTTAGGACTTTAACAAAACAAAATATCAGTTTTCTGCCACGTAAACATTTCAGGACAGACGTGACAGGCTGATATTTAGTTTTGATAGTTTATACTATTGCAATAAGAAAATGCAAGACCTAATCAACTTTCTTCTTTTTCCCCTTTGCTTTTAGCAACAATCTTATCAGTCCTTCGACTCGTTTCACTCGCTCAGGATCTAAGACAAATTTTTAGGATTCGCTTTTTTCTCCTTTAACTTTGGAGATTATCTTATCAGCTATATTCGTTGGTACCTCTTCGTAGTGGGAGGGTTCAAGGTAGACGGATCCGCGGCCTTGGGTCATTGATCTTAAGGTTGTAACGTAACCTGACATTTCGGCAAGGGGTACTAAAGCGTTAACAATTACACTGTTTCCATGATGATCAGTACCATGGACTTGGGCACGTTTGCTTGAAAGATCTCCAATTACGTCTCCCATAAAGTCTTCCGGAACTGTAACTTCGCACTTCATAATCGGCTCGAGAAGCGTAAGCTGGGCATTTTTGGCGGCATCTTCGACAGCCATAGACCCTGCAATCTTGAAGGCAATGTCCGAAGAATCAACCTCATGAAAGCTTCCATCATAAACTGTAACTTTCATGTCGACCAGTGGGTAACCTGCTAGAATTCCCTGATCCAATTTTTCTATGACACCTTTTTCAATTGACGGGATAAATTCTGAAGGAATTGCCCCACCTTTAATAGTAGAGACAAACTCGTAACCTTCTCCTCTTGGTTTTGGTTCTACTTTTAAGAAACAATGTCCATACTGCCCGCGCCCGCCTGACTGACGAATATACTTACCTTCGCCATTTGCCTCTTTTTTGATAGTTTCCCGATAAGCTACCTGAGGACGACCGACTTGAGCGTTTACAGAAAACTCACGCTTCATCCTGTCAACAATAATTTCCAGGTGGAGTTCGCCCATCCCGGAAATTATTGTCTGTCCGGTTTCCGGATCGCCTTTAATTTTGAAAGTCGGATCTTCTTCGGCCAGACGTCCAAGGGCATAACCTAATTTCTCTTGATCGGATTTTGTTTCTGGTTCGATAGCAAGCGATATGACCGGATCGGGAAATGTGATCGACTCGAGAATTAAAGGGTGTTGATCATCGCAGAGGGTATCCCCGGTGGCTGTTGATTTTAGACCGACTATTGCAATGATTTCTCCGGCATATGCCTCCTGTATTTCTTCTCTGGTATTTGCGTGCATCAGAAGTATTCTGCCGATTCTTTCTTTTTTGCTCTTAGTAGTGTTTGTGACTGAAGATCCGGATTTTAAAGTACCTGAATATACTCTCACAAATGTAAGTTTTCCAACATGAGGATCGACTTGTATTTTAAAAGCTAAGCCGCAATACGGTTCTTCTGTTACTAATTTTCGAGTCTCTTTTTCTTTGGTTTTGGGATTTTCACCTTCAACTTTTTCTATATCTTTGGGAGAAGGCAGATATTCAACAATCGCATCCAGGAGTGGTTGAACACCTTTATTTCTTAGAGAAGAACCTGCCATAACCGGAACAATTTTGTACTTGATGACCGCTCCTCTGAGGGCTTTTTTGAGTTCATCAATTTCTATTGTTTCACCGCCAAGATATTTTTCTATAAGAGTATCATCTGTTTCCGCGATTTTTTCTATGAGTTCATTTCTGTATTTTTCAACATCTGCCTTCATATCATGGGGAATATCTACTTCTTTAAATTCTTTCCCAGTACCGTCCACTCCCGTTTCCCAGACATAAGCTTTTTGTGAAAGTAGGTCGACAACACCTTTGAAATCATTTTCGGTACCAATTGGTAAATTGTAGGGAACTGCCGGAGCATTTAATTTATCACGAATTGATTTGAGAGTTGCGAAGTAATCTGCTCCTAATTTGTCCATCTTGTTAATGAAGCAAATTCTGGGTACTTTGTATTTGTCGGCTTGGCGCCAAACGGTTTCCGATTGTGATTGAACTCCTTCTTCTGCATCAAGAACAGTCACTCCTCCATCTAGTACACGCAGCGACCGTTCGACTTCGGCTGTAAAGTCAACGTGCCCCGGCGTATCGATAATGTTTATCCTGGTATCGGTATCTTTATAAGGACCGCTTTTTGCTTTCCAAAATGTTGTGACAGCTGCTGAAACAATAGTAATTCCTCTTTCTTTTTCCTGAGCCATCCAATCGGTGATGGTTGTACCTTCATCGATGTTGCCAAGTTTATAAGTTTTTCCAGTGTAAAAAAGAATTCGTTCTGTAGTTGTTGTTTTTCCGGCGTCGATATGGGCAATGATTCCGATATTTCTTATTCTATCTAATGGGTAGAGTCTTGTAGTCTTATCCTTCATTGTTGTCTCTAATTGTATTTTCTAGTCTCCTCTGATTTATTGCGGATTTGGTCGAGTGGATAAAGTCTGTTTGTTTTGTCCGCCATAATATTTAGATTTGATGGATTTGAATTGCTCGTGATTTCATTTCTTCTAAACTCAAAGGGTCTACCATCGGATGATCTTCTGGAACTTCCCAGCCTCTACCTTTTACGAAACGCACCTCGAGGGACATAATCGCCATTGCTATAATCTTTTTTACGTCAGACTTGAATTTTTGAAAAGTTTCATCGTTTTTTGCATCAATGTAGGGAAGAAGCTCAACTAATCTGATTGCGCCTAATAGTGCAACTTCTGATACAGCTTCTAGGACACTAATTGAAGGCACCTGGTCTCGATCTATTGTAATACAATATTGCTGTTGTCCAGCTTCTTTAGGCATAGTAAAATTTTTATTTGGATTTTATATTTTTGGCAGTAGTGGATATTGAGGATGGGTTCTCCAATGCCTTAATTTCTTTTTTGACTTCTTGAATCATAGCACGAAGAACAGAAATTTCTTCGTCTGCTAGCTCCCAAGCGGCATTTTCCTGCCAAGCTCCACCCGAATCTTGATAAGCTTCACCATATTTTGCAAGTGCATCTTTTAGCTTAACTTCTTCAAGATCGTGAAGCTTTACCTTTAGCTGTTTTAATTTTTGTGTGCGTGTTATTGCCATTCTTCGTCGTTGCCTATCAGGACAAGTTTTTTTACCTAATTTCCATTAGATCAGAAATCGTTAAGGTTTTTCAACTACGACAAGCGAGGATTATACCATAGGGCTAAATATTAGTGAACATACAAAACCAAAACTATGAAGTATGAAGGGACGGTCCTTGAAAAGCCTCATGCAATAGGCTAAAATTAACATACATTCTATGCCTAGAGGCGCACGGTTCGTATTCACAGATGCTTTCTATCACGTCTTTAATAGGGGCATCAACAAACAACCTATTTTTATTTCAGAACCTGATTATCAATTCTTTTTAAGAAAACTTAATGACTTAAAAAACAAGTACGACCATTCTCTTTATGCTTTTTGTCTAATGCCAAACCATTTCCATATTTCGATTCAGACGCGCAAAGTTCCAATCTCAAAGATAATGGCGTCCTTGGGAACAAGTTATTCAATGTATTTCAATCGAAAATATGAACACTTCGGACCTGTGTTTCAAAACAGATTTAAAAGTATCCTCATTGAAAATGATTCATATTTCTTAAAACTTTCCCAGTATATCTACCTAAATCCGGTTAAAGCTAACTTAGCCAAAAATCCATTAGATTACAAATACAGCAGTATCAGAGAAGCTCTTGGTAAAGAACAACTCCATTTCCTTGATAAAAATATCATTAGATTGATTGGGAAAACTGAAAACTCAAGGAAGGAATATGAGAAATTTATCATTAACGGAATTTCAGAGGATTTGAGTGCTATTGAAAAATTATTTGAGAAGGAAGAGGCTGTAATGGGGAACGTTAAATTTGCTACATATGCACAAAAGAAATATATGAGGGCTAAAACTAAATAAAATTGCTTGATTTAGGTTGATATAACAACTTTTTCAAGGACCGTCCCTTTTAGGCATTTTAGGCAGCAAAACTTGTATTACAAGCTACTTTGTTACCCTGTCGCTAATTTCCTCCACCCAATTATTGTAACTAGGATCTGAATGTGTTGGGCTACCAATTCCCTTTGATGGATCTTCAACAACAATATAGGAATCAGATAGAGCTTTATGCCCTTGTCTTATAAGTTCCTCATTGGAACCTTTAACAAATACTAATCCAAATTCGTGTAACCTAATCGAATCAAATAGATCTAAACCTTCTGTCTTAATTTTATTTGGTATCCTCACATAAATTAATCCTTTAAATCTGAATTCACGTGCATTTGGGTCAACCGGTTCTTCTATGTAAAAATCTTTTGTGTTAACTTCAACTACTTCTCTCTGGCCGTTTCTGTCATGAGAATGCAATCTATATAATTTTCTTGGCTTTAACTGATCGAAGCTTGTAACCCTTCGGGATTCTACTTTGGTTTCCTCGGCTTTAGTTTCTGACATTGGATAATTACCATCTAAAGTGGGCAAACGCCTTATTCGCTTCTGCCATTCTGTGCATTTCTGCTTTTTTGGAAACTGCTCCGCCTTCACCATTGGCAGCGTCCAGTATTTCTTGTGAAAGTTTGGTTATCATAACTGGTTTATTTTTTGGCCGATCTTTTACTTCTGGTAGTTGGCGATTTCGGGCTGCTGTAATAAGCCAATTTAGAGCAAGAGCTTGGCGACGAGGTCCTCTAACCTCCATCGGCACCATATAAGAAGCACCACCTACACGCCTAGGTCTTACTTCCATTTTAGGGGTAGCATTTTCTACAGCCTTTTCAAAAGTTTGCAGTGGGTCTTTGCCGCCGGCCCGAATATTATTGAAAGATTCATAAACTATAGTTTGAGCAATGGTTTTTTTGCCCTGTTTCAAAACTTTGTTAATAAGTTTTGCAACTAATAGATTTTGATAAAGAGGATCTGGGGAAGTTTTTCTTCTTTCAACTTTACCTGTTCTTGGCATTATGATTCTCCTCCCGCTAATTCTTGTTTAGGCTGATCTTGAGTTGCAACAGAAGCTCCTGCAGATACTGCTGCTTGAGTTGTACTTACCGCTCCAGATTTTTTAGTTCCATATAGTGATCTGCCTTGCTTTCTATTTGCAACACCGGTAGTGTCGTATTTACCGCGAACAATGTGATATTTCACTCCCGGTAAATCTTGGACTCTTCCCCCACGTACCATTACAATAGAATGTTCCGCAAGCTCATGACCCATACCAGGAATGTACGCTGTAACCTCCTGTTTGTTTGACAGTCGAACTCGAGCAACTTTTCGAAGTGCAGAATTTGGTTTCTTGGGAGTCATTGTTTTTACAATTACACAAACTCCTCTTTTTTGAGGTGATGGGTAAAAAACATATCGATTAGTGTTTGTATTGAAAGCTCGGCGAAGAGCCGTGGCTTTAATACGTTTTTCTTTCGATTTTCTGCCGTATCTTACTAATTGATTTACTGTTGGCATAACTACTTTAAGGAGACAACCTACGGTTTTCTCCTTAATATTCCTCTTTCCCTTATAGGAAAAATTTGAACAAGCAAAGCTAGATTCAAATTAAATTAGATCGACGAATTATATCAACCATTTTATGAAGTGTCGAGTTTTGCTAATTCTTTATAGTAGCTCTTTGTTCGCTGGTTGGGATCAATCTTCCAATAATAACATTCTCTTTGAGACCTAATAGCCTGTCTATTTTACCCTCTATAGCAGCATCTGTGAGAATTCTGGTAGTTTCTTGGAATGAAGCAGCAGATAGAAAGCTTTCTGTGTAAAGTGCAGTCCTTGTAATACCCAAGAGAATTACCTGAGCTGTTGCAGGTTCTCCACCTTCTGCCATTACTTTAGCATTTTCTTCTTGAAAACGATTCTTATCAATTAATTCACCAGGTAGAAGTACTGTATCGCCAGAAGTTTCTACTTTCACTTTTTCACTCATTTTCTTGACAATCACTTCGAAATGCTTGTCGTTAATAGCTACCCCCTGGCTTTCGTATACTTCTTGACAACCATTGGTTATGTATTTTTGAGCAGCTCTTAAACCTGAAATTGATAGAACTTCTTTGACATCCAAATATCCTGTTGAAAGAGGCGTCCCCGCTACAATAAGTTGGCCATCTTCAACAGAAAACTCGGCTGTTGGTGGAATAGAATATTCTTTTTCGACTTGAGGTTTTAGATTTGTGCTCTTAACTTTGACAACAATTTCGTCAGCTTTCTCTTCGATTTTTACTTTCCCCGAAATTTCCGAAATTTGAGCAATATATTTCGGAGTCCTTGCTTCAAATAGCTCTTCGACTCTAGGTAGCCCCTGAGTAATATCTAGACCTACAATTCCACCTGTATGAAATGTTCTCATGGTGAGCTGGGTGCCTGGTTCTCCAATAGATTGAGCTGCAATGACTCCAACTGGGGTACCAATAGAAACAAGCTCTCTGCTAACCAGATCTCTCCCGTAACACAGGGCACACAAACCGTATCTGGCTTCACAGATGAGAGGTGATCTGATATTTACTTCTTCTACATTTGCCTCGTCGATTGCTTTAACGTGTTCTTCTTCTAAAAGAGTATTCGCTTTTACTAATAATTTTTTACCCTTAGGTGATTTAATATCGTCAGCAACAACTCTTCCGAATAATCTTAAAGTAAACGGCATTTGTCGCTTATCTGATTTTGAAACAACGATACTTTCTTTAGTACCACAATCTTTAAGCCTAATAATGGCATCATGTGCAACATCAACTAATCTTCTTGTTAGATAACCAGATTCTGCAGTTTTAATAGCTCTGTCTGCAAGACCTTTTCTCGCACCACGAGCGCTTGTAAAGTATTCAAAAACTGAAAGACCCTCTCT
Organism: Candidatus Curtissbacteria bacterium RIFCSPLOWO2_02_FULL_40_11; assembly: GCA_001776505.1. Classification (GTDB taxonomy): domain Bacteria; phylum Patescibacteriota; class Microgenomatia; order Curtissbacterales; family GWA2-41-24; genus WO2-FULL-40-11. The sequence continues at coordinate 20,188 of MFBV01000032.1, read as the reverse complement.
GAAGTTAGACTTAATAGGAAGTGGAACAATTTGCCCCGAAGGATCGGTGACTAATCCTCTCATTGCTGAAAGTTGCTTTATCTGTTCAGCAGTTGCCCTAGAACCACCTGAATCGGAAATAATTTTTATCGAATTATCTTCTCTTAAACTCCTCCATGTTAAATCGGCAAGCTCATTGGTAACAGACAACCAAACTTCCTGCGAAAGCCTCTTTTGTTCATCTTTAGTGATCAAACCGACGCTGAAATTCTTCTCTATTCCTTCGACTTCTTTATCTGCTTTTTGAATAATCTTCTCCTTATCGTCAACAATCATACAATCAAAAACCGAAACAGAAAGCCCTGAGTGTGTCGCACCTTCAAAACCTAACTCTTTAAGTCGGTCTATAAGATCCGTGACTTCTTCTTCCGGGAATTTATCAATAGCAACATTAATGAGCTGTTTTATCCTCCCGGCAGAAATTGTTTCATTGATAAATCGCATACTTTGGGGCAGTTGTTTGTTAAACAAAACTCTTCCCGTAGTTGTTAAAATTACTTTTTTACCAATAAACACGTTGATCTTTTGTCTCAGAGCAATTTTCTCAGTGTTTAAGGCCAATAACACTTCATCTTCATCTGCAAAGATGCTATCGTAATCGGGAAGCTTCTCGTCTATTGAGGTTAAGTAATAAGCACCTAGGGCCATTTCCTTGTTTGGTAAAGTAATTGGTGAACCGTCGGATGGTCTTACTAAATTCCTTGCAGCCAACATCAATCTATGTGCTTCTTCCTTAGATTTTTCTGAAAGAGGAACATGCACTGCCATTTGGTCGCCGTCAAAATCAGCATTGAACCCGGCACAAATACATGGGTGAATTCGTATGGCATTGCCTTCAATTAATATTGGGTAAAATGCTTGGATACCTAATCTATGCAATGTGGGGGCGCGATTCAAAAGAATTGGGTGGTTTTTGGTTATCTCATCTAAAATATCCCATACTTCACTACTTCTTCGCTCCAAGTAATGTTTGGCGCTTTTAACATTTGGTGCATATCCCCGTGCAATTATTTCTCTTAGAATAAAAGGTTTAAACATTTCGAGTGCCATTTCTTTAGGAATACCAGCTTGGTTTAAGCGGAGTTCCGGACCGACTACTATAACTGACCTACCAGAATAATCAACTCTTTTACCTAAAAGATTCTGCCTAAATCTACCTTGCTTGCCGCGAAGCATATCAGAAAGTGATCTGAGCTCTTGTGAAGCACGAGTAGTTTTTACTCTTTGCGAATCAATGAGCGCATCCACTGCCTCCTGAAGCATGCGTTTTTCATTTCTAAGAATAATATCCGGAGCACCAAGTTCAATTAATTTCTTGAGTCGGTTATTTCTATTAATTACTCTTCTGTAAAGATCGTTTAAGTCGGATGTTGCAAATCTACCACCTGAAAGCTGCACCATAGGTCTTAAATCCGGCGGTAGTACTGGTAGAATTTTAATAATCATCCAGTTTGGTGAAAGCTCGGCTTTTCTCATACCCTCAACAACTCTCAATCTTTTAGTCGCCTTGATATGTTTTTGGCCGGTTGAACTGGCGATTTCTTCTCTTAGTGTAAGTGCCAATTTGGAGAGATCAAATTTTTCTAGTGCTTTTAGAACTGTCTCTGCTCCCATGCCGACTTTAAGAAATGATTCAGCGTTGTAATCATATAATTTTAGATATTCCTCTTCGCTTAGAAGATCAAATACTTTAACAGATTTGACCATATCCATAATGTTTTTGTATATTTCTTCTAATCGTGATATCTCCCGAGAAGATTCTTCCCTAAGATGAGCTTGCCTTTGTCTCATATTAAGCTGTAATTCTTCGATCTTAATATCTGTTTGCTCTTTTACTTTTCCTTTGGACTTCATCTGTGTGACTTCTTTTTTGGTTGCTTTTTCTTCTTCATCTAATTTTTGTTTTAGTAAAACTTGCTGTTCTTTACGTTTTTTCTCGAGTTCTGCTTGTAATTTTTTGAGAACGTCTTTTTTCTTTTCGTCGTCAACCTCAATTATCAAATATGATGCAAAGTAAACTACTGCATCCAAACTTCTTGGAGAAATATCGAGTAGTAAGCCTAGTTTAGAAGGACTTCCTTTGAAGAACCAGCTATGGACTACCGGAGCAGCAAGCGTAATATGCCCCATCCTTTCTCTTCTTACACGTGATTGTGTAACCTCAACGCCACACTTATCACAAATTATGCCTCTGTATCTAATTCTTTTGTATTTTCCGCAGTAGCATTCCCAATCTTTAGTCGGACCAAAGATTCTCTCATCGAACAGTCCATCTTTTTCCGGTTTTAATGTTCGGTAGTTAATCGTTTCTGGTTTAGTAACTTCTCCAAATGACCATGTTTTAATGTCGTCTTGCGAAGCAAGTGTTAGTTTTAAGGAATCAAAGTCGATTAATTCGTTCATGTTGTTGAAACTTCCTCTATTTCCATTAGTGAATTACCTTTTGCAATCTCAGACTCTAGCGGAATTATTTTTTCTCCCGAAATTTCAGCAAGTTCATGAGCTGCTTTAGATACCGCTTCTTCTTTCGGCTCGACCTTTTGTTCTTCTGCCGTTTTAGCACCAAGAGTTGCAACATTGAGACTTAAACTGTTGAGTTCTTTAACTAGTACTTTGAATGATTCTGGGATGAGCGCTTGAGGAATTTCTTCATCTTTAATAATTGCCTCAAATGCTTTCGCTCTACCAACAACATCGTCCGATTTAATAGTCAACATCTCTTGAAGAGTATAGGCTGCACCGTAAGCTTCAAGAGCCCAGACTTCCATTTCCCCAAGCCTTTGGCCACCCATTTGAGCTTTTCCACCTAGTGGTTGTTGGGTAATAAGTGAATACGGACCCGTTGAGCGAGCATGAGTCTTATCTTCAACCATATGAATTAGTTTCAAAATATACGCTTTGCCAATTACAATTGGTCTGTCAAACTCTAAACCAGTACGCCCATCGTAAAGGGTAGTCCTTCCATCGGTTGGAAGACCTGCTTTTTTTAGTTCGCTGTCAATTCTCTCTTCGTCCACGTGTTCAAAAACAGGCAAGGCAACTTTGTAGTTTAGTTTTTCTGCGGCCCAACCCAAATGTGTTTCAAGAAGCTGCCCTAAATTCATTCTTGATAAAACTGAGAGAGGACTAATAATTATGTCGATCGGAGTTCCATCTTCCATATATGGCATATCGGCTGCCGGAACTATTTTGGAAATTACACCTTTGTTACCGTGGCGACCTGCTAATTTGTCTCCAACAACAACTTTGCGCATTTGCGCAACTTTGACAATTATTTTCTTGAGTGCTCCATGTTCTAATTCGTCACCTTTATCTCGAGCTAGAATTTTTATATCAATTACTGTCCCTTTTTCTCCATGAGGAACTCTAAGTGATGTATCCCTTACTTCCCTGGCTTTTTCGCCGAAAATTGTTCTCAATAATCTTTCTTCTGCGGTTAGTTCTGTTTCACCTTTTGGAGCAATCTTACCCACTAGAATATCGTTTGGACCTACATCTGCTCCCATAACAACAATTCCATTTTCATCAAGATTTGCCAGATCTTCTTCTGAAACATTTGGGATATCCCTGGTTGTTTCTTCCGGTCCTAATTTAGTTTCAACTACCGATGTTTCATATTCCTCTATGTGGATGGAAGTAAGAGTATCTTTTCTAACGAGTCTGTCGGAAATGACAATAGCGTCCTCATAACCAAGACCATCAAAACTCATATATGCAATATTCAGGTTTTTGCCTAGAGAAAGTTCCCCCCCATCTGTTGCGGTACCGTCAGCTAATATATCGCCTTTTTTAAATTTTTGACTCATTTCTACTTTTGGTCTTTGGCTGTAGCAAGTGCTTTGAGGTGATCTGGAGAATTTTTGAATAGGTACAGTTACAGTTTTACTCGGAGATTTTCCATTAGCTTTAGTTTTAAAAATAATTTTCTTACTGTCTACATAAGTAACAGTGCCATCTTCCGGCGCTAGTACTGCTCTACCCATATTCGTACCAACTACTTCCTCCATACCAGTACCTACGATGGGAGATTCCGGTAAAAGAAGGGGGACTGCTTGACACTGCATGTGAGTACCCATTAAAGCTCGGTTTGCCTCATCATGTGCCAAAAATGGAATTAGTGATGCCGATGTACCCACTACTTGACGCGGAACAACATCTATAAAATTAACTTCGTTGCTTGAAGCTGTTGTAAATTCCCCTTTATTTCTTACCGGCACACGATCATCGACAAAATAACCTTTATCATCAAGAGGAACTTGAGCATGAGTAATTGCATATTCCTCTTCGTCGTCTGCTGTTAAATATACAATTTCATCTGTTACTCTGGCTTTGCCACCTTTTTCCTTTACCACTGTTCTATAGGGTGCTTCTAAAAATCCGTGATCGTTTACTCTACAATACAAAGACATGTAAGTAACTAACCCAATATTTGGGCCTTCCGGTGAGCGGATTGGACAAATTCGGGAGTATTGAGAATGATTAATGTCTCTAATAGAAAATGCTGCTCTCTCTCTCGCGATTCCACCAGTACCCATTACTGTTAATCTTCTTAAATTGTCCACTTCGGAAAGTGGGTTTGTTTGATCTAAAATTGTGGAAAGTTGCGAGGAGCGAAAAAATTCATTGATTGCAGAAATAATTGGCCGGGCATTGATAAGAGTTGTTGGAGAAGGTATATCTTCTTCTATTGGTGTCAGACTCATTCTTTCTTTAATAACTCTTTCAATTCTGAGTATTCCGATTCTGAATGCATTTTGAGCAACGAGTTCACCTACTCTCCTGAGACGACGATTACCGAGATGATCAATGTCATCGAGCCTACCGTTACCGGCTATTAATTCGAAAAGATAAGCAATAGAAGAGACAAAATCCCAGGTTGTCAGTACTTGGCTAGTTTTATTTTCTTCGCTCTCAGAAAGTTTTTCTTTTAGCCTTTTCAGCCGTTTTTGGATTTTGTACCTACCAACTTTACCCAACGAATATCTTCTTGGATTAAAGAACATATTTTCTATTAAGGCTTTGGCATTGTCTAATATGACATGATCACCTGGCCTCATTCTTCGATAAATTTCCAGCAGCGCTTCTTCTTGAGATTCGGTTGTGTCTTTTTCTAGGGTGTTGTTTAAAAGTTTTTGGGAGTTTTCGTTGAGGATTGGTTTGAAGAGTTCAAGAATTTGTTCGGTTTCGGAAAAACCTATTGCACGCAAAAATGTGCTGACCGGAAACTTTCTTCGTCTGTCTATTTTGACGGTGATGATATCATTTTTTGTGATAGCAAACTCTAACCAAGAACCTCGGAGTGGACGGATTTCACAACTGTAAAGCATTTTCCCCGAAGAAGGATCAATTTCTGCAGAATAATAAGCGCCCGGGGCTCGTACCAACTGAGTAACAACAGCTCTTTCAATACCGTTGATTATGAACGCTCCTTTTTTGAGCATGATAGGTAAATCGCACAAAAATACTTCCTGCGAATTTTTAACACCAGTTTGTTTATTGATAACTGTTGCTTCTACTTTTAGGGAAGCATCGTAAGTGACACCTTTTTTCAGAGCCTCTTCCGGAGTGTGTTTAGGTTTGCCGATGCTATATTTTCCGAAAACTAGTGTGTAATTTTTGCCAGTGAAATCGTCAATTGGAGAAACTTCATCTAAGACTTCTTGGATACCATTTTCCAAGAAATCATCGAATGAATCCCTCTGAATTTTAACCAGATCAAGGGATGGAAGATTTGTGCTTTTTATTTGTCCCCAATAGGTTCGATTAGCCACAGGATTTTGCTCGTTTTATATAAATAAACAGACTCTTGTGCCAATGGTAGCAAAGAGCGAAAAGGGATACCCCTGAAGACTGGCAAGGCGTCTATTTAAATCTAGTTGTTGGGATTATCCACCAAGAAATTCGATTACACAACAAAAAGATGAAGGTACAAAAGTACCCCATCTTATGGGTTATGTAGTCTATTTTATATCATTTGGGCTGGCATTTGTCAATATTTGTACTAAAGAATATATTTCTGGACGTTTAGATTGTGTTCTTGAATTGTTTTTGCATAATGGATGTTCCCTTCAGAGTCGTGGAGATAATAAAAGAACTCCGTGTCTTGGGGATTTGCTGCCGCTTGAATCGAATCAAAACCAGGGCTAGCAATTGGGCCTGGTGGTAAACCGGCCGTGCGATACGTGTTGTAATTTGAGCGAACTTGTTGATAGTCAAGTTGGGTTATTTGCGGCCACCAAGTCTTATTTGATTCATCAAAACCTTTAGCGTATTGGACGGTTGCGTCAACTTGCAAAGCTGTACCGGAGTTTAATCTGTTCATTAAAATTCCCGCAATTGTTGGTTTTTCATCGCTTGTGTTTGCTTCTCTTTCGATAAGCGAGGCTAGAGTGATTAATTGATTTTCTGTTAAACCGTTTTTGCGGCCGCTTGCAAATACTTCCGCATCTACTTTTTCGTCAAAAGTATTTCGCAGGAGAGCTACAATATCGCTTGCTGTTGCATCTTTGGGAATTAAATATGTGTCCGGGAACATGTAACCTTCTTCTGCAAGCTCAATGTAATCAACTACATTAAACTGATAAAGATCATTAGATTCAAAATTTAGAGCTTTTTCAATGCTTGCTGCTTGCTCTTCAATTCTCAAACCTTCTGGGAAAGTAATCCAAACATCAATTACACCATGAGTCAACTCGTCGGCAATTTCACGGGATGACATTGATGGAGAAAGACGAAAATCTCCTGCCTGGATATTTTTACCAATCCCCATACGTGAGACTAAAAACCTAAAGGCGAGAGGGTTCTTAATTAAATTGTCTTGCTTTAAATCTTGGGCGATTTCAATAACAGGTGTTCTGGGTGCAATTACAAAAATTTTTTCATCTTTGGAATTTGGCACAGCTGGTTTTAGTAAAAATTTATAATAAATATTGGTAATAACTGGAGTAACTATTAGTAAAACAAAAAGAATTGCAAAAATAACTAATCTTTTTTTGTTTGCTAACATTAGATTATCTCTTTTTGGAGTGCTCTGCGGTATCTCCCGTTTCTTTTGTCGAATATAAAAATTCTGCCGCAAGAACATATAACTTGTTGTCTGTTGTCTCTTCGATCATTCTTTATGGCTAAAGTTAAACTTTTCCCACAACCTACACACTTCCCTTGAAGTAAAATCCATGCTTGCACCGGTGCGAAAATTTTCTTAATCATTTACTGTCTAAATAACTTTGTAAAATTAAACTGGCTGCCACTTCGTGTTCTTTTTCGCGTCGCTTCTGTCTTGGCACACCGAGTTTAACCATTATAGATATTGCTTGTCTAGTTGTTAGGGTTTCGTCCCACATTACAGTTTTTAGATTAGAGTTTTTATTTTCTAACATCTCACGAAACTTTTCAAAATAGATTTTATTTTTACCCTCAACGTAGCCAATTATCACTGTATCCACCTGGTTTTGATCACAAAACAAAATTACTTTTGAAACTGCTTCTGTTAAAGATTTGTGAGTAATAGTTGAGTGAGAAGTTGCTAGTTCGCCTTCGGATATTGCAAGGCCTGTTGTTTTTTGACCTAAATCAATTCCAAGAATCATGAGGATATTGTTGATGAGGATTAACTTTTTGTCAAATTTAAATAATTATAAGTATAATTAGCGATAAAAAATGGCTACTGGTGAACAACTTACATATGCAGATATATATAATGAAAATCCTGAAGTATTAGATGAAGATCCGGAATTTTTGCTGGATTTATTCCAAGATGCGGTAAATAAATGCAAAGAAACAGGACAACCTGTAACTTTAAAAAATGTTTTTTATCAAACAAAGGTGGCTTTATTTGCGATGGATAGACAAGAATATCACCAGCACTATCCCTTGGTATTATCACTTACAGAGCCTTCTATAGAAATTCTTCGCTGGTTTCCACCGTTAGCAGAAAAGTTGAGGATTGAATTTGATTTAAAACCTCTTTGGGAATACGTTGTGCCAAGTGTAACTTTGGCTTTTAACATTCACTTATGGAATTCTGCTCATAACATAATTGAGAGTGTTCCTGAACTTGCCAAGAGATTAAAAGCAAAAGAAGAAAAGCCGCCGATGACTTTGTTGGATTATGGCGATGAAAGAGGTTTAGTTGCAGTTATTATTGACGAAGAATCTGGCGTCGTAATTAAGAGAACATTACATGATGGAGAAGAAAGTATTGCTAAAAAAGTTGCCGGAATTGTTGGACCAGAAGTTATTGAAAGTAATAATAATTGGATTGTAGAGAAATTTATAGGTGGTATAGCTGCTGAAGAATTAGCAATTGAACACCCAGATATTGTTGGAGCTGCTTTTGGTGTGGCACTTCGAAAAACCCATTTCTTAGATCTGGCATACCTTGATAGATTTGACAGAAGGCATTTATTAATTGACCCTAAAACAAATAAGGTTAGCCTCGTAGACTGGAGTAGTGCTAAGGAAAATGGTAATCAATTTGAAGACATTAGAAACGCAGTAGCTACTATGAAAAAATGGTTTGCTTCTGATCAACAATATCTACTTGTTGCACTAAAGAACTTCAGAACAACATATAGGGGTTTATAAACTTAGAGTCAATGCCAAGAATCATCAAGGTATTGTTGATGAGGATTAACTTTTTGTCAACTTGAAGTCAGCTCTCTTAACTTTTCAACTGGGTCAGGAGCTTTTAAAATTGACGTCCCTACCAAAACACCTTTTGCTCCAGCTTGTCTTGCTTTCTCAACATCTTCCCTTGATTTAATGCTGGAAAAAAGTAACGCTATTCGACCACTCGGTATCTGGCTCAAAACTTCTAAAGCCAGAAAAGGATTCTCTTGCAAAGTATCTAAATTGCGCGAATTTACACCAATGATATTTGCTCCAGCCATAAGAGCTTCAGCTCTTTCCCGATTGTCATGGACTTCCACCACAGGTGTAAGACCAAGAGCTTTTGAAAAGTTAATCATTGCTTTCAAATCTACATTTTGTCTCCTTAAGGCTGTAACTATTAAAAGCACTGCGTCGGCTCCCCTTTGTTGGGCATCTACTAGCTGATCTGCGCTAATGACAAAATCTTTCCAAAGCATCGGTAATTTTGTCGCTTCGCGAATTTGCAAAAATAATTCAGGACTACCTCCAAAATATTTTTTATCCGTAAGAACTGAAATAGCTCCTGCTCCTCCTTGCTGAAATTTTTGTACTAAATTGACGGGGTTTTCATCAATTAGTTTACCTGCTGAAGGAGATTTTGGTTTTATCTCTGCAATTACGACGGGCCAATCGGCATCTCTAAACATTTCTATAAAACTGCTAGGTTTTTCCGGATACCTTAGAGCAATCTCTTTTCTCTTGTTAGCAAGAATTTCTTCGAGAACACGTCTGGGACTTTCGTTACCTTGAGGTACTTCGTGGGTCATAAAGTGCGAATGTCATTCTACTATGATTTAGTGAAAATGCAAATTGGGCGATTTTCGGACATGATTATGCACATGGAAACCGTAACCCATATTAAGCTAGTTATTACAACTAACCGCTTGATATTGGTTCCGGGGGGGGACGCAGGTCATGAGAGTTAGGTTTTTGTAAGTTTTTTGAAATCCTTATCGAAGCTAAAAATTTTTGCTCCAGAAATTTGCGCCTTTGCGATGATGAAACAATCTACAAAGTCTATAGAATTATTTTCATAAATACCAACGGCCATATTGAAAATCTCCCAATCCTCTACGTTCAAATAGTTGGTAGAGAGTAGATCTTCGATCGTTTTAATTATTTGCTCCTTGTCGAAATCGTAAAATTTATTCAAATTGAAAACTATTTCGAAGATGACTATTTGCGGTACTATTAATTGGATGTTTTTTAACTTTGCTTGGGTAAAAAACTTTTTGGATATCAAATATTGACCTTCTATGTCACGCAGGATATATCTTAGTAAAATATTCGTATCGATTATAATCTGCGCCATTATTTACTTTGGGCAGATTTTGTCTTTGGCGGGGTAAAAATATGAGGCGATGTTTCTTGGAATCCAAGTTGTTTGAGAGCTTTTTTGGATATACCCTTGTTTGCGCGGTGTGCCAAATAATTTTCAAATGCTTCCCTGCCTTGATAAGCCTTAATATTTTTAGGGGCTTTGAGAGAACCAGCTAATTCTAAAATGTCTTTTATTGGCTCCATAAGAATCTTGCCGTTTTCCTCGGTTATAATGACCCTTTTTCTTTTATCCAATTTTAACTTTTTTCTTATTTTAGCGGGAATGCTAACCTGACCTTGGGAAGTAACACTTGCAAAATGCATGTATTAAATTTAACATTTTACATTAAATTTGTCAAATTGCATTAAATTTATGAAAACGCATTATATTAAACTCGTGATGACAACCAATCGCTTGATATTTGTGCCGGGTGGTACGCAGGTCATAAGAGTCAGGTTTTTGGCATTTTCGCTAATCGGTGCTAACACCGAAAGATCTTTTGGGTTTACGACTTTTGAGTATTGGACTATGTACTGATATTGTTTTCCGTCTCTTGCCACATTAACCTTGTCACCAATTTCTAAATCGGAGAGCTTGGTGAAAATTGCATTGTAGTTTTCCGGATCGCTAAATTGGGGCAGTACCGAATGGCCGGTAATGAAAGAGTTGCCGACTTCTCCGGGGAGAGCTGTTCCTGGAAAATGAGATAGGTTTTTGCGAAAATCGAGACTATCAACTTTTGCAATAGCATTATTAATATTGAGTTTAGGAATAGAAACTGAAAATTCTTTAGAACGGTTCTCATCATTCGGATCATTCTCTGATAAATTTGTGGGGATAAAATAAGAGAACCCATCGGCATCTTGAACTACTTGAATATTTTCTAAATTGGGGCTTTTTGCGGAAAGCACTCTTGCTTGGGGAATAGGAGCATCATCGAACCCGCCAGAAAGCCTTGGAAGAGTACTCATTTGCCAAACGAAAAAAGGCCAAGTTGCGAATAAAACTGCTCCTAAGCCAATAATCGAAATCAGAGCAAAAAAGTATCTATCTCTGCTTTTTATTTCAGAGTTGTAACTAATGGGGGGATCCTTGGAATAAATTTCCAGTGACATCTCTCTACGTTTCGACCTTAAATGTAATTTTCTCTTTGTTAATCGGTAACGTACTTGCAAAGAAAAAACTCGGTGAGAAGTTTACGCTGACATCAGAAACTTCTGGTAGACTTTTAATTATTTCGCGTGTTTTCTTCACACTTTTGCCAGCAATTTTTTCTTTAAGATCATTTTCTTCGAATTTAGGTACAAATTTTGCTTCAAAATTTCCTGTGAGATTTAAACCCCTAGATGTAATTGCGGCATCAACGCTTAATAATCTGATGTCGTCTGCTTTTGCCTCTAGGTTTTGGGGTGCATCTTCCTTAACATTTTCTGCAAGCAATTTTTTAAGATCATCGTCGCTATATGCTATGGCTGTTGCTTCAACTCCCATATCGAGGTTCACAAGAGACGCCTCTTTATCAACTTCATGGTCAAAAACTCGTTTGGTTACTTCGATATCTATGCTACTTTCGGAAAATGTTTTACCGGCCAGTTTTTCTTTAAGGTTAGAAATTGCATTTTCCTCTAGGGTCTCAAGCAAAGATTCTTCTAATTTATCCAAATCTTCTTGTGAAACAACGGTCACTTCTTTTTCATCTCCACCTGAAAATGAATTCTCATTAGTTCCGGAGTAAAGAAGCTCATCGAATTCTTGGAACGTAAAATCTGTTCCTGCACCCACGTTGCCTTCAGATCCGAAGTCGACTGCAATAACAGCTATATTGGATTCTCCTGGGGTCGAAGCACTTCGTGAAGCTACAGAAATATCTCCATCTAGTTCAAACTTAATACCGTTTTTTGAAATAATAACTGTCCCTGGAGAAAAAGTTGTCTCTGATGTTGTCCAATTGAAAATAGTTACTTCGCCCTTGGCCGGTTCACCCAGTTCTTTAGTTCCAGTAGCTACCGCTTTGCGACTCCCAGTAGCCGCGCCTATTATTTCTTGTCCGCCAATTTGTTGTTTTGAAAAATCTGATGATGCTCCTTTAATTACATTTACATCGAAACTTTCCTCTTGAGACTGCGCATTGACTTTGATTACTACTTCTGCACTAGTGAGTGTTCTACCTGCCATAAACACCCCCACTAACCCCAAAACCATAAGTATAGCAATACCCATACCTAACTTTTTAGCGACCCCCGGACCTTTAAAAATATTTGTTAATTTAGAGAACCAACCCAACGTTGCAATATTTTCAATGAGACTCCCCTTTTCTTTTTTAGGTGACTCATGCATTACTGCAGTAGGTTCTGCTTGTTTAACATTTTGGTCAACTTCGACCGCTAGGTCTTCCTGTGTTTCGTGATGAGTAGTTTCCTTCTCTGCTGGTTGCGTCTCTTCATTTTTCTTGAGGATATCCTCGTCTTCTATAAATCCAAGTTCGCCAGTCTCTGAAGATAATTTTTTCTCGGCAATATCGCCAAGTTTAACAATTGGAGCTGTAGCCGTTGGCGCCTGAGACAATTCGTGGCCTAAAAAATCTGTTGCTTGCGCAAAAGCAACAGATTTTGAAACATCCCTATTTTTTAAAAACTCGACTTTCGGTTTGTGAATAAAAGTACCACTCCACTCGTGTTTCTGTATCTCTTCTGCTAACCGGGAATCATCTGGGATACCAAAAACAATTATTTTTAGCGGAAGATCTTTTTCATCTCCTAATTGTTTAACTAACTCTGATATTTTTTCGAAAGTAGGTTTGCTCCTTGATTCTAGCGTCTTTTCGACCTCGTTGTTTTTAAGTAAATGGACCTCAGAAGAATCATTAAAAGCTCCAATTAATACAGCATGAGGTGTAACTCCTTCTTCATATTTCAAATAGTTTTTAATAGATGATGCTAGCGGTACAAATGCTTGGGAGTCTAGCTCGAGCTCTTGAGAAAGTTTTTTTAAAAGTTTTATTGCGTCTTTTTTAATTTTCCCATCGTCAAACCAACTGCTAGAAAGACCAAACACAACTTGCGAAACGTCGCTTTTTGCCTTCTCGGCAGCAGCATCTATCGCTATAGCTGATTGGTGAATAATGCTATCAATGTTTTGAAAAGATTTTCTTGAAAATCCTAAAACTTCAACCTTTTCTCCTTCAAGTGCCCAAATAGTAGCCAGGACCCTGTCGGGAGTTAACGAGAGAGAAAGAAAGTTGTTTTCTTCTTCAGACTCTTTTTTTATAAATCGGCCAACAATATCGGCTATAGCCATGGACTATCAGTAAATTTTAGCAATTGTAAGGCTTTAATGTCTAAACTTGGGAATCTATTCTATAGGTACTTGGGGTGAAACTTCTTCTGAATCCCCTTCGATATCAGCGGGTGATGTTGCTTCGGGTGTTCCCTCTGGTAAATTACCAAATCCCCCTTCGGTTCTAGGAGAAGGTGAAGATGGAAGCTCTAAAGGAGAAGTATCGCCAGTTACATTATTTTCTACAGTTTGTCCTCTATTGAGGATAAAATACCAAGCTACTGCAGCGAGTATTGCTACCAGTATAAACACTGCAACTACAATAATAAGGGATTTCATTTTCCCCGAATTTGATTCTCCTCCTGACTGATCTCCTGATGGTTGAGTACCTACCGGACTAGGACCTGAAGTAGGTGCAGCTCCTGACGGTGGAGGTGGCGGGGGTGTAAACGGAGTGGGATCTGGTTGCTGTTCGGTAGATGGTAAAGGTGCTACGGGTTCGGGTGGAACATCAGCATCGGGCTTTCCTGCCAGATTTGTCCCTGTAGCTGCGGCTACGGTTGACTGCAAATCTGATTGTAGATCGTTATTCCCTGCTGGCGGTTTAGGTTCTTGCGCTGTTGGTTGCGGTACCTGAAGGTTAGACGGTGCTTGATTAGGGTTTGCCCCCCCTGGTTCTCCAGAAACTACGAATCCACCTGGTTGAACAGGGTTGTGTTGCTGATTTTCGTTTCCTTGTTGGTCCTGGTCGTTATCGTTTGGGGCAGTTGGGTCCATAAAATTACTTTCCTATTGTAGCATAAATTCTTCTTACTCCTGCGCCGGCTGATTCTTCTTTTTTTACCACAAAACTTGCCAAAGTGCCAGTAGACTTGGCATGTGGCCCACCACAGAATTCTTTAGAATAAGCATTCTCGATGTGTGGTGAATTACCTATGTAATAAACATCAACTAAATCACCGTACTTTTCATCAAACAGCCCAATGGCACTCAATTTATCTGCAGCTTGTTTAGGCATAATTTTCTTATTTACGGAAAGATTTTCTTTAATTTTTTTGTTAACAATATTTTCTACTTTTTTTATTTGGCCGGCGGTCATTTTTTCACCGTGGCTAAAGTCAAACCTTAACCTTTCTTCTGTAATATGTGAGCCCGTTTGGTGAACATGTTTGCCCAAGACATCGCGAAGTGCTTGATGAAGCAAGTGAGTGGCAGTATGTAGCTTGGCTGCTGTTTCTCCCTGAACCGCTAAACCTCCTTTTGTTTTACCACTTGCTTTTCTTGATTTTTCTTGATGCTCGCGCAGAAGTTCTTCAAATTCTTTTACATCTACGCTTTTCCCTTTTTCTGTCGCCAGTTCGGCAGTTAATTCAATCGGGAAGCCGAAATTCTGGTAAAGATCAAATGCCGCTTTGCCGGAAATGTTGCCCTTTATCTTTTCAAATTCCCTAATTCCTGAAGCAAGTGCTTTTTTGAATTTCTGCTCCTCAGTTTGCAGTTCTTTTATTATTAAGTCTTCATGCTCGATAAGCCCGGGGTAAAAACCTTCATAAATTTTAACTGCGGTTTTAGTTAAGTTTTGTAAAAAGTCTTCGTTGATTTCCAAAATTGATGCGTGACGGATTGATCTTCGAATTAGGCGGCGCAGAATATAGCCGCGTTCCACATTCGATGGTGTGACCCTGTCGAAAATTAAAAATACTGCAGAGCGAATGTGGTCGGCAACAATTCGAGCCGACTTTTGATTGTAACTTGTTGATAGATCTTCTATTTTTTTCATTAATGGCAAAAAAAGGTCGGTTTCGTAAATAGATTTGGTGTTTTGAACAACCGTAAGAATTCTTTCAAGCCCCATTCCGGTATCAACATTTTTTTGCCTGAGTGGAACAAATTCAAACTCGTTTGGGCCTGATTCTGATATACTTCTGACTTCTGACTTCTGACTTCTGACTTTCTTCTCGTACTGCATAAAAACATCGTTCCAGATTTCTATGAAACGATTGCTGTTGCTACTGGGGTCAATAGGCGTTGTTGACGTGGGGTCAAGATCATAGAACATTTCGGTATCCGGCCCACATGGGCCAGTTTCGCCCACCGGACCCCACCAATTTTCTTCTTTGCCGTATTTAAATATTCTTTTTTCAGCTACACCCAGTTTTCGCCATATTTCGAAAGATTCCTCATCAAAAGGTGCATCACTGTCTCCCGCAAAGACTGAAACATAAATTCGTCTGGCATCGAGTTTTAACTCATTGATAAGAAACTGATAAGACCAGGAAATTGCTTCTTCTTTCCAATAGCCGTTTTTGCCAATGCCATCTGATGATTTTGGATCACCGATTGACCAGTTACCAAGCATTTCAAAGAATGTATTATGGACACTATCACCAACTTCGTCGATGTCGTCCGTTCTCAAACATCGCTGGATGTTAGTAAGCTTTTGACCTTCCGGATGCGCTTTGCCCAATAGATAAGGAACAAGCGGGTGCATGCCGGCGGTGGTAAACAAAACCCTTTGTGTCCCGGCAAGCTCGACGGATTCATCGGGAACTAAAGATGCCGAAGGAATGATTTTATGACCCTTGTTTGCAAAAAACTTCAAAAACTTTTGCCTGACTACGGTTGAGTTCATTTTGAATATTATATATTAGAGTATTGCTACAAATAAAAATTTCCTTGACACTTTCGTCTGATATTTCTAAAATTACCGTTCCATGAGTGTTAGATCCGAAATCGAAGCATACAGAAAGTTAATTATACCTTTAGCTAATACGTGGCGTACTAGACATAAGGTAGAAAATTCACCAGTTCAGGAATTACCTCAGGGTTTGTTTACTGAAGCTCAAACTGCAAGATTTCAGAGTGTTGACAAAATATTAGTCGGTGAATTCGAACGAATTCTTCGTGAAATGGGTCTTGGAAAATATACTGTAAAAAGAAATTTTAGACCTGCACTAAAAGATTCTGCTCTTTGTAAAGTAATATATTCTTTAAAGTTTATGGCGAGTGATGATGAAAGTAATGAGGGGAATTTAAATAGGCAAATTGAATTACTTTATGATACTGGGGAGTCGGATAAGCAAGATGAACTGAGAGCTCATGATATTTCAATTGTTGTTCCCAGTGGGAAAAGTCACAAATTCCAAACTAATTTACAAGAAGTTCTCGGCATGATAAAAGGTCCGGGACCCAAAGATTATTCTGAAACAACAATTAGCTTAGTTGGCGAATCTATAACAGAGGAGAATATCTTTGAGTTGCTAAAAATTTGCTTCGCAGACCCTGATGACACTTTTGACGAAGCTAATAATCTCTAGGATTCGCCCTGATGGCGCTTGCGGAAGAAGAAGTGGCGGCCTTTTTTTTGGATTTCGGCAACTTGCTGGGGTACTTCCCTAACCTGCTCAATAATATTTTCTTTTGCTGATTCGACTTCTTGGCTAGCTTCTTCTTTAACCTGTTCTAATTTTTCTTTTGCCTCTTTTTGGATTGCTTCAACCTTTTCTTCTAATTTTTTTTCAATCTCCTCTTTTTTATCTTCTATTTTTTCCCGCCCATTTGGGCGAGGCTCGCCAAAGGCGGCTTTGAATTCTTCTTTCTCTTCTAGTTCCTCACCTAAGTTTTCTAAGATTTTAGCAACATCTTTAAAAAGTTCTTTTCTTGTTTTTTGGCCACTCTTTGTTGCAAAAAGATAGGTAAGTGCAGCTCCTAATATTACTCCAAGTAACAATGTGGAGTTGTTGTTGCTGTTATTTTCGCTCACTTTTACCCTCCAGTTGTTTAACTTTTTTAATAATATGGGCGATTCCGGCACCGGCTGTTAGTGCTGTAAATAAGCTGGTTACAGTGTTAACGGGCTTTTTGACATCTGACACCAACCCATCGGCATCTTCCATTAATTTATTCATTTTTGTCAGTGACTTTCGCAAATCTTTGAGCACAAAAAATGCCTGAAAGCCAATTACCACAAGAAATATTGCAAGAACGACAATAACGGATAAAAGAATAGCTTGTGTTAGATCCATAGGGCAGTTAGTTTTTGTGCTTAACGCTGAACGCTACAAGCTTAATGCCAAAAGTAAGTGAAGCGCATTTTGCGTTTAGCGTACACACAGATATACTTTAAGTTGTTGATTTTGTCAATTTTTTTTTAAGCTTCCAGTTAAGGAATGAGACGGATTGTGCGGGTGATTTTAGTTTTTGGCGAGAGTCTTTTGGAAGCAATAATCTCGATTATGTTTTGACCTTCATCAAGTTTGTAAAATCGTGAAAAGTTTCCATCTTGGTCTGTAGGAACAAATTCGCCGTCAATCGAAACTTGTGACTCGCTTTCTGTTTTACCGCTAACTTCGATTATGGGAACAGAAACGGTAATGTCGTCTTCCGGGGGTTGAAGAATTTCCAGTTTAGGAGATTTAAGAACAGACGAATACTGAACAGTTATATAAGCTATGAACCCTATGACTGCTACAGCGAATATAAAATTTCTTAGTCTTTTGGGTGTGATGAAAAAACTCTTTGGCGCACTCTTGTGGCTTTCAGTTTTGGGTATTTTTCTCTCGTCAAAATCACGCCTGTAAAAAGCTAACATTTTCTCTTTGTCTAACCCTAAGAATTCCGAATAACTTTTGATGTAACCTTTTGTAAATGTGGCTTCCGGCAAACTTTGCCAGTCTTCATTTTCTAAAGCTATGAGGTGATCTTTTTTTATGAGTAATTTTTTTGATGCCTTCTTAATCGAAATACGTTTAGATTCTCTCCTTTGTCTAAGAAGCTCACCAAAACTACTCATATAAAATTATGCTGACTCTTGCGGTGGATTCTGCGCCTCAGCGTGCGCCTGGAAAAAATCTTCGGGATTTTTAACGAGAACATCTCTTGGTTTTGATCCTTCACCTTGACCTACTACTCCGGCAGTTTCTAGCTCATCCAAAATTCTTGCTGCTCTAGCATAACCGATTTTGAGCCTTCTTTGAAGAAGAGATGCTGATGCACGGTCATATTGGCAAACAGTTCTGATTGCTTCTTCAAAAAGTTCATCTCTTTCACCCTCGGCTCCACCTGCCCCGCCTTTCATTTTGCCAAGAGGCATAGTGATCACTTCTTCTGTGTATTCTGGCTCGACACCTGATTTTTTCAAGAAAGAGATCAGATTTCTTATTTCGGTGTCGGAGACATAAACTCCTTGGATTCTCGATGGTTTAGAAGCATCGGGCGGAACAAAAAGCATATCTCCTTTGCCTAAAAGTTTTTCTGCGCCCGGTTGATCAATTATGACTCTGGAATCCACCATGGAAGAAACATTGAAAGCAATTCTACATGGAATGTTAGCTTTAATGAGACCAGTAATGACATCGACGGATGGTCTTTGGGTAGCAACAACTAAATGGATTCCAGTTGCCCTAGCCATTGCAGCTAAGCGAACAATCGTGTCTTCAACTTCAACTGGTGCAAATTCCATTAGGTTCTGTAACTCATCTACAACTAAAACTATATGAGGAAGGGCTTGAAAACCTGAAAGTTCATTATAGCTTGCGATATTTCTAACTTGAGCTTTATTAAATAATTTGTATCTTCTATCCATTTCTGCCATAGTCCATTTGAGAGCTGAAAGAATTTTTTCTGGCTCGACAATTACCGGAGTTAATAAATGTGGAATGTCATTATAATCGGTAAGTTCAACCCTTTTGGGATCAACCATAATAAATTTAACTTCTTGGGGGCTTGCTCTAAAAAGGATTGTTGCGATAATCGTGTTCATTAGAACCGATTTACCCGACCCGGTAGTTCCGGCAATTAAAACGTGCGGCATTTTTGCAATATCGGTAATTACTGGAGAACCTGAAACATCTAATCCAAGACCAACTGTAAGTTTTGACTTGCTTGAGCGCATTTGATCGTTCGAAAGAATATTCTTTAGAGATACAATTTCTGGTGAGATATTAGGTATTTCTATCCCGACTTGTGATTTACCGGGAATAGGTGCTTCGATTCGAACATTCCCGGTCAGTGTTGCTAGAGCGAGTGCCAGATCGTTTTGCAAAGTCAAAATTTTTGAAAGCTTGGTACCCATGGGAATTTGCAGCGCATACTGAGTAACAGTTGGTCCGAGATTTACCTCGACAACTTTGGCAGTAATACCAAAACTTTCTAAAGTCTTTTCAATCACTTGGGCATTTTGTTTTAAATTGCCTCTGTTAGCCTGAGCTCCTCGTGATTGTGAAAGGAGCGAAAGTGGTGGGTACTGCCAGACTTTAGCTTCACCAGGGGTATTAACTACGATATTATCTTTAAGTCCTGCCGGACCATCTGTATCTCTTATATGCGCTTTTTGGGGAATTGGCGCTCCTTTGGTAACAAATTTTGGTTTGGGTGGTCCAAAAATTTTAAGTTTAACTGACTTGAAAAAATTAGTTATTTTTTTGTAAGAACCAACGATTGCTGAGATTGCGTTTTCCAGACTCGTGTTTAGGGTAATAAATGTTGAAATAATAAAAATAAAAAATAGCACAAAAAATGCTCCAACAGGGGTGACCAAAGATGACATAACAGACCAAAGCGCACTTGGCAGATTTCCAGCTAAGCTAGCCCTTAGCGGTGAGATAAGGGCTAGCAAAGAAAGCATCGTACTAAAAGCACCTAAAATAATGTTTAATTTTGCTACGCGAAGCTTAACTGAAAGCAAAGGTAATGCGGAAATAATGATAAGAAGAGGGATAATTATTGTTCCTAAGCCGAACAGCTTATAGAAGTACCCCCGGAGAGATGTAAGTGCTGCAGCATTAGTGAAAAAAGAAAGGAAAAGTAAAATTGAAAAACCAACTAATGAAAAACCAACAATGGTTATTATAGTTTTTTTTTCTAGTTGAATTGGAGCAACTTTGGTTCGTCTTCTGGGCA
>MFBV01000031.1 GCA_001776505.1 Candidatus Curtissbacteria bacterium RIFCSPLOWO2_02_FULL_40_11 | reverse complement strand
TCGGCAAAGAAAAAAGTTGAAAAAGAAGTCTTAGAGGTCATAATCAAAAATTTAAACTCCGGTACGCTGTCCGTTGAAATGGCCCGCGCAGCCGCAAAATTAACTCTGGCGGAGGTTGAGAGAATCGAAAAGCACGAAGAAACTGTTGCCGACTTTTACAAAAACCTTTCCGGTAAATACCCTGTTTTTAATATATTGTATACTAAAATTAAGGGGGAAATTGCTGCCTCGCGTGAGCTTAGTGCTCACCGCTTGGCGCTGGCCGCTATTGACTCGGGCAAAATAGACGAGGCGCACAAAATTGCGAGCGAAGCAATAGTGCAAACTGCCGATGAAACAACTAGTACTAAGTGATGTTGTAGCAGCACTAACTGACAAACCCACTTCCATTGGTGATAGATTGGCGACTCTTGGACTAACCAAAGAAGAGGCCGGCAAAAAATTTTCCGCAGAAATTTTAAAAACAGAAGTTTATGCATCCAGCTTTGCCAAATTCCTGCAGGACAACGCAGTAATTCTCTCTGACACTATTCCGGCCAAAGAGTTGCCGGAGGATTACAAAAATCCGTTTGAAGCTGAGGATAGTACTGTAGGCGACCGGCTGACAGCCCTTGGAGTGGAAGATAAAGACATCAAGGATATGTTTGACAAAAAGACTTTGGATTTGAGCTTAAACGGCGACGAATTTCAAGACTTCATCGTCAAAAACCAAGCTAAATTTTTAGGAAAACTGGAAAGTTTAGCAACCCAAGGAGGTTAAATGGCTGGAGACGTGCCAGAAACACCCCCAACAGGACCGGAAGTACAGGGTTCCGGTCAACCACCTGCAGCACCGGAACCACAAACGCCTGAACAGCAAGTTGCCGCGCAAGCAGAAGCTGCCGCAGCGCCTGAGCTAGGTCAAGCAGAAGCCCAACCGGAAGAAGGGCTTGAAGCATTAGCTCAAGATGTAGACCAGGCAGCAGCTGGAGGTTTGCAGCCTGATATCAATATCGAACCCTTAAGAGAAGTACCACCCCAAACTGCTGAAACGCCACAAGTTCCAGAGCCACAAGTAGAAGCAGCCCCACCACAACCAGCCGTCGAAGCGCAAACAGTAGATGCGGGTGATGCCCGAGCTCAAGCAGAAGCAGACGTTGCTCAGTTCCAAACGCAATTACAAGGATACAGACAAATGCCTGAGAATCAATTTAATGCTGAAGTACAAAGGGCAACTTTGGTCGAACAACAACTTAGGGATATGGCCAATACACAGGCCAGAATTAGCCCTGAACAAAGGCAACAATTTATTAACGATTGGAATCAAGCACGTGGTGAGCTTGCTCTGTTGCAAACAGTTGCTAACGAAAGATCTGGGGCCTCCACTGGAATAAACGAGAGAGACCAAATACGGCAGAGAGAGAGACAACGAGCGGAGAGAATAGCTGACCTAGGAACGAAGAGTGCAGATGAGCTTAAAGGGCTAAATGAACAAAAACAATCTGTTGCAAGGACTCTTGAACAAAGACTAAGAGACGAACAAGCCAAACCGCAAGGTGAGCAAGATGCAAACGCCATCAAAGCTATAGAAGATGAGCTGCGTGAAGCCAAAGGGGAGGCTGACGAGGTTAAAGGTGTCTATGAACAAAAATCCGGCCAACATGAAACAGAACAAACTCAAGAAGACAGAGAGACAAAAGCCAAAGAACTCGAAGATCTCCAAAGAGAAGCTGCTGATCCCGGTCAATTAAGGGCAAATATTGATGATTGGAAGAGACAGATTACCGACTTAGAAGATGAAATCGATAAGCTTGATGAAAGAATAACAGGAACCAAAAGTGATGAAAAAAGAACCCAGCTCGAAGATAAAAAGTCTGAATTGACTGAAAAATTAGTTAATCTGCGTCAAACTTTAAAGAAGGACCAGGACGCACTGGAGAAAGCTCTACAAAGAGAAAGAGACGAATTTACGTTAAAAGATCGCATGAGTCAAGATACTCTAAGAAGGGTATCGCGGCAAGACTACTTACAAATGGATGAAGAGGCGCGTTCTAAATACTTACAGGAAATAATGGAGGTCACTCAGGACGCAACAGAGGCTAAAATAAGAAAAATTCAAGAAGCCATTGGGCAAGGTCAGCCGTTAAGTATAGAAGATCGAGCCCAATATTCAAGGTATTTAGCGGACCGAATAATTAATCAGGGAGGCAGAGGTGATCTTGAACTTGAGTATTTCATGGGTATAGCTGCAGAATATCCAGAAATGGCACAAGCAGTGTTTGATAGAGTTACAAGAGCAGAATCTGCGAAGAAAACGTTGAAGGAAAGATTCCCAAACAACTGGGAAAAGATGATAAATTTTGCCAAAAGGCACCCAGCTTGGATGGCTATCTTAATTGCGCTATTAGTAGGTGGCGCAGCGGCGGTAGGGGCAGCAGTTGCACCGGCGGCTGGTATTGGATTAGGTTTGGGTGGAAGCGGAGCAGCCGCAGGTGGCGCGGGCTTGTTCGGTAGAGCAGATCGAAAATAATCAAATAATTACTTCTTCACAACTTCAATTTCAAATTGCCGGTTGCGGGAAAATTGCTTTTTAACTTTCTTTAGTTGCAGGTTTAATTTCTAGTGTTTGTTTTTGATAACTTAGCTTAACGTCAAAACGATCAAAAAACCCTTTTTGTCCTAAGATTCCATGACCGAACTCTTCCATTTCCGCGAAAATGGCGGTGAGATCGTAGTTTAGACCATTAATACTGATTTCGACTTTCCCTAGGTAACCGGTAACTTTTTCTCTACCAATACCTTTTAAACTGATCTTTTTCGATTGCAACGGAATATCCAGTTCTTTAGCTATTTGAATATTGAAAATACAATAATCGGCGCCAGAATCGATTAAGCCCGAATAGAGCACGAATTTGCTTTTATTCTGAGCGGAAAAACTCCGGCTTTTAAGCCGGAGATGAAGCGAATCTTGAGCGAAGATCAGAGAACCACTGCCTTCAGGCAGTGGGAATCTATTTTTTAAAATGACAGGAATTACTGGTCGTCTGATTTCTGAAGAAACTTGCCGATAAGGAAAAACCATTACGAGGAAATTTTTCCCAAGCCCACGATCGGAAGCATTTCCTTGGGAATGTCAACCATTAGTGGCATTTTTATGCCTTTCTTTTGCGCTTTAAAGAGTGCTTCTTGTAGCGTTTTTGCAGAAGCAACAACGGTCATATCTGTGGGACTTTTAAGAGCGACCCACTTACCTTTATAATCTCTATAAATCCGCGTCATGTCGATCGCTTTCATACTTGCAATTTTACTTCTTTAGAAGACTTATTTCAAACTGTCGGTCTACCTCAAGGTTAGTTTCTTCTGAGTAATTTTGATGGTTTTTGTGTGATGTATCACTGCCGACTGATTCGATTTGGATATTTTCGGGTAAATTGAAAGTGAAGGTAAACGGGTCTTTTAAGGTTCCCGGCTGTTTGGAAACATAAAGATTGTAACTTGGGGATTTTTCGAGTTTGATTGTTTTGGGAATTTTATAAGTAAATTCGACTACTTTTGATTCGTTTGGGGCTGCCTCAACAAAAGTAGAGAAAACTTGTAAGTTACTAGCTTGAGTTACTTCGACTTCGTCGAGATCCTCATTCTCTCCGTTTGAGTAGGACGTCAGGCTTGATGCAAACGGGGCGTAAACTCTCAAGAAATTAGTGTAAGAGTTTCTTTGAGAATTATTTTTATATGTGATTTTTAAATTTGCCGTAAGGCTGCCGTTTTTGCCTACAGTCATTTCATAATCTATGTTTCTTTCAATGAATCTATTAACTTTATTGGCGCCAAGATTGGCTTCGGATAGCGCCAAAAAGTCGCGGGCCCCTTTAGAATCATCGGCCGGATCGAAAATTACCGGAGGCAGGGAATTGTTCCAAGCCTTAGTTTTGACAAGTGATGATAAATTTTTATCGTCGAAACTTGCCAGAATGTGTTTTGAATAAAGCGCTTGTCGGAATGCGTTAAACAGATCGAGAAAAGGAATTTCTTCGGTGTCTTGAGAATTAGAGATCGAACTTACAACTCTATTAAATATTTCGGTCGATAAATTCGCGAGGAAAACATTGTCAGTTTGAGCTGTTAGTGTCTCGGCTATATTGTCGCCGGATACATCTTGGCCAGAAATATTCAATGGACCGATAATGCCCAGTAAACTCTTAAGTAAAGATGTGTCGATCGCAATAACACCGTCTACACTTTTACCTGTCTCTTTTTGGTAAAAATCCCTAGCGGTAGCAGCGTTTGCGGTAAAATCTGTACTCCAATTGGAGTCTCGAAGATATAGTTGTTCGATACCAAGTTTTCCGGATAACTCTTTTGGCGGTTCGATTTTTTCTTCTAGATTGCTCTCGATGGTATAAATATCCTGAAATGTAAAACTAGCTAACTTGGCACTATTAAAGACTATTTCCGAGAAGCTAATGATAAGGCCACCCCCGGGACGAAGCTCACTATTGTCTTGGACAAGAACTAGGTACGTTTTTTTATCTGTCTTGCCAATAAAGTCGGGAAGAAAACCTGCAAACTGAGCTGCGGCAGACGAGTAATTGGTTAAGTCCCTGAATTGAATTTCCATATCTTGAAGACTATTTAAGAATAAATTCCCTTGTTTGGCAGTTTGCGCGAGTTTTAGCGCCTGAGTTGACGTTAAATATGCCTCTTGAAAGTTAGCACCGGCAGTTTCGGTGTCTAGAGAAGTTTTTTCTTTCTCACTTGAAGTAACTGATGCAAGGTCAATAGAAAGAGCCCGGGCTCCCTGCGAGAATAAATTAAGAGCTTTGGTGCCCAAATAAGCGCTAGATAGACTGTCATTTATAGCTGTGACTTGAGTAGGAAAAATTGGCGAAAACGGGAAAGTAATGATTTTTAATTTATTAGCTGCTGCTTTGAAGGATTTGCCGGAAGCTTTTGATTTTTCTTCTGCCCTATTTAAATCGCCGATGGTAAAAGATTCTCTCGCGGCTTTTAGAGACGAGGCTGCCAGATAAATATCAAGGCTGGTTTTTACTCCTATTAGAAAAAATAGGATGAGGGCGGCAAGTATTATTTTTTTGGTTTTGAAATGAGATCTGTTTAGGGGAATCTTAGAAGTTATCTTTCTAAATTTAGATTGTGGCGGCGTTTGAATATGTTGCTGGTAGCGTTTTTGGATATCTTCGATTCTAGAGGTGTGAGATGAGAAGTGGGGGGGTTGATTTTGAGGTGTGAGGTGAGACTTCCCTATTTCTTTGTAAAATTCAAGAGTTTTTTTTAATCCATCTTCGAGCTTGACCTCCGGCTTAAAGCCGAGAGAGTCGAGGTGAATCAAAGGATGAGGTTCTCTTTCAATATGTCTCTCTAGCCCGGAAAAGAAAAGTTTTAATTCTTTATCGAGACTAACTCTAGCGATTTTTTGAATATCATAGGCACAACTAAGCGCAGTTTGAGGGCTTTGGGAAACAATTATTCTAACATTTTTGGAATTATTGTTTTGAAAATGTTCAATAGCTTCCAGCACATCGTCTATGTAAGTTGGGTAAACATTATGCAGCCCCTCATCCTCTAAAACTACCCTGTCGGCAACAACTGCTTGGGCAATAAGGCTAGTAAGTCCATTATGGTAGTAGAAATGTCTCATATGGTGACGAAAAGTGTGGGGGTGGTTTTTGGCAGCATCTATAAATGGTTCATTTGGCCCGTAGACGTCTCCAACTAAATACAATTCAAGATTCCCTCTTACCTGCTCATCTTGAGAAAGCTTTCCCCAGAAGTTGTTATTTGTTTCTAGGGGAGCAATTAAGATTACTTTCGTACCTTCTTTAGATTTTGAAATTATATTATTCGTAGCTGTAGTTAGATAGGTATTTGGAGTAAATTTTTTAAGAGTATCAGTGCTTTCGTGAAGTAGATGAACTATTAAATCAAGCTTTTGGATATGAGCCGGAAAAGGTTGAGATATGTCGATATCAAGAAGGGTAAAATTGGGATTTTTTAAAATTTGATCGGGAGGAGATATTCTACCTACCCCAAAAACTTGTTTCCCTTGTTTAAGATAGAAATCAGCAATTTTGAAGCCTAAAAGTGAACCTGCTTCTGTAACTAGTACTTTCTCAAAGGTTGATTGGGCAGTGTGGATCACTATCTAAATTTTCAAGTAATTTTTTACACCAATAACGAATAGGGCAAAAACGATGCCTATGAATGCACCCCCAACTGCTAAAACAAATTGATTGAGTGACGAATAGCTTGGTGGCTGAAAACCGGCGACTGCTTTGAGTTGGGATGCTTGAGTGCTTCCGGTAAGAGATTGGCTCTTTGTGTTGAAGTTTTCAGTGACTTTTTGAAGCTGAGAATTATTAGAATCGGCATTTGGACTGACGTATGTAAGCCTTATAACTTGAGGTGCCAATTTGCGAACAATGAGCTCGTCACCGGTACCAATATTCTCACTTTTAAAGTCCGGGCTTTCTAAAATTGCTACTGCAGTGTCTGTAAAATTTCTAGCCTTTTCTTGCGTGAAGAAATTTTCTGACTTGATGTTTTCGACTGAGGCTGGCTGAGCACTTGAATCGGTCAGAAAATAAACTTGGGTGTGGTGGTAACCAGATGAAAAATATCTAGTTGAATAAAACCCGCTGGCTGCGCCAACGATTGCCAGCACTATTATTACAGTAAGATAACTTTTTAAAATTTTTATAAATTCTTTAAGCTCCATAAATAAAATTTCTAATTTCTAATTATTCTAATTTCTAAATAATTCCCAAGTTCCAATAATTAGTTTTTTGGGTATTCGTTGATTGGGATTTGATTAGAGCAATTAGTCATTAGGTTAATTAGGTCAATTTCAAATCGATCTTTGATCTAGTGCTATATTTACCTGTTTATCTGCTTCTTTATTTTGGTCTCTGGGTACATGCTGATAAATAATTTTGCCAAACTCATTTTCCAGTTCGCGAATTTTCACAAGAAGCTCGCGAATTTTAGCATTTTTAACTTTGAAGATTCCATTTAGCTGGGAGGCGGCAAGCTGGGAATCTAAGAAAAAATGCAGTTGGGCGCCTTTCTTATTAGGACCTAACCACTTCAGGGCTTCGACTATTGCAGTATATTCTGCCACGTTATTGGTGGCAACGCCAATATAACCATTGCCCTCTTTGATAGTTGCGCCTTCTTCTTTTACTACAAATCCGTAAGCTGCCGGCCCCGGATTACCCCGGGCGCCACCGTCGCAATAAACTTTTAACATGTTCCTATTGTAGTCAAAATGAAGGCATTTGAAAAACCACGGTATAAGAACCCCGAACAATTAATTTAGCTTCTTTTAGAAAAATTTATTCCTTTTAAGGCTCCCAATAGCAAAACAAGTATAAGTATTTCGGAAACAACAGTTGTCGTTGCGGCTGCTAAATAACCGAATCGCGGAATAAGAATTAAGTTCGAAATTAAATTAAATACTGCACCGATTGCATAGATGTATATTAATAATTTTTGCCTGCCGTAAATGATTAACAAATGCCAGATGAGAGCTGACATAAAAAAGGCCGGCATACCGATTGAGAGAATTCGCAGGGCAGTTGCCGAGCCTGCAAAGCGTACATCGTAAAGAACGGGTATTAGGTATGAAATTGCAATTAAAAAAACAGTCAGTGCCAGAGAAAATAAGAATAAGTAAACAGACCAGGTTTTAATTGTTTTTTTAAATTCACTACTTTTTTGGGAATATTGCCTGGCCAGAATTGGGTAAAGAGCATTGGCAAAGAAGATCGGAACCGCAAGACCCGCCTGGAAAAATTGATACCCTAAACCATACAGGCCGACTTCTGCGCTTTCTCTAAAATTCGCCAATATTAAAACGTCGATTCTGAAATAGAGAAGATTTAAAACTAAAGCTATGCCTATTGGCCAGCTTAACGAAAGTAGTGTTTTTAACTGGTTAAGTTCATAGGTTGGCCTTAGATTCTGCCTGAATTTGCGCCATATCAAATAGTAGGAGGCGGCTGTGTAAGTAGCACCGCCAATAACATAAACAAATATGTAGGGTAGAAGCAGTCTTGTTTTAAAAAAGAGAATAAACGTAATTGCAACCATGACCATAGACCCAAGTATTGTGGCGACTGCTGACAAATCGTACCTGAGATTTTTTTGGAAAAAGGCACTGCCTGTTGCAAAAAGTGCCTGCGTAAGAATTGTGAGTGAGGCGATAATTATACCGGTTTTAACAAGCGGGCTAAACCCGGTTAAAGTCTGCGCGTCGTACGGCAGGAAAAAACTAATAATTATTGCCAGCAGAGTAAGTTGCGTGGCCAGTACCAGCCTAAGACCAAGTAAACTTTTGAATAAATTGCTTGTGTTTTTATCTTGTGATTCTTTTACAAATATACTGTTTAACCCAAAATCCACAAGAACATAAAAGTACCCGACATAAACGAAAATTTTTGTAAATTCCCCAAAGAGTGCCGGGCCAAGAGATCTGCCGATTATTAATGTAATGAGAAGTGTAGCCGAAGCGGTTACTATTTTACCCAAGGTCTGTGCACCGGTATTGTAAAGGACTTTTTTAAACACGAAGTAATTTTAATATCAGCAGGTCGCTTTGCCAATACTTAATTGGCAATGGCGCTCCTCTGATATATTTAACCCTTTGGTTTAATTATTAAATATCGGCCTTCGCCTTCACCCTCAGAAACGGTAGTTACCTTAGGGTGAGTGGTGAGAGCAGTGTGGATAATTCTTCGCTCGGAAGGTTTGAGATTGTAAAGGTGTTCCTCTTTGCCGGTTGTTGCAACTTTGTCGGCTATATTTTGGGCCATGTTTGTGAGCTTTTCTTCTTTTTGTTTGCGCCAACCTGCGATATCCAAAAATAGTTCGAAATCATCCCGGTCGGTTAGTGATTTTAGCCTAACAGCTAGAATAAATTGGAGACTATCAAGATTGGATCCGTATTTGCCAATGAGTAGAGAGGAATCTTCGCTTTCTATTTCTACAAAAAATATAGGGTGTGCGGTCCTCGCCTTCGACTGTGGACCTGAATCATTATCGACTTTGGAAATTTCGGCTGTAGCCGATACACCTAACTTTTCAATTAGGTCTTTTACATTTTCTGCTACTAAGTTTTCGTCTAATTTTGCTTTTGCCATTTTTCCGGTAAAAATTTATTCATTGCCCCTGCTCCTGATATCTTGTACTGCTGAATGATTCCTAGAACTGTAAAAGTGTTCCAGTAGAGTGAAAGACCGACCGGGAAACCGTATGAGAAAAAAGCAATCATTAAGGGCATAATTAACGTCATTTGAGACT
The DNA here is from genome assembly GCA_001776505.1 of Candidatus Curtissbacteria bacterium RIFCSPLOWO2_02_FULL_40_11. Taxonomy (GTDB): domain Bacteria; phylum Patescibacteriota; class Microgenomatia; order Curtissbacterales; family GWA2-41-24; genus WO2-FULL-40-11. Next base: position 7,157 of record MFBV01000031.1, on the reverse strand, counting down.
GCATAGACGCCATTGTGTCTTCCACCCCCTCCCGCCCTTTTGGGCGAGGCTCGCCTTCGGCGGCTTTCTTTTTTGAATCCTTTTTAATTACGGCTTCGGTGTTTGCTGTTTGGGGGCTAAGCATTTTCGACTGAATAAACTGGAGGGCACCCGTGATGACGGGTATAAGTAGGATTAGAAAGCCAACAGATGACCAGTCGCTCGGTTTCGAAGCAAGACTTAAGCCTAAAAAGTTAGTACTGGGGAGCTCCTTTAAGTGTAGAGCCGGGGAATAAAGTTGGCTGTTAATACGTGTTAGAAAATCTCCATTGTTTAAATCTACAACCCTAAGAAGAACCTGGTAAAGGGCAATAAATATTGGGATTTGTAAAATGAGAGGAAGACATCCTGCAAGCGGATTTACCCCATGTTCTTTGTAAAGTTTAGATATTTCCTGCTGATGACGTACTTTGTCGTGACCATGCTCATCTTTTATTCTATCCATATGCGGCTTAAGTGCAGCCATTTTTTGAGTACTTTTGAGCTGGGTAGAGGTCAGTGGCCACAGGGCTAGTCTGATAAGCACTGTAAGAACGATTATAGAAATACCTAAAGCCCCGGGAACACCAATGGATAGGAAAATTGTGTAGAAAACTACAAGAGCATTAAGGATGGGGTTTATTAAAAAGGTGTCAAAAGGGTTCATCCTTCGACTCCTTCCAGTCGCTCAGGACAAGTTATTAGCTGACAAATTTTCGTTTTAGGCTGGATCATAAATTGGTCTTTTAGATAACGGGTGACAAGAAAGTATTCTTTTTGTAGACAGATATAATCCTTTGATTGTTCCATATTTTTGGGTAGCATCTATTAGATATCGCGAGCAGGTCGGGTCAAACCTACAAGCAGCTACATTGGTTCTAAAAATTAAATGATAAATTCTAAACAAGATAATTATTGCTTTGTTCATAATTTTTTAAATAACTTTTCTAGTTTAACTCTAATTTCCGGCGTTTTAAGGTAAGCCACATTTTTCTTAACTATAATTTTTATCTCTCCTTTGGCCCGCTTGTTTACCCCCAAGCTTTCTTTAATAATTCTTTTTATCCTATTTCTATCTACTGCCTTTGGGGCAACTTTTTTACTAACTGAAATAATTAGTTTTAATTTCTCTGCGCCAGTTTTGCCAATTAACACTAAATCTTTGCTCAAAATCTTTTTGCCTCTTAAATCTTTTTTTGAGAAATTCGACAAATTTGGCTGGCTTTTTATAGGCAGCATTAAACTGCCAACTTACTTCTCTTCTTTGCTCTTCTTCTCTTTATGACATTCTGCCCATTGGTAGATTGCATACGCTTTCTGAAACCGTGCTTTCGAGCCCTTTTTCTTTTCTTTGGTTGGTAGGTTCTTTTTGGCATGTGATTAGATTGTTTAGGTTATTAGACCCGACGACTTATTTTCCCAGACCATTAGATTACTAGAAATAATAGGATATATCAAGCTGGGAGTTGGGGGTTGTAACGGGAAGTTATCCACAAAGAATTTGCTTTCTTGACAAGTGTTGATAGGTTTTGTAAAGATGGATACTACGCTAATTTTATTTTCGCTTCGCGAAAACCTCGCCAAAAATTGAATATTAGGGCGGGGATGAAGCGAAGGGGAAACATACTTCCGAGGAAGTTCGGTCTCGGAGCTTGAGCCAAAGCCGAATGATTTGATAAGTGAAAACCGAGGGTTCTTAACCCTCGGAAGTTTATTAAGCTGCCTCTTCAGTCTGCCAAGATTGCCTGCGATTTTATCTATCTTAGCTTGCCACGTACAGTTGTATGAACGTGGCCTTCAGTCTTTATTGTTTTGAGGTGTAATTTGAATAAAAGTGGTCAAAAACTCTGGAGTGATATTCTCACAGGAGTTAAATTACAAGTATCGCAGTCAACGTTTAAGACCTGGTTTTCCGGGTCTCATGTAATGGACTTTAAGCAAAGTGAAGATAGGAATTTGCTAGTAATTGGCGTGAAGAATAATTTTTTAAAGGAACAGGTCGAAGGTAGATACAAAAATGTAATTGATGAAGTCAAAAATAAGAAAGGCTATGTAAACCTCGAAGTTATTTTTGTAGTATCACAGAGTGATAATATTAATTCTCTTAAAAGCGGACCCCTGTTCACCGGAGAAGCTCAGAAGTTTAACGCGCATTCTCGTAAATTTGAGGCCCTAAACCCAAATTATGTTTTTAATAATTTCGTTGTGGGCGCACCTAATAATTTAGCCCACGTTGCCGCAAGTCAAGTTTCTGAAAACTTAGGGCAGGCTTATAATCCACTGTTGATCTGGGGACCAACCGGTGTAGGGAAAACTCACCTTTTACAGGCAATTGGCAATGCGGCTATTGATAAAACAGTTGATATCAAGGTTCTCTACACCACAAGCGAAAAGTTTACTAATGATTTCATTCAATCTTTGAACAATCGTACTCAACAGCATTTCAGACAAAAATATAGAAATGTCGATGTTCTCTTGATTGATGATATTCAATTTTTAGCCGGCAAGGAAAGCACTCAGGATGAATTTTTCCATTGTTTTAATGAGCTCACTCTTTCCGGAAGGCAAATGGTTGCGGCTTCTGACAAACACCCAAAAGAGCTAGGGAGACTTAAAGACAGGCTTATTAGCAGGTTCCTGGGCGGCATGGTTGCCGATATAGGCTACCCTGATATTGAGATGAGGATGGCGATTATTAAGGCGAAGTGTAAGGAGAAAAATATTAAACTTGACGACGATTTAGTTGAGTACATTGCTCGCGAGAGCCATGGAGGTGCAAGAGAGCTTGAAGGGGTTCTGACTTCAACGATGGCTAAAATTAAAATTTCCGGCGGGCTGTTTGACCGTGATTATTTAAAAAGTCTTATTTCCACCACTAATTTAAACCAGAATTCTACTCCCTCGCCAAGCAAAATTTTTACTGCTGTTAATAACTTTTTCAACGTCGACGAGGGAAAAATCAAAGGGCCTTCCAGAAAAGCCTCCATTGTTAGAGCAAGGCAAATTTTGATGTTTTTGCTCCGCACGGAAGCCGGTCTGTCGCTGGCCGGGGTGGGTGACGTTGTTGGGGGACGAGACCATTCGACTATTATTCATGGTGTTGAGAAAGTAAATAGATTAATTTCTGAAAGCCCCAAAATCAGGGATGAGGTTTTAAGGGTTAAAGAAGTTATCCACAAATAATCGTTTTATCCATAAATTTTGTGCTCTTTTAAACAAATTTCTCGGGTTTTTGGGTATTTGTTTAAACACTACTTGTTTCCTCTTTTAGTTTTAGTTTTCAACATTCCCACGTTTCTATCACTATTACTACTATATTATTTATTAATTTTAAAAGTGGAGAATTGCGGAGCGTACTGATATAATCAACTCACTTCTGCGATAGGTTTGTAAATCTGCTCCTTTAAACATGGAATTCAAAGTTCTACAATCAGAGTTTTCTAGGGCGCTTCTAACCAGCGGGAAATCTATTCTCTCTCGAGCGAATTTACCCATACTTTCAAATGTTTTAGTAAAAGCTGGTGGAACAAACATAGAAGTGGTTTCTACTAACCTGGAGACCGCAACAAGGGTAAAGATGGGAGCAAAGGTTGGTTCGGCGGGAGAAATAACGGTTAACGGGAAATTAATTTTTGAATTTGTTTCCCAGCTCCCTGGAGGCGAATTAAAATTTGAAAAACTAGGCGAGGAAGTGGTGATAAGTACAAAAGGGTATGGTGCAAGATTTACGACGATGCCACCAGAAGAATTCCCGGCGATCCCAACCATAGAAAAAGGAGTAAGCATAGAAGTAGATTCGAGACAATTTGTTAAAAAGGTTTCCAGAACAGTTTTTAGCGCAGCTCAGGACGAGGGGCGGCCTATTTTAACCGGAGTTCTATGCGAGATAAATAAAAACCGCATAAGAATGGTTGCAACAGACGGGTATAGGCTGGGATATGAGGAGATAGAGATGGATGCCCTAAAAAACTTACCAAGCATGAAAATAAATGTTCCGGCAAGAGCGCTGGGTGAGGTTGCCAAGATAATATCAGAGGGAATTTTACAAGAAGAGCAGGAGAAAAACGAAAAGAAAAAAATAAATATACTGATATCCGATGCTTTAAATCAAATTAATTTCAAAATTGACGGGGTGGAGTTCACTTCACGCCTAATAGAAGGAGAATACCCTAACTGGCAAAAAATAATTCCTTCGGTTTTTAACACTAAGGTAAAAATAAACAGAGTGGAGTTTATCAAGCTTGTAAAAATTACCTCGATATTTGCCAGAGAATCCGGCAATATAATTAAGTTGAAATTTGAACCCTCCACAGGTACAAGGAGCGGGAAGTTGAGTGTTCTGGCAACAAGCAGTCAAGTCGGATCGAGTGAAGTGGATTGTGAAGTTGGGATAGCTGGCAAGGGCGGGGAAATTGCTTTTAACTACCGATATTTAGCTGAGGTATTATCTGCAATCGATGATGAGGAGATTAATTTTGAGATGAATGAGAGTTTAAATCCGGGGAAGATAACCGGGACTAACCTTAAAGACCCCTATTTCCACATAATAATGCCGGTGCGTCTTCAATCATGAAGACGAAAAATCCTAATTTCTCAATCCTAAATCCTAAACAAATCATAATTTATAATGTTTTAAATTTTAAACATTGAGATTTTGAAATTGTTTAGAGTTTAGATATTCGTGTTTAGGATTTTGGCTATGGATATTGATATACTTTAAGGAAATGTTTACTCGTATAGGCTTCATACTAAAGACAACGCCCCGTCGATCTAAATCCAGCGAGCCACTATTAGCTCTTCAGGTTAGGCAGGTTGCAAAGGAAAGCTTAGGTAAAATTTTAAGAGAATATCCTGAAGATTTAGACAAGAAGATCAAGGTTAAAAGTTTTAAGAACGGAGTGCTTGTTGTAATTGCACCTAGTTTACTTTCCGCCGAGCTTCACACGCGCTCTGAGGGGCTAAAAAAGGACATAAATAAAGGTTTGGCGAAGAAAGTTGTTGAGAAGATAAGGTTCAGGAGTTCGTGATATAATTACTCGCAATGAAGAAGGTAGTGATCAACCAACATATTATAGCTGATCCCAACATTTGTCATGGTAAACTCACTTTCAAGGGTACGAGGATAATGGTTTGGCAGGTATTGGATTTGCTTAAGGCAGGAGAAAGTACGGTAGATATAATTAAGGATTTTCCCAGCTTGACCCCAAAACATATAGAGGCAGCTTTAGCTTATGCCAGTTCTTTGACCAAAGAGGGTTATGTCATCATTAACACAGCGCCCCAAGTTCCTGCGCTTTAGTTAACCTCACCTTTTTATTCTGAGCGAAGATCAGAGAACCACTGCCTTCAGGCCGTGGGAATCTATTTAGCGGTGCAATAATGACACAGCCAAAATTCCGGCAATCAGTGTAAGTATGATTGCAATAATAGCTAAAGGATTAAATTCCATAGTGTTACTTTTTTTTCAAAAAAAGAAAATATATGGCAATTAAGAAAAGGCTACTAATAATTGCAGCAAAATAAAAAGTATTTTCAGCGTTCCACTCGATCATATTTTCAAAGTTTTGACTAAAAATAGTGATACATATAGAAAGGATGTTGTCATAACCAGTGCAATGCCGATGATTACAATTATGTTTAACAGGCTTTGGGGTTTGATAAATAATGGTGAGATTACTCCAGCCGAAAACCAGGCAGCTGCGACAGTATTGAAAAATTCGGAAAGGGCTTTTAGTTGATACGAGGTTAAATTTTTCACAACTGTAAATTATATCCATCTGAATTATACCAAGCTATACAAAAATCTGCTTGAGTTATAAACAGGTCACTTAAAAGAAATGCTGTTGAGAAAATAAGGTTTAGGAGTTTTTAAGTCACTTTAATGATGGTACGTAAATTACTACTCGGCCGTTCTGGTTATCTTTAACAAAATTACCCTCAAAAACATAAATAGGTTGAACTAGATCATCCGTAGTGTCCGGCAAGAAATACCCAAAACTTACTTTTGTTAGCGAAACCGTGTCTAAGTCTACTGGTAAATTTTGGAATAGTTCCAATGATTGGCCGTTTTCGTCTAAGATTACGGCTTCTACAATCGAACCCTGTCGGGCGCTTACCGCGCTAATTGCCTCTTTTAGAGTTTTAGTTCTGAATGCTTGTTTTTTATTGAAAGACTCGAAGAGTTTCGCATCCAGCCGAGTAACCTCGCCGCCTTTTGTGATTCTTAAGATAGCGTATGAAGATCTGGGTGAGTTGGTGACAAGCGATATCCCATCTAGCTTTTTTTCAAAATGAAGCTCGATAGTGTTCGCCGATTCAAAGGAGTTTGTGCTTTGGGGCAAAGCAACTGGAGTTGATATTAGATAAGCAGTTTTTGGAGTGTTAAGAGAAAGATCTGGATCAAGTAAGATTAGTGACCTAAGAAAGTCTTGACCGATGTTTATTATATCGGTTTCTGGAAGATTGAGTAAGTTTTCATCAATGTTGCCGTTTGTATATCTTAAATTACTTTGAGATAGGTTTAAAGTTTGGTTCCCCTGATTCCAGACAAATAGAGTTCCATCTTGAGTATTTTCAACTACTCTTGGTGAAGTTGGAGTTATTAACAATTTTGTGGCCAAGCTTTGAGCTTCGGCAAGCCCGATATTGCGTTTTATTGCTTGATAAGTAGCTAGCTGATCGGGAACGTCGATATTCTGTAGGCGGTCAGTGTTTATTATTTGTGGTTGTGACTGTAGGGGGTTTTGCTTTATTGGCGGATTAGGTGGTGGAGAGGGCAATAATTTTTGGTCTTGAGAACGTGGTGAGTTCGTGAATATTACTAAAATCAGCAAGCCAGCAATTATAAGAAAAAGTACTCCGAAAATCGAACTTTTTTTAAGTAGTTGGATTGTTTCTGTTAGGGTTGCCATGTTACCAACTTACACCACAATCCTCGTCGCAGTTTCGTGGAATCGGGTTTTGGGGTATGAAAGGCTCCTGCATGCTGAGACCGAAAAATGAATAGTGCAGGTGAGTGCCGGCTTCACCACTAGGTACTACGTGGCCGGTAGCGTCTATACCTCCGATTATTTGGCCAAATGCCACACTTTGACCTTCTTGAATCGTATTGTTCACGTATTCAAGATGGGCCCACCTTG
>MFBV01000030.1:5513-8108 GCA_001776505.1 Candidatus Curtissbacteria bacterium RIFCSPLOWO2_02_FULL_40_11 | reverse complement strand
ACGTTTGGCGTGCCGCGTCGTTCGGCCACGCCCACCAAAGACCGGGGTATAGCTCAGTTGGTAGAGCGCTTCGTTCGGGACGGAGAGGTCGCCCGTTCGAGTCGGGCTACCCCGACATTGTTATTGGCGGTCGGGCGGGGACGCTGAGGCCGACGGTTCGAGTCCGTCCACTCCGACACTTTAGTTTGATCGCGCCCAGGCTCGGTTTGACATTATATCCCGCGGAGCTTTAAGCTAAGAGTAAGAGGTCTTTTATGCCTGCAAAGAAAAAAGCTTCTAAAAAAAGCATTAGTGTCGGTTCGCCCAGGAATTCTTTCGCGGCTTTTCTTGCTGATCCATTAATTGCTACAGCTTTAATTGTTTTTGCCTTGATTGCACTTATGCTTTCGATATTGGAATTTTCAAGAGCAATCGCAAATTAATATGGCTATTTTAAATTCAGTAAGTGCAAACTCAACACAGTTTAACTTAGCAAATGACCAGAATTTGGGATCCGGTGGCAAAAAGTTCACCATCGTTTTGCAACTTTCGATAGCTGTATTTACAATTTCATTGGTTTGGTTTTCCTTTATTTATTATCCAAAAGCTGTAGACAGATTCCAGAACGTTGGTTTACCTCAAAGTAAAATAATTACCGCGGCAGCAGCTTCTGACGGATTCCCGATTGAAACAAGCCAATTCCGAATTGTTTATGAGAGCGAACCGAATACTTATTATGTATTTATCGAAGGGGAAGATATAGCTGAATTTGCCGATAATAAAAATAGTGCTTCGATTGCAATCAAAAGTGCGCTTTCGCTAGCCTCAATTTGTGAACTAAATATTATTTATGTTTCTACAGAAGATTTAACGGTTCCTCAAGATTTAAAAAACCCCGCAAGTTGTCGTTGAGCTCATTGTTCAGAGTTATATTCTAGTATATAATTCTGGCTTATGAATTCTGAAAGACAAAAATCGCCAGTTGCGCCCTTTTTAGAAAGAAGAATAACCAGGAGACGTTTACTATCCGGCGCAGGGACGCTCGGTTCAGGATTACTGATCGCTTGTGCAGTTGGAACAAGCAGGAATAATTTAGAGTCCGCTGTTGAACTTCCACAAAGCCAGTCAACACCAACACCAGAACCTATTAAGGTTAGTGGTTCTGAGGGAGAAAAAAGAGCAATAATTGAACTTACAGAGATCGAATATGATTTGTTTGAAGGACTAAATAATATAAGAGCAGCACATGGTTTATATCAGTTAAGTATAGATAGAATTTTGGTTAATATAGCCAGAGAAAGAAGTAATGACATGGCAGTTAATGATTATTTTGCGCATACTTCTCCGGACGGCGTGACAGCATTTGAGTTGATGAATTTAGCATCTTATCCTTACGGTTGGGCGGGCGAGATATTGGCACGAAATGATTACCCGCAAGATAGTACTATACCTATTGCTATACGAGATTGGATGGCAAGCCCTGACCACAGGGATGTAATTTTGGGGTCACACTACCTCCGCATCGGAGTTGGATGGGCTAAATCAGATGGTATGAATTTTTATTCGGCCGTTTTTACGGGACCAGCTTGAATCTTGGTATAATTTGGATGAAATCGTCTCGAGAGCTCAACGGATATCAGCATTCGCTTTGCTCATCTGATATTTTTAAGCTACGCTTAAAAAGAGAGCACATAGATAGCGCCTGTAGTTCTCTCCTTCGCTCTGAAATGTCTCAGAGCTTCGGAAGAGCAAGAAGTTTGTTAAATCCAATATTCTTGTCCATCGAAGCTTTGGTACAATTACCAAAGCGAAGTTGGGCGCCTGTAGTTCAACTGGAGAGAACAGTCGCGTCCTAAGCGATCGGTTGGGGGTTCGAGTCCCTCCAGGCGCACTGATTAGGTAAGTGGGGTAAGCGGTATCCTAAAATCCTAACTTATGATTGACAAGAAAATTCTTTTAATTCGGACAATCGGTAATTTTATGATTCTCGGCTCGCTGGCCGGGATTATTTTTACTTTCTGGCCGATTATGAGTGCTTTTACCAGGCACAATATCGAAAACTTACAAGGTAAAAAGTATGAGGCAGCATCTGTTGCTACAAGTAGTACCCAAAGTTTTGGATCACTATTAGGACGCGAAGATCCAAATCTGAAAATCTTAGTACCCAAAGACCCTAATTTTTCGATCATCGTTGAAAAAATTGGAGCTGACGCGCCGATTATCCCCAACGTAGATGCTTCCAATAAAGCTATTTACGGCGAAGCACTAAAGAGGGGAGTTGCGCATGCGCTTGGATCATCTTTTCCCGGACAGAGCGGTGTAACTTATTTGTTTGCTCATTCTACAGACACAATTTTTAACGTGCCCAGGTTTAATGCAATATTTTATCTTTTGAATGAAATGGTAGCAGGGGACAGGATTGTTATATTTTTTTCAGGCAAACGCTTTGATTACATTGTTCAGGAAACTAAGATAACCGAGCCGGAAGACGTTAGTTATTTTACGATGCAGACAGAAGAGCAGATTTTAGTTATGCAAACTTGCTACCCGCCGGGGACTACTTGGAAGCGGTTTTTGGTTATTGCTAAACCTGCTTCGGGATCCAACGCTCAGCTA
>MFBV01000030.1:4076-5497 GCA_001776505.1 Candidatus Curtissbacteria bacterium RIFCSPLOWO2_02_FULL_40_11 | reverse complement strand
CTTACGTTTTCCGTCATTCCGAACTCGCTCGTCCTGAGCGAAGCCACGTCAGACGTGGCGAAGCCGAAGGGTTTCGGAATCTGATTTTAGATCCTGAACCCCTTCGATTTCACTCAGGGCAAACAAGTTCAGGATGACAAATGGTTGGTTTGTAATAACAACATTTTCTTTTAAATTCAAGGCTGATAGGTTTTCAACAAGCTCAGCTATAATTCCTTGATTAATTAGCACTTGTTATGTTAGACTGCGTCGCTTTTAAATAAAGCATAAATTAACATAATTATTAATAAAGAGTGATGCTAGAACTGCCCTTCCGAAGCTCTTCAAGCGAAGGAGGGTAAGCGCCCAAGTTTCCTGGGCAAAATGCGTTTACTGCATTTTTTGCAGCAGTCTCAAAATTGAGGTCTTCCCAGCTGTAGCCAAACAGTGATGGAGAATGCATAAAAGCATCCGACAACCCGACGTTGAAAAAGGCAACGCTACGCTTAAACGTAGCTAGTCGAGTATAACTCGACGGGTGCCAAGGAGGCTAAAGAAGAGCCTGTGAGATCAGGCGAATTTTTGCTAAACCTCTCAAGTTGTGAGAGGTTTTTGTGTATATAGGCCCTTAGTAGTGCTCGTCCCCTTTTTAAGCCCGTTGGGTTATGAAAGGGCAAAATGAGTGCAAAAGAAAGAAATTTTAAAAGATTCAACAGGTTGGCTATGGTGGGGATGTTAGGGCTCGTTTTAGGTACATCGGGGTTAATGCCCGAATCAGGGGCAAGTGACGCAGCAAGTGAAGAGTACCGCGCTCAGTATTTTAAAGCAGTAGCCCCCATTGCCTTAATCAGATTACAAGAAAATATATCCAAGTTTAATAATCTTATTGAATCGCAGAAGTTTTTAGTAAACTTTAGCAATGTTTATGAATTGAATGGCAACGAGCAAAAATTAAAAGAGATTTCCAGAGAATTGGCGAATGTTTTGGAAACAGTTGATGCAAATCCTAATATTTTTGATGTTGAGCAGGACAGGCAGGATCTAAATATGTACTTTCCCATATATAAAGCCGCAGGTGAGAAGTTTGATATTCCCTGGTATTTGTTGTGGGTAATCCATCAGCAGGAGAGTACGGTATCAAGAGACGAATCGGCATTTGTAGTAGATAGTGACTGGCAATATGGGGCAATGCAGAGAGCAACTACTTTGCATTTTGAAGAAAATGTGACCTTTGCAACCCGAGGCCTTGAATATTTAGCACAGCTTCCCCAAAGGTACCCTGACGACTGGCGAGAAATTGCCTGGGCGGCAATGAAGATAAGTGAGGATAGACAAACTACGGGTACAATACTTTCGGCACTGGCGCGATATTCATCTTATGAAAATGCTTTAAATCGTTGGGATAGGGCACTCATGCTCCAATCCCTTTTTGGCGGAAATTT
>MFBV01000030.1:2726-4040 GCA_001776505.1 Candidatus Curtissbacteria bacterium RIFCSPLOWO2_02_FULL_40_11 | reverse complement strand
AATTTAAAAGATTAATTATTTTAAGTTGATGTAGCATAGATTAGCTGGTGTGTCTACTTATTGTTGATTCACCTCGGAGGTGAACTACATTCACACGTCGGGTTATTCTAGTAAAACGTGTTTAATTTTATCTAATTGTCTTTGATAATCCTTTTGATCTAAAACAAATTTAAGATATTTGTTTTTAGTAAAAAACTTATTAAGAATTAAATTAGTTTCGCAAATACCTTTTTTATCCTTGCTAACGTATTGAATCAGAGAAGACCAAGGATATTCTTTAAGATTATCGGCAGTTTTAACCACATAAGCTGTGTAGGGATTCAGATGTATATATCTTGAGGTATGGAGAAGTTGTTCTTCTTTCTCTATCCTTATCGCTTTAAATTGTCCTTGAAAGAGATGGCCGGTTCTTTTGTGTTTCGAATTATAGTATTTAGTGTAGCTGTTTTGTAAATTTGCTAAAAATTTCGATATACCATTGTCTTGTTCTTGGCGAATTAGCAAGTGGAAATGATTAGGCATGAGACAATAGGCAAGCAATGTTACTAACCGAGAGCTTTTTTTGAGGTTTTCAAACAATTTACCCCTTTCGCCCTTAGTTAATCTTTTAAGAAAGGAAAATCTTAAAGGGAGATTAGCAAATTGGTAGTAGAAAATTAATTGGGAAATTCTTTCATAATCATATTTGTTGCCAAATATCGGTTGCTGATTAACTCCTCGATTAATCACATGGTAGATTTCGTTGGTGGCTATCGGCGTTTTTCTTAAGGGCACAGTTTAATAATAAATAAAAAATTCCGAGGTGTCAATAGAAGATCACCTCCGAGGTGAATCATTCATAGAAAATTTAACATTCAGAGTGCTTAGAAATATCCACGCTCGTGAAGATTAACCCTCTTTTACTTATTTTCTGGTAGGAGTAATAATGAAATTAGAGTGTTTAGAAAAAGCAGTGGGTTTACCATCGTAGAGTTGTTGATTGTAATTGCCATTATAGGAATTTTGGCGGCGGCAGTTATGGTTGCCATTAACCCCGGCAAACGTACGGCTCAAGCCCGAGACGGTGTGCGCAAAGCGAATCTTAAAACAATTGCCACTGCTTTGCAAACTTACTATGTAGACCATGACCTAAGCTATCCGCCGGACCCGGCGGTTGATGACGGGACCCAGTTTAGTTCGGCCGCTGGTGGGGTATGGATACCGGGTTTGGCACCTGAGCAGATAAAAACGTTACCCACTGACCCCAGACAAGCCGGGCTTTTCCATTTTTTCGCCAACGCATTGGAAGTCAGCGCCAATCAGGTTAGCAAGTTA
>MFBV01000030.1:1598-2715 GCA_001776505.1 Candidatus Curtissbacteria bacterium RIFCSPLOWO2_02_FULL_40_11 | reverse complement strand
ATTTTCCCAAAAAATTCCAGGCTCGGTTGAGGCGGCAATCCCGCTTGTTAAGAGCCAAAGACAGGTATGTTCTATTCTTGGTACAAATCAGCAAGCTGTGGGAATTGACGGTCAGGATGCAGGAACAAGCTTTAAAATGTGGGATAAGGTTTACTGGACTTTTGGCGATACAGTAGTAGAAGGTGTAGGTTACCCTATCCCCAACAACATCGCTAGCACTACAGATCTTGAGGCTTCAGATTGTATACTTATGACCAGCAAATCAAGCGGAGGCCAAGCTACGGCCCTTCTGCCAACTGTCAGTGGTGAGCTTACAGTTTGGCCGGACGGTATGGCCCACCTTGAACTTGGGGCCGGCCATTTTTTCTATATGTCTGTAAGGGTGTGCACAGCAACAGAAGAAGACTGCACCTCACAAACTTTTGTTTCCTCGTTTTGGAAAGTCAGAGGCATTGGTCTGGCCAGATTCCCATTTAATTTTAGCCTGCCTTCAAATCGCATTGGTAACTGCTCGCCAATAACCGACTGCCTTTTCTGGCAGGAAACCGGAGGCTATGGTTTTGAAATTGCCGGCGCAACTACTTACCAAGCAATTGATTTTATCTATGTTTTTTTGAACGAAAGCGACAATGGTATTGACCAGCAGGCTGTCAGGCTAGCCAGAGTACCCAGAAACAAAGCTTCGGTTGAGAATAAAAATGCCTACCAGTACTGGAACGGTTTAACTTCAACTTGGGTGAGTTCGCTGGCTGGTTCGTCACGACTGATGACATTTCCCGGTTTCTTTAACGGAGTAAGCATTGCCTACAATAATTTTTTGGGTAAGTGGACAGCTATTTATACGACAGACAATTTTTCCAAAGTGGCCATGCGCACTGCCGCTTCAATTACCGGTCCCTGGACTACCAATGACGAAATTTTATATGATTGTACCGGTTTGCCGCCGGGGAGCTTCGACCTTTATTGTTATTTTGGCAGGCAGCATCCGGAGTATCAAAAAAATAATGGCGAGACAATTTATGTGACTTATAACAACTACGAAAATTATCAGGTTTATCTTCATGAGATTGTTTTTAACCCACCACCTTTACCATCCCCAACACCTTTACCATCCCCA
>MFBV01000030.1:0-1577 GCA_001776505.1 Candidatus Curtissbacteria bacterium RIFCSPLOWO2_02_FULL_40_11 | reverse complement strand
TCGGCATCACCGCAAGTTGGTGAAGACTGCGGTAGTAGTGATCGGAACTACTGCTATGTAGTTGCAGAGGACAGAAAATCTTTTGGGCTTTGGGCTCAACTTGAGAACTTGGAAGATCCGGATCTTTGGGATAAGCCAAACGCTAATTGCAAAATTGACCCAGAGTCTGTTTTTGGCCAGGGGACGCCTTTTAATTATTGCTTCGTGTCACCCCCTTAAGGCTATAATTGTTCAAGAGTGCCACGAGTTTTTACCCGTGGGTGAATTGAACGATTACGTACTCGCCGAAGGCGAAGCCGAGTCAGACTCGGCGAAGCCTGAGGATACCACTGCTTGCGAGCAGTGGTAGTTCATTTAAGGTTAATACTGTATAGATTGGCCGGGGTGCCTGTTTGCTGTGTAAGAGTTGTCAGAAGGATGATTCTGGAGCCGGCAGGGTGGGCAAATATAAAGCCGTTTTCGTAATTGCCTGAGAAAATAGTCGTTTTATTTTTACCATCCGTTTCTATTATAGAAATTTGGCCGGCTTCGGCTACAACCAGATGATTTGAATCCGGGTACCAGGAGATGCTTTCCAAATTAGTGAAATCAGGTAGATTGAAATCAATCCTCTGGTTCAAATCATACACGTTCCAGGTGTCATCTTGATGCAGATAAAGTATCTTTTTTTCGTCCGGGGAAAAAATAAGACCGTCCGGAAAATAATTTACCAACCCGGTAGAAGAAAATTGGCTTATGTTTTGAATTAAAGCAGCTTCGGCGGTAGCTGCTTTGACTTCTTCCGGTGCTAGAATACCCAAATTTTGAGACAGTTCTTCGAGTTGTCTTTGCCAGCTTGCGAGTGTTGCGTTCAGTGATGCAGTGATATCACGAGGCTGCTGATTAGTATCTCTGCTGTTTAAAATAATATTTGCACTAGATGTGCCGTCTTCATTTTCGAATCTGGCTACAAATTCATCAGAGTTCGGATTCCATATAAAATTAGCTTTCGAAAAGTCTAAATTTTGGGTATTATTAGCAAGCGATCTGGGGTTTTGGCGGAAAGCGAACGGGCTATCAACTAAGGGGAGCATAAAAACTCCTCCTGTTTCTGCCGGGACGCCAAAAACTATCTTAGAATTATCGGGTGAAAGTGTCGGGTTAAAGGCACCAATTGAAGTAAGAGGTTTAATTTCCGGTGCCTGGGGGAATAGAAGCGCGTTAATTTCGGTTACCAAATCGGCGCGCACGAAGACTTCCTTTTCCCAAGGGAAATAACCTTCTTTTTGGATTTTGACTTTGTATATACCAGGGTCTAAAAATCCAATTGTAGTATTTGTTGCACTCATCAGGCGGTCGTTTAAGAATACAGAAGCCCCTTGAGGGGTAGAGTTTGCGACTATTTGGCCGGTCCTGTCTATGCCGACTGTTTGGAAATTTGGTTTAAAGCCGCGGGCCCAAAAGATGACTCCGATTGCCACAACTATCAGAATAATGGCTACTGAGACACCAATAATTGTGCGGTATTTGCTTAAGGGCTCCATGAGACGTAAATGGTCAATAGTAAATAGTTAATGGCCAGGATTATTGATTAAAAT
>MFBV01000029.1 GCA_001776505.1 Candidatus Curtissbacteria bacterium RIFCSPLOWO2_02_FULL_40_11 | reverse complement strand
ATTTATTATTGGAATTCTAAAGCTCTAATAACATATTTAAATTCATTAGGATTTAAAGTAAGAATGGAAAGATCAGCACGTCTGTTTCCAGGCTCAACGAACCTCTTCATCGCCCAAAAATGATTCATAAGATTAAAAGTTTCTGGCCAATTCTAGTAATATTATTACTTGCTTTTCTACTTAGAATATACAAACTAGAAGAACTTTTTTATTTCACTTACGACGAATCCGTCCCCGCTTTTGTAGGAAGAAGGATTCTGCTCTGGCAACATGTTCCATTAATCGGGGGAGTTAGCCCATTTGGAGTTCATCTGACTCCTTATTTTTATTGGTTTTTATCAACAGTTTTAGCGTTAGGGAAACTTAATCCAATAGCCTGGGGTTGGGTCGGTGCGGCATTTGCCATGCTTACCACTATCATGATGTATGTTGTAGGCACTAAATTTGCCAACAAAAAAGTAGGAAGTACCGCTGCAATTTTCTGGGCATTTTCTTATTTAACTAATGTTTACGACCGTCATCTATGGGCGCTTTACCCAGGTCCTCTTCTTTCTTTATTAGTTCTTTTTTCTTTGTACAAAATAAAGAAGGGTAGTGAGAATTTTATATTTGTGTTAAGTCTCGCAATTATAATTGGTGTTAGCGCAGACCCTTCCAATCTAGTTTTTGTAGTTCTCACAATTATTGTATTTGCTGTTTATAAATTGCCTGTTAGTAAGAAAACATTGATTTCAATAGGTATTTTTTTAATTTCATTTTTGCCATTGGTATTTTTTGACTTGCGACATAATTTTGCAAATTCAAGGCCCTTTTTAGAGTTTTGGCAACAAGGAAGAAATAATCCTGGATTTTCATTGGATAGTTTTTCCGAAAACATACTTATTTTCCCTCAAGCATTCACAAGGTTAATCTACGCATTTTCAGATAATGAGGTTGCGAAGCAATATTCATATTGTAGTGCGTATGTAACAGAAAAATACAACGCGATACCATTCCCTTTGGTTTTGGCATCATTGTTCCTATTATCGGGTTTTTTAATCTGGGCTTTCACAAATAAAAATAAAACAGATTGGAAATTCGTTGCTTTATTAACGATTATTTATTTTGCAGGAATTCAAGTTTACGGAACAGTTTTTCAGGCTGATATTTTTGAACATTATCTAACCGGTTTGTTTGCTGTTTTTTTACTAATCTTTGCAAAGGTTGTAAGTATTTTCCCTAAAAAAATATGGTTGGTAATTCTTGCTATTTTTGTTTCGGCCAATCTTTATAAACTATCCACCGCTAAAAACAGTCATGGGCTGGTTTACAAAAGACAAGCTATTGAATTTGTTATGCAAAATGTTGGAAAAAATGATTTCTCTTTAGAATCACACTCTACCTGCTGGCGACTTTCCGGCTATCGTTACTTATTCGCAGTATTTGGTGAAGAGCCAGTAAAGAGCTACGTTGATCCAAATTTTGGATACTTATACGGAACTACTCCAATTGCAGAGGAACATCCGGAGACTGTCGTCGCAATAGTTACTCATGATTTTACCCAAGAAACGGATGAGTTTTATCGGCGTTACGCTTTATTAAAATCTCATGAAGTTAAAAATGATTTATTCGGTAATATAGAGGTAATTATTATGGATAACTCGACTGGTTGGTTTGACAGAGGTTTTTAGGAATAGAAACGCACAAAATTGTATACTTCCTATTGAATGTTTTCCTTAATAAAAAATTTAATACTTACAGATACTGGCAAAGATGCTGTTATAGTCTCTATTGGAACTTTTATCAATATTGTAGCTGGCGGATTATTTTTTATTCTTACCCCTAGAATTTTAGGTCCTGAGGATTATGGTTTATTTTCTACAGTAATTGCAACTGGGTTAATGGCTGCCTCAATAGCCAATTTCGGGATAGATACAGGAATTTTAAAATTTGCAAAACTTGGTTCAAGTGACTTTAATAAAATATTATCCCTTGCATTTAAATCGTACATTTTTCTAGGGTTTCTCGTTACTTTAATTGGAATCATTTTTGCCCATTTTTTGGCTTCCTTTTTAGACCAACCACAAATTACTGCTTTATTGAGAATAGCTTTCTTTGGAAATATGTTTATACTGCTTACGAATTTTTACGTAGCATCCCTCCAGGCAAGACACCAGTTTGCCAAAGCCTCTATTGTTAACATCGTTTCTAATGTTTCTAGATTAACTGTCTTGGCACTTTCTGCATATTTTTTTACTGTCGGGCTCTATTTTTTAACTATTATTTTCTTTTCTGCAACTCTTGTCTCTGCGATAGCAGGAAAATTCTTAATGCCGTTTAAGTATGAGAAAAACAATAAAGCAGATCTTTTGAATTTCCACAAATTCAATGTTTGGATTGCACTGTCTTTGATAATTTCAACGGTTCCGTACGAAAATTATCTGCTTTTAAAAATAGCAGGGCCAATTCAAACTGGCTTTTATGCTGCGCCGTTTAAAGTCTTGTCTTTTGCGCATCAATTTGGAGGAAATTTAACAAGAGTGTTTGCCTCAAGATTTTCATCATTTGAAACGAACCAAAAAGCAGTAAATTATGCCTTTAAGGCAGTATTGCCGGTAAGTATTTTTATAGCAGTTCTTGTTTTTCTTATAATAATATCAGCTCCAATCATTCAGATTATTTTCGGTGCCAATTTTGAAGATTCGGTGATTGTGTTTAGGATACTTGCAGCAGGCTTCATTTTTTTCATTGCATCAACTATACCAAGCTCAATAATCCTTTATCATCTTGGTAAATCAAAAATCTCATTTTTAATAACCGTTATTCGTTATCTTACTTTTGTCGTTTTGCTACTTTTACTTGTGCCAAGTATACAAGCAACAGGTGCGGCTATTGCTTTCAGCTCTAGTGAGTTTTTGTCTTTTATTTTAATGACAGCTTATTTAATTTACCAAATAAAATCTTCTCGAACCTCCAAAGATTTATGAGTATTTACCTTTCAGTGATCGTACCTTGCTATAACGAGGAACTTAGGTTTAAACACGGATTTAACCACTACTTTTCCTATCTGAAGAAGCAGAAATATAGCTGGGAATTGCTATTCGTGAACGATGGTTCTTACGACAAGACAGAAGAATTGTTAAAAAATTCGGTAAAAATAAATAAAAATGTAAAGATGATAAGCTACAGTAAAAATAAAGGGAAGGGATACGCGATAGTTAAAGGTGTAGAGAAAGCACAAGGACAGTATATTTTGTTCTCGGATATTGACCATTCTGTACCTATCAGTACTCTTGAAAGTTTTCTTAACTCTTTTGAGAGAGGATACGATGTGGTTATAGGGTCTAGAAGAGTAATTGGAGCAAAGTTTTTAAAAAGACAACCATTTTTAAGAGAGTTATTGGGAAGAGGTTTTTCTGCTCTTGTTAGGCTGCTAATTGATTTTAAAATTACGGATACAACGTGCGGTTTTAAGGCATTTAAAAACGAGTTTGCTAAAAAAATTTTTCAAAAGATTACTGTATATGGCTGGGCCTTCGACGCAGAAATTATTTTTTTGTGTAAAAAGTACGGTTTAAAAGTTTCCCAGGTACCTGTGGTTTGGGAAGATGTGCGGGGATCAAAGGTATCTGTAGGCCGTGATATTGTGGAATCGTTCTTTGGTCTCTTAAAAGTAAGAATAAATGACATCCAAAACAAATATTGACAAGTATACTTATTATTTTTTATTTTTTCTGCTTGTTCTTCACATAATTCTGCTTGCAAATACCAAATTCACGCTATGGCCGGAGATGGTGGTTTACCCCTATCTTTTAAATAATAACTTTTTACTTTACAAGGATATCATTAACCCATATCCACCGGCCCTTAGTTATTTTTTAGGCCATTTTAGTAAAATTTTCGGCTATTATCCTTTACCCTATGAGTTATTTACTTGGGCGGTGGTTATATTAACCGACATTTTGGTTTTTATACTTGCAACCAAAATTACAAAAAGATTTTTTTTGGGATTACTTTCTGCATCTTTTTTTATTATTTTTTCTATTCCCTTTGGTATAAACGGTTTATGGTTTGACATAATTCAGACACCTTTTATCCTTCTTTCCATTTATTTCTTCTATAAATTTTTAAAAGATGACAAAACAAAGCATCTGTCTTGGTCCTTTCTTTTGTTGTTTGTGGCAATTTTCATCAAACAACAGGTTGCTTGGCTGATGCCATGGTACTTATTTTTTATGATAAATTGCAAAAAATTTAATTTGGCACATGACTTTAAAAAAATATTGCCTATGCTTATTTTAGTTACTTTAGTTTCGGCAATGCATTTATTATTTTTTTATAAAATTGGTACTTTAAATGAATTCTTATTTTGGAATATAAACTTTCCGCTACTGCAAGCATCAAAGTCTCCGGGTTATATTCTTCTGCCAACTTTTAGGCAGACTCTAGTTGTATTGTCGGCATTCTTGATTTTCTTGCCTGTTTTATTCTTAAAAGAGAAACACCACAGATTTTTGTTATTTACCACTGTTTTCTTAATACTTTTTGCATATCCGAGATTCGATTATTTTCACCTAATACCTTTTCTTGCGGTTATCTCACTGATAGTAGGCCAGGTTGTAGAAAATTTTTCCAAAATTTCATTGGCAGTCAAAACAGTTTCAATACTTTCGTTAGTGTTTTTAGGTAGCTTTGCTGCAAGATTCTATTTGAATAATTGGACAGCTGAAGTGCGATTTTTTGAAAGAGAAATTTTTGATTCTGCTGTTTTTATATCAAATTATGTTCCAAAAGAAGAAAAGGTTTATATTCAAAACGGCCCAGATCAACTACTCGTCCTTTCCCAAAGACTTCCTCCCAAGCCATGGGCAGATGAATTTTCCTGGTACTTAGAGATTGGTGGCATGCAGGACGAAATCATCCAGGGAATTCGTATGGAGCAAACCAAGTTTATTGTTTTTAAACCGTATGAAGATGGAGGAAAGTACACCCTTGGTTCTTACAGGCCCAAAAAAATTGCCGATCTAATTGATAAAGATTACGAAAATATGATGCAAATTTCCCAAACTTTATGGCTTAAATTAAAATATGAAGATTAATAGATACCTGTTGACGGTAGTAATTTTAACTCTGCTGTTTTTCGCCCCGTTTTTAATTAAGCCAAGAATTTTAACATTGAAAGATAACGATTTGGGAAGGACATATATTCCAATGTTGCAATTTGCTAAAGACTCAATAATCCAAGATAAAACAATTCCTTTATGGAGACCAGACCAAATGATGGGAGAGCCGTTAATCGGAAATGCAATATTCCCTGTAATTTATCCACTCAATTTAATTTTGATTTTTTTACCAGCTAACTTTACAGCTGTATTATTTTACGCAGTTCACTTTACGTTAGCGGGAGTAACAACATATTTTTTAGCTAAATCATTTGGCATAAAAGACCTTTCTGCGTTAGCAGCTGCAGTTTTCTACGCATTCTCAACAAAGATGATGGTTCAAACTTCGGCAGGTCACATAACTATGGTAGCTGCCTTTTCATTTTTTCCGTTAGCTTTTTTATCTGTTAGGAAAATACTCCAAAAACCTAGTTACATATGGATGGTAACAGGATCAATTTCTCTTGCTTTCTTATTAATACTTTATCCTACTATATTTTATTATTCTTTACTCTTTTTGATTTTATACTCGCTTTACTATCTTTGGATTCATTTTACGAAGTGGAACTATACTGTAAAGCAACTTCTAGCATTAGCCTCAACATTTTTAATAGGTCTTGTATTATCAGCAATACAACTGATACCTCAACTTGAATTTGGTTTTCTCTCTACACGATCTGAATTAAAGTTAGAAGATGTTGCCGTTCCTTTGTGGAATTCGCAAAAGTTATTGTCGAGCTTAGTGTTCCCATATCAGAATTGGAAAAATCTAGATCACGAAGCTTTCCTTTACTTAGGTTTTATTCCAAGCATATTGGCAATATTGGGATTTGTACATATCTCTAAATTGAGAAAAATTATTCTTTTAGCATTTGGAGTTTTGACTCTTCTTTTTATAGTCGGGTTGTCGACACCTCTTTTCCCTTTAGCATACAATTTTCTTCCCTATTTGAAATATTCTCGGGTAACTACTCGTTTATGGTTTATCGTAGCTTTGCTTGTAGCTTTATTGGCAGCACATGCATTAAATAAAATAAAGAATAAATTAATAATTTATACGTTCATCGTTTTTTTTCTATTAGAATCAGTTTTTATTGGTTACAAAAAAATACTAGACACGCCAAATCTTTCATTCAGTAACCGAAGTATTTACCAATTTCTGGCAAATGATGATGACATATTCAGGGTATATTGCACTACTTATTGCTTCAATCCGCAGTTAATCTCTAGGCATAAAATTGAAGTTTTGCACGGTGAAACCCCTATTCAGGATGAAAAGTTTGTTGATTTTTTACAAAAAGCAGGTAATTACCAATTTGACAGGTTTGCCGTCATATTTCCCCCATACCAGGTTTGGCAAACAGGAAATCCGTCAGTACCGGATCCTGGGTTATTGGGTCTTGCTAATGTTAAATACGTTGCTTCAACTTACGAAATAAACAGCGAAGAATTTATTTTTATAACTAAATTTGACGAAATTTATCTTTACAAAAATACACTCTTTCAACCAAGAGCTTTAATAGAAAACTCTCAGCCAGAGGTAACAATTGAGAAATATTCACCGAATAAAATCGTATTAAGTTTTGAAAAAACGAAAAAACCTACGAATTTATTATTATCAGAAAAATTTTACCCGGGATGGATTGCCACTACCGGTCAACAAAAGTTAAAAATTGATTCTCGAGACTCTATTTTTAGAACAGTTAGAGTTCCTGCTCAAAAAACTAATATTGAATTAAGCTATAGCCCCGAAAGTTATCGATTAGGTAAAAATATTACATTGGCTACTATCCTTTTTTTATTTCTTTGTGTTTGGTACACTCGAAAACAAAAATTAAATGTCTAGAATTGCAATACTAAGTTTTTATACAGGAATTGTAGACAGAGGTGTTGAAACGTTCGCGTTTGAAATGTCCAAACGCCTCAAAAACAATCATCAAGTGGTTATTATTCAAGCTGGGACGATTACCCAACAAGCTGGAGTTAGGGCACATCAAATCAACATAGATACAGATCAGCCAAAGTCCTCAAAAGGGATTTTTGGGAAATTATATCTAGACAATCAGTCGCGAAAAATATTTTTGTTTACCTTGAAAGCCATTCCTCAAATAATCAAAGGCAAATTTGATTTAATAATACCCTTAAACGGGGGATGGCAGGTATCGGTAGTACGAATACTGACAAAAATTATTGGCGCAAAAATACTTGTCTCTGGCCATGCGGGAATTGGTGCCGATGACGCCTGGAATTTGTTTTGGAGACCCGATGCATTTGTAGCCTTAACCTCCGCTCAGGAAAGCTGGGCACAAGCCCTGTCTCCGGAAACTAAAGTCGAAATGATTCCAAATGGTGTTGATTTAGCAAAATTTAATCCGAAGATAAAACCAAAAGAAATTAAGCTTAAAAAGCCAATAGTCGTCTGCGCTTCTGCGCTAGTTCCTTATAAGAGAATTGATTTGACTATAAAAGCTATAGCCAGAAGTAAAGACCTAAGCTTACTTATTCTAGGAGACGGAGAGATGCAGGGATATCTAGATTCGATTGGTAAGCGTCTGCTGAAAAACAGATATTTAAGACTAAATCCCCAATATTCAGAAATGCCCTCTTATTATAGAGCAGGTAAAGTCTTTACGCTTGCATCAGTAACGGAAGCTTTTGGCATCTCTTATCTTGAGGCAATGGCTTGTAATTTGTCTGTGGTTACAACAAGCGATTCATCACGTCAGGAAATAATCGGTAATGCGGGGATACTGACCGACCCCACAAACATTAAAAGTTACTCCAAGGATTTAGAGATTGCAGCCAAGACAAATTACAGAAGTATTCCCTACGACCAAGCTCTTAAGTTCAGCTGGAATAAAATTGCAATTAAATATTCCAAATTAATAAACGAACTTGCGAAAAACAAATGATGAATACAGTTTCTGTAATTATTCCTGCCTATAATGAAGAACAATCTATTAAAAGTTGCCTTGAATCCTTAGAGCAGCAATCATATAAGCCTTTGGAAATCATAGTAATTGACGATGGATCTACGGACCAAACCCTATCAATAATTAAAAATTTACTTTTACGGAGTAAAAGTCGAGATGTCGAGCAATTTAAAATAATGCAAACGCAAGGACTAAAGTCGGAAAATTTGTTTTTGTTTGAACAAAAACATTTAGGTCCTGGACCAGCTAGAAACTTGGGAGCAAAAGAAGCGAATGGGGAGATTTTGGTCTTTGTAGATGCCGATATGACATTTGATGAGAATTTTATCAAAGATTTAACCAAACCAATTATTGAAGGAAAAACTATCGGTGCTTTTTCTAAGAACGAAATGGTTGCAAATAGTGACAACATTTGGTCAATTTGCTGGAATATAAACCGCAATGTGCTATCAACTCGCATGCTCCCTAAAGACTACCCAAATCTGGCTCCGGTGTATCGTGCAATCTTAAAAAAAGAATTTGATAAAGTTGGAGGATTTGATCAAACAGGTGAGTATACAGACGACTGGAGTTTGTCCAGAAAGCTTGGCGTTAAATCTACAGCCGTAAAAGGGGCTGTATATTACCATTGCAACCCTTCAAATTTGGAAGAGGTGTTTAAACAGGCAAGGTGGATTGGGAAGAACGAATTCATTTCAGGTTCGCTAGTTAGAAAAATTAGGTCCCTGTTTTTTTACAGTTTCGGGATGTCACTGTTAATCGGAGTATATAAATCCTTGAAGAATGCGAGACCGGCATTTTTGCCATTCAAAGTAGTTTACGACTTCGGAGTTTGGTTATCTGTTGCCAGGTCTTTTATGAAAGAACCTAAGTATAAATAATGTTGTATTTGATTTTGTTCATTGCTCTATTGTTAAGGCTCATAAACATTAACCAAAGCTTATGGCTTGATGAGGCGATAAATCTTAACAATGTTAATGCTTTGAGTTTTGGTGATTTAATATTTAAGTATTCCCTAAGTGATTTTCATCCGCCTCTTTATCACATTATTCTTAAAGGTTGGAGTTTGATTGTGCCTCTTTCAGAATTTTTCGCTAGGTTCCTTTCCGTTATTTTTGCTGTTGCAACAGTTTACGTAACTTATCTTATAGCAAAGAAATTATATGAAGAAAAAACAGCTTTAATTGTCGCTTTGCTTTTAACAACTGCCCCTTTGCATATTTATTATTCCCAGGAAGCGAGAATGTATATGATGGCGGCATTTTTTACGAGTTTATCAGTTTATTTTTTCTTAAAGTTACTTGAAAAAGATAACATCAAAAACTGGACTGGTTTTATAGTTGCCACTACGCTAATGCTTTATTCTGACTATTTACCATATTTAATGATTCCGGCTTATTTTTTCTATATTTTAATTTTTAGAAAAAAAATTTCAAAAAATTCTTTAAAAGGTTTTATACCGGCATTCTTACTAATCTTGTTTTTAATTATCCCTTGGTTATTAATTCTGCCGGATCAGTTAAAAACCGGTCTATCTGCAGCTTCAGCATCCCCTGCATGGTCAGATGTTGTAGGATCCTCTCAAATTAAAGACCTAGGTCTTTCTCTTGTTAAATTTACGATTGGCAGAATTTCAAGTGACAATAATTTAATCTATGCGCTATTATTCGCACCGGCAGGTATATACGTCTTTCTTCTTTTTTTACTTTCTCTATTTCGTTTATCCCCTAAGCGATTATTTTTGTGGGTTTGGTTGTTGTTTCCACTGCTTTCAGCTTTTTTAATATCGTACTTTGTTCCGATCTTTGCATATTTTAGGTTTATATTCGTTTTGCCTGCTTTTTATCTGATTTGGGCATCTGCAATTAACACTGTGAATATTAATAAAATAACAGTGCCTCTCTTATTATTTGCTACATCAATTAACTTAATATCAACTTTTATTTATTACTTGAACCCAAAATTTCAAAGAGAAAACTGGAGAGATGCGGTTTCATATATTCACCAAAATGCTAAAGAAAATTCTATAGTTCTTTTTGAATCAAATTACACTACAGGGCCATTTGATTATTATAATAACGGAATGGTTGAGGCATCAGGTGGCTTGGATAGTTTTAGTGCAGACAGTGAACAAGTTAAGGAAAATGTAGAAAACTTAACCAAAACTAAAGATCAAGTGTTTCTTTTTCAATACTTGTCGGGGGTAACTGACCCAAATGGTATTTTGTTTGAGGAAATTATAAATAAAGGTTTTAAAAATACCTCAACAGTTGATTTTGCTGGTGTTGGTTTTGTTTATGAATTCAATCGTTAAAATGAATTTAAAAAAAATTTCCGACAAATATCTTTGGGGGCAACATCCGGAAGCTGCTCTGCGTTATTCACCTGTGGTTAAAGAAATCCGAAACAGGGGGCTAAGTAGCTCTAAAATAATAGAAATTGGTTCCGGTTCACTTGGTATTACCCCCTATTTTAAAAAAAGAATAGTAGGATTAGACATTGATTTTTCCGGTCCCAAATCGAAATATTTGCATAAAATTAAGAGTGAGGCCAAAAAAATACCTTTTTCTAATAATAGTTACGATGTGAGTATATCTGTAGATGTTTTAGAACACATACCCCCTAAAAACCGAATGCAATCCGTATCGGAGCAGCTACGAGTTACAAAAAAATTAAGTATTATAGTAGTGCCGTGCGGGCAGTCTTCGGAAGCGCAGGACATTTTGCTAAGAAAAAAGTGGAACAAGATTTTTAAAGAAAAAAATCAATTTTTTGAAGAACATGTTAATTTCGGGCTCCCGACAAAAGAAGAAGTAACAAACTATATCGAAGATTCACTTGATAAACTTGATAAAAAGGCAAAAATTACGAATTATCCAAACTTAAATCTTTTAGTGCGGTCCTTCTTGATGAATACGTGGATTACTAATAATAAATTCTTTTACTATCTATATCTAAAAGGTTATTTAGTTTTTCTACCAATATTAAAAAAATGTAACTTCGGCAAAACTTATAGACAAGTTTTTGTGATAAAATTTTTACCCCGTAATAACACTCCTTGAACCGTGTATGTATAATACACCAGAAGATGAAAGGTAAGTTGATACGGGGCGCCTCATGAAGATCGGGATAGATATTTCTCAGATTGTATATGGAACCGGAGTATCTAAATACGCCGAAAATTTAGTAAAAAATCTTCTAAAAATTGATCATAAGAACCAATATATCTTGTTTGGTGCATCTTTAAGGCAACGAGGCAAGCTAAATGAATTCAAAACAAAGTTAGAAAGTTATAAAAATGTCGAGTTTAAAATCATTCCTCTTCCGCCTCGAGTTCTAGAATTTTTGTGGAACACTTTGCATTTTTACCCAATTGATAAGTTTATCGGTAAAGTAGATGTTTTTCATTCATCAGACTGGCTTCAGCCGCCAATAAAATCAGCTAAAACAAAAAAAATTACTACTATTCACGATATGGTAGTCTATTTATTCCCGTCATCGGTTCACCCGAGAATTATTGCTAATCAAAAGAACAGATTAAAAAGAGTTAAAAAAGAAATAGATTTTGTGATTACAGACTCAAGTACCACCAAAGAAGACATCATTAAATTTTTACAAATTCCACAGGATAAAATTAATATAGTTTTATTGGCCGCTTCCGAACAGTTTACGCCGTCAGAGGAAAATAAAATTAATTCCGTTTTAGAAAAATACAAAATTAAAAAACCCTATATTTTATCCGTGGCAACGCAAGAACCCCGTAAGAATATCCAAAAACTCTTAGATGTCTTCGAGTTAATTTCACAAAATCCAAAATACAAACATGAAAAAGCGCAATTGGTTTTAGTAGGAAAATTTGGATGGGGCGAAGGTTTAAGATCCGCAGAAAATGTGATTTGGACCGATTACGTACCAGACGGGGATCTCATTGCTCTCTATTCCGGTTGTAGAGTATTTGTATATCCTTCTCTCTACGAAGGGTTTGGTCTTCCCGTACTTGAAGCTATGGCCTGCGGTGCTCCGGTTGTTACTTCCAAAAATTCCTCTATGGCAGAAATTGCCAGAGATACGGCAATACTGATTGATCCAAGAAGCGAAGGACAATTGAGAAAAGCCATAGAAATGGTTTTAGATTTGAAGCTGGAAAATTATCAAAAAATGGTTAATGCTAGTCTTACTCGGGCTAGGAAATTCTCCTGGTCAAAAACTGCTAAAGAAACTCTCAAACTTTACAGGAAGCTTTACCGTCAAAAATGATTATTGGCATTGACGGTAACGAAGCCAATGTAAAAAATAGAGTAGGCTCAGGCAAATATGCCTTTGAGCTATTAAGGCAAT
Organism: Candidatus Curtissbacteria bacterium RIFCSPLOWO2_02_FULL_40_11; assembly: GCA_001776505.1. Taxonomy (GTDB): domain Bacteria; phylum Patescibacteriota; class Microgenomatia; order Curtissbacterales; family GWA2-41-24; genus WO2-FULL-40-11. The sequence goes on along the minus strand of MFBV01000029.1, from coordinate 18,164 downwards.
TTCCTCAAAACAAAGAGCATCAGTTTATAGTGTATTTAAAGGAAAAACCTTTACCAGATTTGTCCAATGAAGCCCAAAATTTTAAATATATGGTTTTCGGACCGAAACAAATGTGGACTCAATTTGCTCTACCAATCAAACTAACATTTAGTAGCAAACTCGATGTATTCTTTTCATTAGGTCATTACGGCCCCAGATTTTCAAAAGTAAGATATTGTATAACAATATTTGACTTGTCTTACTTACATTACCCCAATCTTTTCAACCGGGATGATTTATATCAACTCAAAAGTTGGAGTTCATACTCAATTAAAAATTCAGCACACATATTTGCTATTTCCAGTTCAACCAAAAACGATATAGTTCACAATTATGGAGTAAATCCGTCAAAAGTCACTGTAACTTATATGGGCTATGACGAAAGGAGGTTTAAACCTCAATCTAAAGCAAAAATCACCAAAGCCAAAAAGAAATATAAAATTGAAGGTGATTACATAATTTTTGTCGGTACACTCCAACCACGCAAAAACATTGAACGTCTCATAGAGGCATTCCACAAATTAGTTAGAAATTCGAAATTAGAAATTAGAAATTACCAGCTAATAATAGTTGGTCGCAGGGGTTGGCTATATGATTCTATTCTTGAAAAAGTAAAAAAAATTAATATTGAAGACAAAGTTACATTTACCGGATATGTTTCTGATTCTGATCTACCTGCGTTGGTTAGTGGCGCCGATGTCTATGTTTTACCTTCACTTTGGGAAGGGTTTGGGATTCCGGTAATCGAAGCTCAAGCATGCGGCACTCCGGCAGTTGTATCAAACACATCTTCTTTGCCAGAAGTAGTAGGGAATAGTGCTTTTTTAGTTGATCCCGAAAATGTTAATTCTATAGCAAACGGAATTAAAAAAGTTTTAACCAATGAAGAGCTGAGACGTGATTTAATCAAAAGAGGATATGCTAACGTAAAACGCTTTTCTTGGCAAAAATGCGCCGAAGCAACTTTAGATACCCTCGAAAGAGTTGCTTCCAGTTAAAAATCTGAGTATAATTCGTCACTTAATTTAATTAAAATGATATATTAAGTGTACCTATGAGAGACCGAATGGGTAAAGAATTGACCACTATTGAAGTTGTCAAAAAATCCAAGAATAGAATCAAAAACATCTGGTTGGATTTTTGGCTTCTAATGCTTTATGAAATCGGTATGAACGTGCCGTTTCATTCGGCTAGGAATTTTTTTTATCGCATCTCCGGTATGAAAATAGGCAAGGATTCTTATATTCACATGTGGGCGAGATTCTTTAATCCGGCAGGAGTTGAAATTGGTAACGGATCAATTATAGGTGATCATGCTTTTTTAGATGGTAGAGCACGTTTAAAAATTGGCAGTAACGTTGATATCGCTTCACACGTTTTAATCTACAACAGCGAGCATGATGTTAACTCTGAAGGATTCGATCCAATTGAGGAAGAAGTTCAGATAGGGGATTATGCATTCATAGGACCGAGAGTGACAATTTTACCAGGCGTCAAAATAGGCAAAGGAGCAGTTGTTGGAGCAGGGGCGGTTGTAACAAAGGATGTGAAACCGTTTGAAATTGTCGGCGGAGTCCCGGCGCAAAAAATAGGGGAGCGAAAAAACAAAAATCCACGCTACAAACTCGGCCGTGCTAGGCTTTTTCAATAAACAATGGATCTTTCGGTCATTATCGTTAACTGGAATACCAAAAAACTTCTTGAGAATTGTCTTTCATCCATCCTTAAATTTACAAAGGGATTAAGTTTCGAAGTGATTGTTATAGATAATGATTCATCTGACGGGAGTCAAGCGATGCTGAAGAAAAAATTTCCTCAGGTAAAATTAATACTCAATAATCAAAACCTAGGATTTTCAAAGGCTAATAATCAAGGGATAAAAAAAGCAAAAGGGCAGTACATTTTTCTTTTAAATTCTGATACTTATTTAGTAGAAAATAGTTTTAAAAAACTTTTAACTAATATTAAATCCAGATCAAAATTAGGCGTAATCGCTCCTCAGCTTTTAAACGAGAACCAAACTATTCAACAATCAGCCGGATATTTTCCTCACCTTCCACAGATCTTTTTCTGGATGAGCTTCTTAGATGATTTGCCAATCGGTATGCTTTTTAAGCCTTACCATATAGATCACGACAGCTTTTACAAAAATGGACAACAGATAGATTGGGTAACGGCAGCAGCTCTGATGATTCCCAAAAAAGTAATTGACGAAATAGGCTTATTGGACCCGCAAATTTTTATGTATGGTGAGGAAGTAGAGTGGTGCTATCGCATTAAAAAAGCAGGTTATAAAATTTATTTTTCTCCCATAACAAAAATAATTCATATCGGCAGAGGGTCGCACAAAAAAATACCAACTCAAGCATTCATAGGAGAATATAAGAGCTTAATATATTTTTATAAAAAATACAAAAGCAAATTCGCTTTGCAAATTTTAAAACTGTTACTTAAAATAGGAGCACTGGCAAGAGTCATCATTTTCGGTGTTCTAGGCAGAAAAAAACTGGCAAAATCTTATGTCGAAGCTTTTAAAGTGGTCTAAACCAAGTTTGACTTGGCTTGACGACCACGTATTGGAATATTTATCGTTTGCACTTTTAGTTTTTATCCCTCTGTATCCAAAAATACCTATAGCAGAAGTTTTACCAGGCTATATTGTGAGAATCAGGCTTGACGATATTTTAGTGGCTTTTGCCGCTTTAATATGGCTCGTTTGGTTTATTAGAGGAAAAGTTACTCTTAAGGGGAATCCGCTTTTTATCCTGATAGCGCTGTATATTCTAATTGGCTTTCTCTCAAGTCTCTCGGCAATATTCATAACTAAGACTATTCCGCTCGACACGCTGCATATAGGCAAGCTCTTCCTGCATTTTTTCAGAAGAATAGAATATTTTTCGGTATTTTTCATCTTTTTTTCTTCAATAAAGTCTTTATCTCAAATTAAAAAGTACGTTTTCACAGTGGCAATTGTATTGTTGGCAGTCTCATTGTACGGATTTGGCCAGAAGTATTTGTACTGGCCGGCATTTTCTACAATGAATAGGGAATTTTCGAAAGGAGTGACGCTTTACCTTACTGAAAATGCAAGAGTACTTTCCACTTTCGGCGGGCATTACGATCTTGCTGCATATCTAATGATTACCTTAACGCTTTTTATCCCGCTTATGCTGGTTGTCAAAAAAGTATGGCATAAGATATTTTTCTTATTAATTTCAGTCGCAGGCTTCTGGCTTTTAATATTAACGGTTTCAAGAACTTCTTTCATAGCTTACCTGTTTTCCATAACTATTGCCTTTTTTCTCTTAGCGTTCAGAAATGGATGGCTATGGGCTGTTAGCAGATGGTTTGTGATAATAGTTGTGTCGCTTGGTATTATGTTGTCATTTGGGCAGCTTTCAGATAGATTCTCCCATGTTCTCAAGCTGAATGATCTTACTACCGCTGTCCTGCAACCGGTAGGTCAAAAGCCTCAAGGTGAAAATATAGCATTCATAGATATATCTGATGTAGCCTCTAAATCTGATACGCCTCCGAGTACGCAAAGGCCTTCTGACGTAGTAGTCGATGTGCCGGAATTCGGGGCAGGAGGGGAAGGTACTTTTGCCGCTAAGCCGCGCGTTTATTCTCAAACAGCTCTACAATACGATCTTTCTACAGGAATACGCCTTGACTATACTTGGCCCAAAGCCATTGAAGGATTTAGCAGAAACCCGCTTCTTGGTTCTGGTTATTCTACTTTGACAAAAAAGACCATAAGTGAATTTACGGAAGCAGAATCTACAGATAATGACTTTTTACGAGCATTGGGTGAAACGGGTCTTTTAGGTTTCTTAAGTTTTTACGCAATTATAGCCTTTAGTCTGTGGTATGCGCTTAAAAATTTTGTAAAAATTAAAGATCCTTTTTATTACACTATTGTTAGCGGGCTTGTAGCTGCGACTTTCGGCCTTCTTGTTAATGCCGTATACATAGACGTTTTTGAAGCATCTAAGGTTGCCTACACGTTTTGGATCATGACTGCCATATTAGTGTTAACGGTTAAACTCTCTATAAGCTCAAAAAAAGAGTGAGAAAAATCGAAATTATATTAATTGCCGCAATTCTCGTAATTGGACTGGCTGTTAGGCTTTACAAAATTGATAGGCCGGTTGCCGATTGGCATTCTTGGAGACAGGCAGATACCGCGGCAGTCGCCAGAAATTTTATTAAAGAAGGTTACAACCCTTTTATTCCAAGATACGATGACATGTCTTCTCAGGCAAATGGCCTTGATAATCCCAATAGGTACAGGTTTGTTGAATTCCCGGTTTACAATTCTATAATTGCCGCAGTTTGGTCTATAACTGGCATCAATGATGCTATGGCAAGGCTTGTGACGGTGTTCATAACGCTGGGGTCAACAGGTTTACTTTATCTTGTTGTCAGAAATTTTTCAGATTGGCAAACTGCTACAATTTCGGCTTTCTTTTTTGCAATAATTCCATACAATGTCTTCTACTCTTCAGCCATACTTCCAGGACCTTTAATGGTTTTCTTTTTGCTAGCCTTATATCTTTCATTCGTAAATTGGCTTAAAGAACAAAAACTGATTTTTGCTCTATTTTCCGTGCTGTTTGCTAATTTGGCAATCTTAACCTGGCCGATTGCAATTTTTTTCTCATTACCGCTTTTCTATTTAGCAGTCGACAGATTCGGTAAAGATATTTTAAAAAAGCCAAGTCTTTTTATCATTGCTTTTCTTTCTATTGTTCCTTTCATTGCCTGGAGAGTTTGGATGAGTCAATTTCCTGAAGGGATTCCAAACTGGCAATTTCTCTTAAATGAAGGGAACATAAGGTTTAGAGGCGCTTTTTTTAGATGGTTGATTGTTGAGAGGCTAGGTGGATTGATTTTATCAGTGACCGGATTTGCAGTTTTTGCCCTCGGTGTTTTGATAAAACCAAAAAGCAAAGAAAAACTTTTCTATCATTTTTGGCTGGGGTCGCTTTTATTATATTTCATAGTGTTTGCGTCCGGTAATGTAAGGCATGATTACTATCAAGTTCCGGCAATTCCGATTTTAGCTGTATTTTTGGCCAAAGGGGCAGGATTCTTGTTTAAACTGCCATCGGAGTATTTTTTACAGGTAGTCGGAAAAATTACGGCTATTTTACTAATAATTTTTACTCTGGCTTTTGGTTTTTTTGAAGTCAGAGGTTTTTATTGGGTTAACAACCCGGCAATTATTGAAGCGGGTAAGGCAGTAGATAAGTTAATACCTAAAGATGCAACTGTAATCGCTTCTTATCAAGGCGACGCCGCCTTTTTATATCAAACCAATCGCCACGGTTATCCGGTTGTCGACAGGCCCTTGGAGCAATTTATCAAAGAGGGGACAGAATATTTCGCATCAATCGATGTTGACGATGAGGGCATCAAGAGCCTTTCAGCGCACTGCGATGTGGTGGAAAAAACGGAAAAATACGTTATTTTAAAATTGTTTACCGAATGCATTGGCAAGTAAACTATGAAAATATTAATGATAACGCCATACTTCCCGTATCCACTGGTTTCCGGTGGGCAAATAAGAACGTACAACCTTCTTAAAAATTTATCATCCAAACACGACATAACTCTAGCAGCTTTCATTAGAGACGAATCAGAAAAAAGACATTTGGAAAAACTAAAGAGCTTCTGCCAAAAAGTAATAGTATTTAAGAGGCGAAAAGCGTGGTCGCCCGTTAACATCGGGTTATCTGCTATCACCCCCTATCCTTTTTTGGTTAGCATTTATTTTGATCCTAAAGTTAAAAGAGCTATTAAAAATGAATTGGAAAACCAGAATTACGATTTAATACACGCAGAAACTTTCTATGTTATGCCTAACATACCCCAAACAAACATACCTATATTATTAGTTGAGCAAGTTATTGAATATCTTGTTTACCAAAGATTTGTTGAGAGTCTGCCAGCGTGGGCAGTTTTGCTTAAACTTCTCCTATTGTTCGATGTCGCAAAAATAAAACGATGGGAAAAATATTATTGGCGAAAGGCAAAAAGACTCGCGGCGATGTCTCAGGAAGATAAAGATTTTATTCAAAATCTTGACAGCACATTAAAAGTTGACGTTGTTGCCAACGGTGTTGATATTGATTTTTTTGAAAAAATTAGAAAGAAAAAGCCAGCTAATCCTACTGTACTTTTCGTTGGGAATTTCAAGTGGTTACCTAACCGCGATGCTACCAAATTTTTAATAGAAGAAATATGGCCAAAAATAAGAACGCAAATTAAAAATGCCAAACTTTCAATAGTAGGTAGAAACCCCCCAAAAGACATATTAAACTTGTCCTCCGAAGATATAAGAATCGAAGGTGATGTCGACGATATTAGAAGTGTCTACGCATCTGGTAGCGTGCTTTTAGCACCAATTAGGAATGGTCGCGGCACAAAATATAAGATTCTCGAAGCTATGGCGACTAGAACTCCTATAGTTGGAACAAAACTGGCAACCGAAGGAATAGAGATTAAAAATGGCCAAGAAGCTTTTGTTGAAGAGACTGCTCAAGGATTGGCTGGTAAAACAGTTAAAGTGCTAAAGAATTCGAATATAGGTAAACAATTGGCAGAATCCGCATATTTTCTTGTTTCAAAAAAATATAACTGGAAGATCATATCAGCAAAACTTGATAAGGTTTATCAGGAAGTAGGTGCAAGTTAATTTGCAGCTCTCAATAATCATAGTCTCCTATAACACAAAAGAACTTTTAGAAGATTGTCTAGAATCAATAAAAACAGCTGCAAAAAGAATTGAAAGTGAAACCTTTGTAGTAGATAACAACTCGTCAGATGGTACGTCCAATTTGGTTAAATCAAAATTCAATTGGGTAAAGTTAATCGAAAATAAAAGCAATATTGGTTTCTCAAAAGCAAACAATAAAGCGATAAAAGAAGCAAAAGGGGAGTACATACTCATTCTCAATCCGGACACAAAGGTAGGAAAAGACACATTTACAAAAATGATAAATTTTGTGCAATCGCGAAAAGAACTTGCTGTAGCAACTTGCAGGGTAGAACTTCCCAATGGCAAGTTAGATAAAGATTGCCGTCGTCATTTCCCAACGCCATGGAGAGCGTTTACACACATTTCAGGTCTCTCAAAAATTTTCTCAGAGTCAAAAATTTTTGATCAATACCAGATGGGTTATATACCAGAATATGAAGAACATGAAGTAGATTCCTGTATCGGGGCTTTTATGTTTGTTAAAAAATCGGCAATAAAAAAAGTGGGTTTGTTCGACGAAGACTTTTTTTTCTATGGAGAAGATTTAGATTGGTGTTGGCGCTTTAAGCAATCAGGTTACAAAATCATCTACACACCCGTCACCAAAATTATTCACTACAAAGGAGCAGCTTCAGGTATTAAACCTCCATCTGCGCATCTTTCTAAAGCGACAATCGAGTCAAAAAAAAGAGCAGTACTTGAATCAACTCGCGCTATGGAGCTTTTTTATCAAAAACATTACACGGATAAATATCCCAGGCTTATAACTTGGGCAGTCATCTTGTCAGTCAAACTACTCGAAAAATACCGATTATTTAAATTAAAGTTTTAAATCAGCAGGTCGCCTTGTCACAATTATAGTCAGTTCGTGACAATGGCGCTCCTCTGATATATTAAAAGATTAATATGAAAATTGGGATAGATGCCAGGTTTGCTGGACCGGAAGGAACAGGGATTGGTAAATACACGGAAAAATTAATTGAGCATCTCCAGAAAATCGACTCTATCAATAGTTACTCAATTTTTCTTAAAGAGTCAAACTGGAATTTTTTAAAGCTTAATAACAAAAATTTCCAAAAAGTTCTTGCCGATGTTTCTTGGTATTCAATAGAAGAGCAGATAAAAATGCCCATTATCTATAATCGGCAAAATTTAGATTTACTGCACATTCCTCACTTTAATGTGCCGCTGTTTTATAAAGGGAATTTTGTTGTGACTATTCACGACTTGATACATCGAGAATTTACAACGAGCGATGTGACAACAAGATATAAGCTGATTTTTAAATTAAAAAAATTTGGTTATCAGAAAGTGGTAAACAATGCAATTAAAAACTCCAGAAAAATAATAACGCCGTCAAAATTCGTCAAAGATCAAATTATCGAAACATTTGGTATAGACCCGGCGAAAATTGTCATTACTTATGAAGCTGCCGAAGAAGAATATTTCCGCTCCATCCGTCATCCTGAGCGGAGCGAAGGATCCCAACCATTAATCATTTACGTCGGCAATGCTTATCCCCATAAAAACTTAGAGAATCTACTGAAAGCAATGAAATTAGTTGATCAAGTGACATTGCTAATTGTGTGCCCAAGAGACATTTTTTACAAAAGGATCAAATTATCAATCGACTCACTCGGACTCAATGCAAAAGTTAAATTGCTGGGATATTTACGAAATGATGTGCTAGTAAAATTGTTTAAAAAATCGACAGCATATATTTTCCCTTCCCTATCAGAAGGTTTTGGAATACCTGGCCTTAACGCCATGGCATCAAAATTGCCCGTTTTAGCGTCAGATATACCTATTTTAAAAGAAGTCTACGGCAAAGCCGCCTTGTATTTTGACCCCAACGATCCGCGTGATATAGCGGAAAAAGTTAACAAAGTTTTATCCTCGCAAAAAATTAAAAATAATCTTGTCAAAGAAGGGAAAAAGCAGGTAAAAAAATATTCTTGGGAGAAAATGGCTCAAGAAACTTTAAAAGTATACGAAGAAAGTATATGAAACTTCAGAATCCTTACAAATAAAAATCGTCCTCGACAAAAAATTACGGTAGTTTTGTTTTCTCTAGGCGAACTTTTCATCAATCCTATGATTTGAGCCTAAACACTTTAATGATTTAAATCATTAAAGTAAGAATTAGGGCAGTTCTCGATTTCGCTCGAGCAATAACGCTTTAATCTCAAGTGTGAAGATTGCTTTAGCACGTGATGACCCATCGACCTCACTCGGGCCTTCGGCTCTGAGGCCTTGGGCGGTGAGTTCAGTCGAACCGCTCAGGCTCGAAGAGGTTAGAACTTCAATCTCGAAGGTTTTTTATTCTTAGTGAAGCGAAGATCAGTGGCGGAGTTGTCTATTTGGGGCTTGTTGATAAGACATTTGCTACTCTATCATAACAAGTTTTTTTGTCAATATATCAAATCCTTATAACGGCACTTGACAACCCCCCCCCACGCTTATATGCTTGAATTATGACATCTGCTCAACAGATTTCTGGTAAGTTGTTCTTAGCTCTGTTGGCGTTTCTAGTTTTAACTTTTATCTGGGTTTACCCTGCTTTGGCGGCTTTGCCCCGAACTCAAACAGTTTATGAAACTACTGGACAGGGAGTGGATGTCATTCCTTATGTAAGGTCAGATCAAAATGCTTTGTTTGTCGACTTCGAGCATCAAAATTTCGATAACATCGAATATATTTATTACAACCTGAACTACGATACTGACGAACCAGGGAAAATCAGGGGAGTAGAAGGCAGTTTTATCCCTTCGCAGAAAGAATATAGCGGCCATTTCGATGGCAAACCATACTTCAGGCACGAATTACTCTTTGGAACATGCTCAAAAAATGTTTGTAAATACGACAGAGGCGTTAGAAATGTCAAATTGACTGTAAATACCAACTATCTCACTGGCCAGGTTGATCAGTACACTAAAGTCCTAACTTTCCCGCAAGACCAATTCTAAACCTTAATACCTATATACTGGCCCCTCACTCGTGTCAAAACGTTCTTGTGTACCACTTTTGGCACTACTGCTAAATTCAAAAGTTTGCCTTATAAACTCCGCAGTAGCTTGCAAGGCCTGAGCTTCGGTTTCACTTGCGCCATTTGTGTCAGCTTTAACCTCGAAACTACCATTTTTGCCTGTAACGACTACCTTGCCCTTATTTGACTTGGGAGTAAGATAAACAGATTCTCCTTGCCAGCTATAACTATAGCCTACAGGATAGGCAAAACGGTAGCCAAAATCGGCATTCTCAAAAACTGAATATCTTGGAGCAAAATCGCCAAGTGATATGCCTCGTTCTTTTTCATAAACCTCTTTGAGTTTCTCAGCTGCCTCAGGATTGCCGTCTAAACTTGATTGAGGCGCTTCTGCTGTATCCTCAATACTTTCATTCTGCCTATTAAATACGGTTTTTCCAACTGCGGCTAGAATAAGCAGTGCTAAAATAACAACAAGAATATTTTTTGACGATAAACGATTGGGTTTTTGGAAAGTTGACGAGACTAATTTTTGAGAGGTTTTATTTCTACCTGAGACTATTTTTGGTCGAGTGGAAGTTTTTTTAGGACTTCTTTTTTTTAGTTTTCTCCTTGCCATTTATTTACCATTATATCCTGTCGAATTCTGTTTGTAAGTAGCGAAATTAAGTTTGTAAGGAGCTTGTAAAAACGGAATTACGGGATAGTTATGGTAGGGGACTTGGGCTAAATGCCGAAATTGATAATTTTTCAATAGTTTTAATTTTGAAGCTAATTTGAGGCTAGAATATCAACGTCGCATTACATCTATTGTGTGACGCATGCATAGTCACACTTTTTTCTTACTTGCCCGATAAGCCGCATAAATTAAGTTCCCAAGAAGTAGTGCTGCAAGTGCCACTACATGTGAATAGAATCCAAAAAGCAGCAGGGGCAAAATGGAAAGAATTGCAATACCTAACCCAAACAGTAGCTGCTCGTTTTTACGGTATGGAGTAGTCTTCGGTTCTGAAATAATAATGAACGCAAAATAATATGGCAGGACTTCAAGGAAACTGAATACACTTTGGACGTTTAATGAGGTAAGACTTACAAGCCTAGTGAAATAGTAAAGTATGGTTGTTGCAATCAGAAATGGTATTGAAATCCACAGTTTTTTTGCCCGCCAGTTCGCAAGCAACAAAAGCGGTACCGACCAGATACTTACAGTCAAACCGCCTGGACCAAACCCTTCTACTACCTGTGATAAGCCGTGGACAACAGGGCCATGGGCAACAGGACTTAACACTTGCGAGATAACCACGCCAAATACTGCTGGATTGAAGATATGCGAGCCTTTCCACCTGATGAGAAACTTGGAAAGTATCGCAAGAACCGTCGCCACAAAAGCACCAAAAACGGGTGCATACACCGACACCGAGCCGATTATCAAGCCCGTAATGATTGCTGATAGGGGTATCGAGGGCTTTCTTTTTAGCCATAATCTTTTAATCGCAACATCCAGAACTGATGCGGTAAGGACGGCTACAACCAGATTCAGGGGGAATCCACGACCAATGTTTTCAACGGTTGCTACCACGACTAAAACAGCTATAGTCACCCAGTACATAGATTTAATGTAGGCGCCAAACTTCATTAAGATTTTTTGTTTGAAAATTTTGATGTAATTTTCTTGAATAATTGCACGAATTCCTCAAGTTCCTTATCCGTCAAGGCGTCAAATATCTCTGCCATTTCAACTATTCGCCTTTCCTTCGTAGTGACAATATACTTCTTGCCTTTAGGGGAAATTTCTATTTGTACCGAGCGGCGGTCGTTTGGGTCTTCCTGACGGGTCACATAGCCGTTTTGCACAAGACCATCTACCAGCTGGGTTGCGGCGCTTGAAGACATCTCCATAGATTCCGCTATATGCTTAATGCTTGTTTTTTTAAAATGTTCGATTATTGTCAAAACAAACCACTGGGAATGGGTAATGTGATTTTGGTGGCCCAAACTAGCAGCTTTAGTCTTGGTTATGTTTCGAATAGTGTGGAAGGCGTGCAGAATTTCTTCAATAATTTGTATTCTGTTTGACATTGCGAAATTAAATAAGATGCTTAATATGTAAGTATCTTAATAAATTACAGTCCTCTAAGTCAAATCGTAATTTGTGCAAAGTTGCAATTTCTCCCGCCATTAGCTATTCTGGTCTTACCTTTTGAGGATTGAAGAACGGCTTGATCTGTTCTTGGAGTTTTTGTTTGGTTTTGAACCTAAATAGGGTAGATGACTTAGGAATTCCCACGTTTATTAGTTAATTCTAAAATCTTCTTTTTCAACCAGGAAATACGGCTGTTTAGACCTTTCTGGTAAGTCCTTTCCTACTGGCGGTTTGTTAATTGGATGTTCGTCAACAATTATTCTACCGCGACTTTTCATAGGTTCAAATATGATATAATTTCCCCGAAATGAAAGATCGTAAAGTTGAAAAAGTCTTAAAGTATACTGTAGTCTTCGAACCCTCAGAAGAGGGTGGATATGTGGCATCCGTGCCTGTTCTGCCGGGTTGCTTAAGTCAAGGGGAGACTTTTGAGGAGGCAACCAAAATGATCAAAGATGCAATCTCTGGTTACTTGGTCGTTCTCAAGGAAAAAGGCGAAGAGATTCCCAAGGAATCTGGAGAAGTTGTTATCTCCAAAGTCGAAGTCTACGGGCCCAGTCTTTAAAAATGCCCAAGCTCCCAATAGTTATGCCTGGCAAAGTTGTTAAGGCATTAAAAAGGGCGGGTTTTATCAAAGCAAGACAAACTGGTAGCCATCTTATACTGTGGCATCCCGAAACCAAAACAACAGTTTCAATTCCAATTCACCCAAAAACACTAAAGAAAGGTTTGCTTTCAGGAATCATTAAAGAGTCAAACCTAACTTTGGAAGAATTCCTCAAACTGCTTTAGTATGTCCTCATTCCTGAAAGAAAATAAGTCTTCTTATCAACCTAAAGTAGCCCTTGTCACGATGACTTCCATCTCGAAGGTTTTTTGTTTGGGGCTTGCTGATAAGACTTTTGACACTATACCATGACAAGTTTTCTTGTCAATCTGTAAAAATTTTTAAATTCGTTTCCCCTCTGATATAATTTTCACAATGCCTGACAGTATGCTCCCCGAAAAACATTTCCCTTTGCAGGATTTAGAGTTGGAAAGAACGGATTTTTATACTTTTGAAGGAGATCGAACTAAGCCAATGATCTTATTCGGATTGCGTGGTCCTGGTGGTATGAATTGCTTATGGCCAGTTGTCGAACATTTGAGAGACGAAGGTTACCCAATTGATCTTTTAATTGATAGTGCAGCAAAAAAAATTTTAGAAACTAAAAATCACGGGTTAACCAAGCAACCGTCAGAATCGCCCTTAAAAAGAATCATGGAGGTTAAACCAGCGGTAGCAGTTTCCGAATTTTCTGCAGATGCAGGAACTGCTCTGGCGGTAACATGGAGCGAGGAATCTTATGGAGTACCTGTGGTTTGGGTTGAAGATTATCCTGATGTTTTGGGAAGTTATACAGATTTATACAACTCTTCGCTGAGAATTAACCCAGACTACCTTTGTGCAATAAGCGAGGCAACCAAAGATTTAGCCATAAAGAGACGTCCGACAATGGACCCGTCAAGAATCATAGTTACAGGTCATCCTGATTACGACAAATATGCCGATATCAACGGGGAAGAGATCAGGAATGAAACAAGGAAGAAATTGGAGGTGGATGATGGTGAGTTTATGATTGTTTATTCAGGACTACTTCCACCTCAAACACCAGAGGTTCTCGAACAAGTAGTTGAAAACTTGAATAGACTAGATGCACGACGAGATCTAGTATTGCTGCTTTCAAAGCATCCAAGAGATATGTACCCAGAACAAGAATATGACAAAGTCTTGGCAAGATTTAACGGCAGGGTATTGAAACAGGGTTCACTTAGCTCTGATGCTATTGGCTATGCTTGCGACCTTTTAATCGCCCCAGGGCCATCGACTGAGGCGTTAAAGTCGGCATATCGAAGAGTGCCATCAATGTTCATCTTTACCGAGACTGACGCATTACAGTTAACAAATGATCGCTTACCAATAGCTTTGAGAGTTGGGGCAAGCGAAGGCGTTTTTGATTATCAGGATCTGAAAACTAGCTTGGAGAGGATAATAAACGATAATGATTACAGGAATCGGCTTGTCGAAAAAATGGGCCAATATTTTAATTCAGATGGACATTCTGCTGAAAGGGTAGCAGAAGTTATAAAAATGGCCATTAAATAAGATATGTGAAAATGAAACTACAGGATAGCCAAAATAGGGAAGTCGAGGCTAATCTTCAAAGTTGACAATTTTTTAATCATTCAGAATTTGAGGCTAATTCGAGGCTGGAATGCTAGCGTCGCCTTATCTAGCTTGTGCGACGCTTTTTAATTTACTCTAAAATCACTATCCTCAACTAAAAATTGGGGTAGCTTTGGTTTTTCGGGCAGTTGGCGACTGTCTGGCAGCTTGTTTACTGGATGATCGTCCACAATATCATGTAGATCCTTCCCAATCAGATGCATATAACGAAGATGGGTTTTAAGACTCGTATGGTCCAACCAACTTCATCACCTTCATACAGTCTAACCCTGCCCTGTAGGCTTCTGTGATAAATACGTGCCTAAAGGTATGTAAATGGATGCTTCGCTCCAATCCAAGAATTTCCAACCTCTTTTTTAATTCGCTTGTAAATGTCATTCTACTTGGTCGTCTCCCGCCACGCTCTTTTGCAAAAATGTAGTCGTTCGGTTTTAATGTTTTTTCGTTAATCCAGCCAAGCAAATTGCTCACTATAACCATTGGGATAGGTACAGTCCGAATCTCACTGCCTTTGCCTAACAAAGTGAACTCGCCATTTGTAAAATCAAAATCACTAACCTTTAAATTCAAAGTCTCACTGCATCTCAAACCACAGCCAGAAAGCAGTTCAAAGAATAAATCATATCTTCTTCTATCAATGTAACTATGGTATTTGCTCCAAACTCTCGGGCAATCAATAATAAGCCTCACCAGTTGGGGACTTATCAATTTGGGTTTAAATGGCTCGTCTTTTACATTTTTTAGGCGAGTATGGATTTCTTTTCTAATTACGCCTCTCTCATATAAAAACCGCGTGAAGCACTTCATTGTATTTACGACAGACCTAACGGTTGCTGGTCTGTGCCCATCTTTGTAGTAATCAATAAACCGCTCGACGTTGCTTAAAAGTATCTTTCTTCTCCTGTTGTAATTTAAAAAGTAGCTTAGGTTGTATCTATGTCTCGTAACCGTAAGGGGAGTCATTCCTTCACGCTGCTTATAAGCCAAAAACTTTTCTATATGTACTTTTTTTGTCATATGTCCTGCTAATCGATTAGCCGAAATCTTTTATTTCTTCCAAAAGATTTTTTTCAGTGAATGCGTTAAGGGCATGAACCAAACCCTTACGCGATGTATATAATCCTGAATTAAATAAACCCCTTCCATAAGAAACCCTTAGATATGCTTTATCGAAAGATTTAGCCTTGATTAAATTCACAACACGGCTTTTTATTCTTTTCTTAATATCAAGTACTAGTTCACCTTTTTCATAGAGTGTCAAATGAATACCCAGTTTTTGTCTTCGATACTTTCTATTTTTCATTACGTTAGTATATCGCGGTTTTAGAAAACCGATAATTATCAGTTAAAACGAAAATAATACTAAAGGTTTGTGCCTAAACGATAATATAATTTGACATAATTTACGCATGAAACGAGGCTATTTATATTTGAAAATTTTTAAAAATAAGACCTATACAATAATATAAAAGGGTAAGTCTATATTATATCGGTTTTAATTAGTTTCAGGGGTTGACTCAGATTTTTATCCTAAAAAATTAGCCTCGAGAAATTTTCTCATTTTTGGGTAACCCAAGATTATTCAAGACAAGTCGCTTCGATGAGTAAATCCTTATAATTTACTAACAAACCTATAGCAAGGTGAATTTATTCACTCTTTTATATTTCTAAAAAAATAATGATTAAACAAAGCTTTTCTTGGAGATAGTAACAATTAGAAAAACTGAAATATGGACTTATAGTATTACCATCAGTTTCTAGTTTAGATAACCAGGGCAGTTGCTACCGCTATAAGTGTTATCATATGTATCCCGCCAAGAAATGTATGCTACAGCCTGTTCCGCACTACTGCTATATGAGGATGAGTTTATTTGAGCTTTAGTTGATTCCCATTGGCTACGTATATTTTGGCAAACAGGATCATCGTAAGATTTCGTGGTAGCAACAGGTGGCTCTATTAAAGGTGTTGGGCTAGTAAAGTCTTTTTTCGCTTGCTCCCTAAAATCTTTGCAATCTTCAGACGTCACCCTATATGTCTTTTTGTATTCCGGAACGTAGCAGCTAATTATATTGGTTTGGTAAGGTTCATAATAAGGATCGTAAGATGTATAGTCAGATATGTTCGTATTGTTGTTTGGCTTAGAATTGGCTTCAGCTTGCTTCTTGTCGCATTCTGATTTGAGCATCATTGTCCAGACCGTATTTCCGTTTAAGCCGCAATCTACATAATTTTTACAAACGCTTTGCTTGTCTTTTACATACTGACCAGAGTTAACACCAGGGCCACAATTTACTATTGGGTCGGAAACTGCTTTAGGGCTAGGTGATACATTTGGTGAGCTGATATTGAGGCTCTTACTTTCTGTCTGATTTAGAGGGGTTGTATTCGTATTTTTAACATTACTGCTTTTATAAACCTCTGTGCCAACAAATATAAATGCCATAAGTCCTAAGAGAATAACAAGCCGAGAAAGTACAGGTTTGATTTTATAATGTCGCTTTTGTATTTTCATTTAAATCTCTTTTTTTAATTTAATCAATTTACTCGTGGATTATATTGCTAATAAGCCAAAAAATGCAATTTATTTTAGATCTTAATAAAAAGAACAAACGTAAAAAGTAAATAAAACCCGAATCCCGAGGCGCTGAGGGACGTTCTAAGACTTTTAAAATAAATAATTAGGGTATTGACAAGAAATGGTTTTAGTGTCTAATCTAGAATTAGACCACAATATATTGTGCTTTTGGCAATTTCGTGAAAACTGAATGGGCCTACATGCCAAAGCACAAATTTCACACTAGGGCAGTTAGTAGGGGAAGCTTAAGGCTTGCTTTGTTGCAAGGCTAAATGTGCATGTGGTAACTTAAAATTATAACCTCAATTTGCTTGCTGTCCGCAGACAACAGACTCGAAGCAGAAAGGGGAATAATAGTCAGCCTGCAACAATTGAATAGAAATTGATTTAAGCTATTAAGCTAAAGCCAATTTAGAAGGAAACAGCTTCGGGCGCCAGTAGCTCAAGGGATCGAGCATGGATTTACTAAATCCAAGATGGTAGTTCGAATCTACCCTGGCGCACGTTTTTTTGTTTCCTTCCAGACAGACTCAAGCTCTGTTTGGACTTGGGTTAAGTCTAAAATCCGGGATTAGCGCCCCGGGAGAAATGCTGGCGGTTTTACCACTTTTTAACAGGATTCGAACAAAACCGCTAGCCAGACTTAACTCTGGTATTTAAAGTGCTAAGAGCGTCAAATTCTACTCTTCCTAACTCCTAAGTGCAAATTTTCTTCTGTTTTTCCCCGGATGTAGTCTGTGTGAAGGTTCCCATTTCCATATTTTGTGCAAGACAGCAACTATTTCTATGGACTTATACATCTTATCTAGATGTATCAATAGATGTCAATAAGTATAAACAAGTATAAACAGGGTAAAATAGAACAGGTTGGATTGTACTATTCACTTACTAAAAAGATACAGTAACATACACTGTTTTTAGTTGTAGTAAAATTACCTTATAAAATTTAATCCTTTTAAAGGTTTCCCCGAAAAGGTTGCTGTGAGTATTGCTGCATTGTTTCTGTTGGGGTTGGGGTTGATTATTTGGGGATTGTGGATTTGGCTCAGCTCTAAGGATGTAGTTGATGATAGGGTTTTTTATGTGTAGGTTTAGTCAACCGGAAACCTTTTAAAGCAATCCTCTTTTTGTTTGTCATACAAATCTAAAACTATTTTTACTCCTTCTGAAGTTTGGTATCGGGTTTCGGGGTCATTCGAAAATTCCCTAAAGCGTTCTGAAACATCAGCCAAACAATCATCAAGTTGCCCCTGCACCGATTCCTTATCGACCTTTTCTTCAATCTGTTGTGCTTCTTTTTCTTTGATTTCCGCTTCTTTAATTTTTAGTTCTCTGTCTTTGGTGTAAAACAGCGTCCCCACTAAGGCCAAGCCAACAATTAGAATAACCAAAGCGTAGAATAGATGGTAGGATTGTCTAGGCCCCGATAC
>MFBV01000028.1:30657-30852 GCA_001776505.1 Candidatus Curtissbacteria bacterium RIFCSPLOWO2_02_FULL_40_11 | reverse complement strand
ACTCGCAATTAATCCAAATAAGACAGCCTTACGTAATTTTGAATTTGAATCATCGTTAAAATTCAGTCCCAAAGTTTTAGTAACCAGATATACAGTCAAAATTATCAAAGGAGGGGCAAATGCTAAAAATTCTTTATGCTCAAAAATTACAGTATGATACCAAGCTGTAGCTTCCGAAGCCTTAAGTATTGTTCT
>MFBV01000028.1:30357-30643 GCA_001776505.1 Candidatus Curtissbacteria bacterium RIFCSPLOWO2_02_FULL_40_11 | reverse complement strand
CTCGGTAAGGAATATAAACTGTTAAACCTGCAATATCCAGAAGTAGTAAATCAATAAACAAAATTAATAATACGTTCTTAAACCAATTGAGAAAATTATTACTTTTTCTGACTACAAAATACAAAATAATACCTGCACCGAATAAGATCAATGAGAGCATAGATAGTAATCCATGAAAATCGGCAAATTTTTCCCAAAAAGGTAGATTAATTAATTTAATAAAAACTTCCATTTATATTCATTTTACCACTCAAGCCTTATATGATCCATTGCGTAATCTAGGCTT
>MFBV01000028.1:0-30292 GCA_001776505.1 Candidatus Curtissbacteria bacterium RIFCSPLOWO2_02_FULL_40_11 | reverse complement strand
CAAAGAATAAATCTTTGCTCCATACATCTGTCTTAAATAAGGAGTTCTGATTATCCCGTCATTGTGTTCACCTGTTATTGAACCTTTATATTTTGCAATAATTTTATATACTTGATTAGCAATTTCTGGAATAGCGCGCCTTACATTGTCGTTTTTTATATCAGCGAGTGGAATTATATGAAAATTTCCATTGCCCACGTGAGCTGCTACGGTAAAAATAAATTCCGGATGCTTTTTCAAAATATTAGTTACCTGAGGAATAACTTCTGATATAAATTCCGGCTTAATTACAAAATCATCTATAAAAGGTACAGTGTGTTTGTTTCTTATTTTTTTTCGCAGTAGATTAAAGCTTTCTCGACGAACAAGCCAATATTTTTTTTCTTGGCCCTCTTCTGCTATTTGAGTGAAAGGATGAAGCGGTTTTAACTTTTTCCGCAGGGTATCTAATTTTTTATTGACTTCTTCCCGACTATCACTGGTAAAATCTACTTGCAAAACAAGTTTGGGCAAGTTCCGGCCGGTAAACATTGAAATGAACGCTGGTAAAAATGCAATTCCCGCCTGAATCATTCCTATAGGGCCAAGTTGTTTTGTAAATTCAGGGAAATATTTAAGCGCAAGCTTGAGCGTATTATCATCATAAGATTCGAAACTTTCAGGTTTCAAAGTTAATACTTCATTAACAATTTGTCCAAGATTAGCCATATCTCTTAAATAAATAATCAGCATTCCTCTATGTTTGTGAACCGGCACAAGTTCCAAATCTCCTTCCAGAAGCAAGCCCAGCGTTCCCTGGGCTCCTGTCCAAAGCTGCGTAAGATCAAATGTCTTTTTTTCGCGATCTAAAATATTCCAGAGAAAATACCCTGCGGAATTTTTAGTGACATCTGGTTTTGCGCGCGTTATATCTTCATAATTAGTTGTTATTAGTTTGTACATTTTTTTGTATATTTCTCCTTCAAAATCATTTTTTTTCATTTTCATATTTAATCCAGCTTCATTTAGAGATTTAAATTCGTAAGTTTTTCCATCGCTCAATACGACCTTAACTCTCCTGATATATTTTTCCGTTGTCCCATATTGCAGGGATTTTTCTCCTCCGGAATTATTATTGAGTATCCCACCCATGGCACATATACCGCGTGAAGCGGGGTAAGATGGAAAAATAAGGTTTTGTTTTAGAGTTTCAACTTCAAAATCCCGATAAAATACACCCGGTTCCACGGTCCCTACTTTATCCTTTATGGATTTAATATGGGTAAAATATTTTTGGAAATTTACAATAATTGATTCATTCAATGGCCCGCCGCCCATGTCAGTTCCGGCCGATCTTCCCGTTAAAGAAAGCGAAGAATCTTTTTTCTTATTTTCCGCAACGTATTTTACCAATGCTTCAACGTCACTTACGTTTTTGGGGAAAACTACGACTTTGGGTTTAACATCAAAAATGCTTGCATCGTGACTAAATGTTCTAAGTGTTTCGTCATCATTTTCCACATCACCTTTAACTATTTTTTTTAAGTCACTGACTAAATCGCTCATTTCCTTTTAATCACTTTTTTAACGGCTTCGATAATTGCTTCATCATCCATTTTATATTTTTTAATTAACTCTGCCGGTTTGCCTGATTCTGCAAATGTATCCTGCAAGCCAATGTATTCCATCGGCAGTGGTTTATTTCGGCTTAATACTTCGGCAATTGCACTTCCAAGACCTCCGGTTATCTGATGATCCTCGACAGTTACCACAGCGCCACTTTTTTCAGCAGAACTGACAATGGTCACCTCATCAATGGGTTTTATTGTAGCTACATTAACTACATCAACGTCGATTTTTTCCCTTTCAAGTTCACTAGCAGCAACTAGCGCGTAGTAGAGTAGATGGCCTGTCCCAAATATGGTAGCTTGAGGATTTTTGCCCAGCCAATATATTTGAGCGTGATTTATATCGAAAGGAGTTTTATCTGTTGTAATTACCGGAGTTTTATCTCTAGTGAATCTTAAATAGATAGGGCCTTCGATATCTACAGATGCTTCAGTTGCTCGAAATGCTTCATTGCTGTCACAAGGAATAACAATTTTAATCAAGGGCCAAGCTCTAACACTTGCAATATCCTCAGTTGCTTGATGAGTTGCTCCGTCTGGCCCAGTTACAATGCCGCTGTGATGACCGGCGATTTTTACGTTTGATTGGTTGTAAACAATCGTAGTTCTAATTGTTTCCCAGTTTTTGCCCGGAGAAAATGTTGCATAAGATGAAATAAAAGGAATCTTCCCGCTCACACCAAGACCAGCTGCAATTGCTGCCATGTTTTGTTCTGCAACCCCGCATTCAATGAACCTTTCAGGAAATTTTTCGGCAAACTTTGCGCATTGGGTCGAATCAGTCAAATCAGCGCACAAAACAACAATATTTGGATTCACCTCGCCGAGTTTTTCCAAAGCATCACCGTAACCCTTGCGAGTTGGTACAACTTCAACATTTTTATCGAAAATCTTCTGGTTTAATTTTAAGGCAGGATTAAGCATCACTCGTGTTCACTGACGATTTTTCCTTGAAGTGTTCTAAGCTCATGTAGGGCCGTTTTAGCTTCCTCTTCATTCGGAGGTGACCCGTGCCATTTATAGTCGTTTTCCATAAAACTTACCCCTTTACCTGGTGTTGTGTGTGCAATTATAATTGTCGGCTTCTCGTGAATTGCCTGCGCTTTTCCAACAGCCTCCACAAATTCACGAATATTGTTGCCATCAATATCAATTACTTCCCAGTTAAAAGCCAGATATTTTTCGCGAAGTGGCTCAAGGGGCATTACATTTTCGGTAAAACCATCAATCTGGATATTATTTCTATCCATTACCTGGACTAAATTATCAATTTTATTTTTGCCGGCAAACATTGCAGCTTCCCAGGTATTGCCTTCCTGGTGTTCTCCATCGGAAGTTAGAACGTATATTCTATAATCCTTTTTATCCAATTTAGCAGCAAGAGCCATACCGATCGCTTGCGAAATGCCCTCACCCAATGGGCCGCTTGTTGTCTCTAAGCCTGGCAGAGCTGTTCTGTGTGGATGCCCCTGCAAACGCGAATCTATTTTCCTCAAAGTTTTCAACTCTTCAATTGGAAAGTAACCGGCAAGCGCCATAGTCACATATTGGACCGGGCAAATGTGACCATTAGAAAGAACCAATCGGTCACGTTCGGGCCAGTCGGGTTTTTTAGGATCGTGGTTTAATATATGGAAGTAAAAGGCGCAGAAAATATCAGTCATTCCCAAAGGTCCTGCGCTATGCCCAGAACCCGCTTCAAGTAAAGTCTTAATTATTAGCTGTCTAATTTCGATAGCTTTCTCTTCAAGTTCCCGAAGTTTTTCTTCGTGAAGTTCACTCATTATTTTTTGAATACGATCATAATGTCTGAGACGTTTGTCGGTAGTCTATCTGTCAGTATAGCATCGCCGACAGCCTTAAAAAAAGCAAAACTGTCGTTGTCGCCAAGATACTTTTTGAAATCCAGATTACGACTCTTGGCCTTCTCGGCAGTTTGAAAGTCAGCAATCGCTCCACAGGCTGGAGTATTATCCCAACCATCAGAATCAAAAGAGGCGATAACCGTTCCACTGGAAATGTATGGTAATGCCGCCAAAACTAAATGCTGATTCCTGCCGCCTTTACCGCTTCCCGTTACCTTAAGCGACGTTTCACCGCCTGTCAAAAGAACTGAGTGTGGGGGAGCCTCGCCAATCAGCTTTTTGCCGGCTTCGCCCGCATCTGCCTGGAATTCATCAGAAAAAATCTTGGCAGTGTTATGCAAGTCGATAGCTTTTTGTTTCATAGCTTCAAGGGCTGTTAAATTACTGAGCATCAAAATATTTTGGACTTTTTCAAAATATTTTTCATCTTTTGGGAATTCGATAAAATCGGTCGGCAAGAGTTTCAATTTTTCCTCGATGTGGTATTTTTTTAAAACATTAAGCGTGTCCTCAACCGTAGTTTTATCCTTAACTGTTGGTCCCGAGGCAATGACTGAAAGATCATTGCCTGGCACATCGGAAAAAATCATGTTAAACACTGTTGCGGGATAGACAATCTTGGCAAAATCGCCCCCTTTGACTATGTCCAGGTGTTTCCTGACAGCGTTCATTTCATGAATGTCTGCCCCTGAGTGAAGCAGAGCCCTATTAACTTCAATCATTCGATCCAAAGTCAGGCTGTAGGGTTTTTCAAACATTACAGAACCCCCGCCGCAAGTCACAATTAGTACTAAATCTTTTTCTGATAGATTTGAGAGCTTATCAACAACGTTTTTGGTAAAATCGATATTTGCTTGCGAGGGAAGTGGATGAGTGCCAAGCGTAAAGTCTATTTTTGAAAAATTTTCGCTCGTTACGTCAATTACATAACCTTTGGTAAGTAAATCGCCAAGGACCTTTTCAATTATCGAAGCAATTTTGGCTGAACCTTTGCCAAAGCCGATTAAAAAAATGCGTTCATACTCATCTATATTTAGTACTTTATCTTGAATCGTTAATGTTTTATTTTGTAGTGAAAAATTTTTGCGCAAAATGAGTTCCGGTTGTATCGAAGCCACGGCAGCTTCGATAAGATCTAAGACGATTTTTCGCTCGGTACTCGTTGCCAGTGCCTCATAATTTTTGATGTAACCCACTAGCTTAATTATAAGATGAATATCACAAAAGCCTCAATCGATATTTTAATACTACCTAAAGACTGATAGACTAATATAAATAATGAAAATGAAATTAAAAATTCTGCAATTTCTTCATTTAATTATTTTTTTAGCAGGTATTACAATTGTAGTAATTTTACATATTAAAACGACAAATTTTTGGGATTTTCTCCGTTTGCCCAAGCTCATAGTGGATCTTGATCCGTTTTTCGGTTCCGGCTGGCCGGCATCTCTGCATGTTTATCAGGCAATTCTTGTTTTCGCGATGATTGTTGCTTTAATAAATGGACTAGGAACTTTTTTTTACAGACGAAAAATTTGGCGAATGTTATCTGATCTCTTATCGTTTCTTGGTGTGTTGATTATCTGGCCAGCTTCCTTATTTTTGCTTTATACACTAGCTTCAGCTGAAAACTTAGATTCACAGAATATCCAAACTATAGTCATCTATTTTGGGCTCACACTCTTTATTGCAGCCTTGGATCTTGTTACCTGGTTTGTTGATGAAAAGAGTTTCATTAAAAGAACCCGAATGCATTAGCAACACCTTTCAGATTTTGGGAATCCAAAAATCGCCAAATTGGTAAATTCGAAAAATGGATATTAAGACTCGCTTTCATTTTGTTTATAATTGGCATTGTTACGGCACTCGAAAGTTTATAGAAACACTAATTGGATTTACTTAAATGGATAAATACGCAAATTTTAAACAAATTGCCCTACTGGATAAAATTGCGGTAGAGCAGGCGGATTTGACTATTTTGCAAATGATGGAGATGGCCGGCAATAAATTTGCGCTTGGTGTAAAAGATTATTTACTGTATCTTCACGACAAAAAATTACTACATTTAATCACCCGTGATGCGATTCATTACGTCGTTAATTCTCATTATTAGTATCGGTGTATTAAGTATCTTTTCGTTTATTCAATTAAATAAAATTATTTCTGTGTGTGAAACGGCTAAAACTTACAGAATAGGAACAGTCGATCCACGTTTTGGGATAACAAAGGAAGAATTACTCAAAGCAAGTGAAGAAGCAGCAAGTAATTGGAATAATGCATACCCGACTCAACTCCTCCGATACGATCAAACAGGGGAAATTACAATAAATATGGTATTTGACGAACGTCAATCTTTTCTTTCAGAGATAGGAGCTTTAGAAAGTTCTTTAGAAGATAGAGAATCAGCGCTTGATTTGCAAAACCAGGATTTTGATCAGCAAGCTGCTGAATTTGAAAATAAGTTAAATAATTTAAATAAGACAATTCAAGAGTGGAATGAAAAAGGTGGAGCGCCACCAGAGCAGTACAATAAAATAGTTGCCGAGCAAAAAATTTTAAAACAAGAAGCAGAAAGATTAAATAATTTAGCTAGGGAACTTAATAGATCAGTTGCTAGTTTCAATGTGGAAGTCGGTCAGGTAAATAAAGCGGTGTCTTCGTTTAATGAGACGTTAACAGAAAAGCCGGAAGGCGGTTTATTTATCGGTAGTGAAAATCGAATTGAAATTTATATTAATGAAAGTCGAAAAGATTTAAATAGAATATTAGCTCACGAAATGGGTCACGCAATTGGTATCGGTCACGTCGCAAATCCTAACTCTATAATGTATCCCGAAAGCAACGATCAATCTAAATTATCCAATGAAGATATAGCTGCACTGATAGAGGTGTGTGAGGGGGAGAAAGTATTTGATTTAATTCTTTTAAAATTAAACACTCTTGAATTTAATTTTTGAGGAGTGTGATCTATTGGTAAGCGTTACTCAAAAAGTTGGCATGCGAATTTGGGGAAAAATATTCAAGTTAAAATAAAATCGTAGATCAACAACCCATTTTAAAGTTTTATCGATTAAAGTTCCGGATTACTATATCCCTAAACAAAAAATCCAAAAAATGCTCTAAAAACCACTTTTGACTATCAAGGCCAGGCCTTGAAAAGTATATTAAAAAATACTATAGTCTTAAAATAAAATAAGAATATGTTTAGTGCTAAAATATTGGCGTGAAGGGAAAAATTTTAATTGGGCTTGGGGTAATTTTAATATTACTCATTATCCTTAGCATTTATGCAATCATCAATAGCTTCAAGGTAGTTAAGCAAAATACCGACAATATAAATTCTAAACTAAAAGAAAATTTTCAAAATATAGTTAGAATTCCGGACATACCGCCTTCGCTGAGAAGTTTTGAGAAAACTGTCTACACCTGGGAGATGATAACCAACGAGAAGGAAGTAACCACTGTCACATTTATCCACGATACCGCCTTTGATAGAAATAAAAATAAAATACTTGCTACCCTTGAAATGCCTCAAGGGCAAGACGCTAGTCTTTTTGTAAAAGTAATGCCGGCTGTTGTTTCCGACGCCCAGGCACTCGCATCTAGCCAAGACCTAGAGCATACGAATCTAGGCTCGAATGAAAAGATTGGCTACAGCAAAATTGAGCTTTTCACAAAAGACGAAAATTCTAATCAAGTGACTAAAATTGTTTGGGAATTTGATAAAGAAAAAATAATAGAGAGCAGCGAAGAATTTTATGAAAATCTTTATAAATATGGTGAATTATCCCTTAGAACGCTTTATACCCTTCAAAGAACCGCTTTGATTATTCTTTCTCCTTAAGTGTTGAAAAAAACCCCAAATTAAATTTACTTAACCGCGGGGTTTTTTTCGATTTGTAGGGCTTAGCCACCAATTTTAAACATGGTTGTGCCACAATTTGGGCATTTGCCCTTCGAAGCTGGCTTACCGTTTTTCATAGTGACTTTCTGAGCATTTGGGTCTTCTCTCTTTGCGCGACATTTTACGCAATACATTTCTGTCATTTTTATTAATCACCTCCTTTAGACACGAAGTTTTGACTTTTTGAACGCTAAGCTTTGAGGCTAATTAGGTTCAACTAGGTTCAACGATAGCATAGCTTGTAGGTTTGAGTCAAGCACAATTGAACCTAAGATTATTTCGCCTGTTTTTTAAAAAGTTATATTGCTTAGGCGTAAAAAAAATTGGAGTCCTATAATAAGCGAAGCTAGAGCTAAAATTCTTAAAATCTCACCACTAACGAAAGTGTAATTCTTGGAAGACTCAAAAGTTTTTTTGACGGTCGTGGGTTTTTGATTTTCTTCTTTCCCTTCATAAATAGTGTTGCCTGATTTATACAAAGCCAGACCTTCCTCGGAAAGTGTAATTCTTCTCTCTTTAGCTCTAATTTTCTTCTTTTTTGATTTAAATGGCATTATTTCTGTGCTTAATATTATCATAATATCCACTTTGTCAACCGTTGACAAAGTGGATATTGGGTGGTAAAAGAAGGGAGTAATAAATTTGTCCAATATATGGATGGATGAACTTAAGATTAATCAATATATTATTTTTGCACTTATAGGGCTTACAATTTGGGTTTTAATCTTAAGTTATTTCCTTTTTAAAGCGATATCACACTACAGAAGACTTGGAAAAAGCGAAAACATTAAAGATCTTGGTAAGATATTAGAAAGGATAGTTTCAAGAGTTGACTTGCAAGCACAAGAAATTACCGAGATTAAAAAAGGTCTAGTAAGTCACAAAGATTTAGCTTTAGGTCATTTTAGTAAACATGCTCTTATAAGATTTAATCCTTTTGAAGAGTCAGGTGGTGACCAAAGTTTTACAATTGCACTATTGGACAGTAAAAACAATGGCATTGTTCTTTCGTCACTTCATTCCAGGAGCGGTACGAGAATCTACGCTAAAGAGGTCGTAGGAGCCGGGGCTCCTCACCATAAATTGTCAAAGGAGGAAAAAGAGGCGGTAGATAAAGCTGCCCGGCAGGTATAAGCTAGTACCTGACCAAATATATTAATTGAACCTACCTAATTTTTTAAAAAACAAAAAAATACAGATCGGAGTAGGTATTATAGCCTTATACTTAGTATCTGCAGGAACATCATTTATGGTATTTAATACTCTACTTTCACACCCGATAAATATTTCCACCCCCTTTGGGAAGTTAACAGATTTCACGTCAGGAAACGAAGAGGGTGTAAAAGATAAAGAGTGCCCAATTAATGGCGCTTATTACACAAAGAGCAGAAAAGAAAAGTGGGAAAGTAGAAGACCTCTTGGTGTCATGGTCGAAAATCATCTAGACGCCAGACCAACATCAGGACTCTCTAGAGCAGACGTTGTCTATGAAGCAGTCGCAGAAGGCGGTATTACTAGATTCTTGGTAATTTACTATTGCCAGGATATCGGAGACATTGCCCCGATTAGAAGTGCCCGTACCTACTTTTTAGATTGGGTTTCAGAATATGATGCAGCATACGTTCATGTTGGAGGTGCGAATACTCCAGGGCCAGCTGATGCGCTTGGGCAAATTAGAGATTACAACATCAAAGATATGGATCAATTCGGACTAGGGTTCCCTACATATTGGCGCGGCACAGATAAGCTGGCACCACATAATGTTCACTCGACCACAACTAAATTGTGGGAAGCAGCAGAAGAAAGAGGTTTTGGAGCCGAAGATGAGGAAGGAAATCGCTGGGATGAAAATTTTATTGAGTGGAAGTTTAAAGATGATGCTTTACTTGAAGATAGGGGAGACAAAACACCAATAATTGTTCCTTATTGGTCGCAATCCCCAGACTATACTGTCACCTGGCAATATGACAAAAATGCGAACGTATACAAAAGGTTTCATGGAGATGTAGCTCAAATTGATCCTGTTCCAGAGCCTGAAGAACAATTAACTGCCAAAAACGTGATCGTTCAATTTCAAACAGAAAGAAATGCTAATGATGGACATCCAGATGGTCATCTACTTTACGGTACAATCGGCACCGGACGAGCCCTCATATTTTTAGATGGAGGAGTAATAGAAGGTAAATGGACCAAAGATTCGAGAACCGACAGAACCATATTTCTAGATGAAAGTGGCGAAGAAATTGAACTGAACCGTGGTCATGTCTGGATCCACACAATTCCAGTGGGAAACAAAGTTACCTATTAAAATCTTGCAACAAGTACTGCCCCCAAAAATTAAATAAAAGGGGACCCGACTTAAATTGGGTAAAAACTGAAAGGGTGATATGTTAATTGATATTCTTATTTCTAAAGTTCGCGTAAAAATACTTGAACTTTTCTTAGGACTTCCAGGACAAAGTTATCACGTCAGAGAAATTGTCAGACGTGTTGAAGAAGAAATTAACGCAGTCAGGCGAGAATTGGCACGACTCGAAAAAACTGGCTTTTTACAAAGTGAATGGCGTGCTAATCGCCGTTATTACTCAGTTAAACGGGATTTCGTCTATCTCGCGGAGTTTCTTTCTATGGTTAATAAAAGTGTTGGTGCGGGAGGTTCTATCATTAAGAATCGAGCAAAACTAGGTAAAATTAGTTTTGCAATGCTTTCGGGGTCTTTTGTTAAAGGCAGACCTTACAATCAAAATGAAATAGATTTATTTGTCGTTGGCACGATTGTTTTACCAGAACTTTCTAGTATTATCAAAGAAGAAGAAGCACGAAGGAATAGAGAAATAAACTTCACTCCAATGACAGATGAAGAGTTCAAATTCAGGAAATCCCGTCGTGACCCATTTGTATTGAACATTTTATCGAAACCCAGAGTAATGCTAATCGGAGACGAAGAAGAACTCGTCAGAACGTAATAATCTACTCATGCCCAAAAACCCCAGATTTATTCTGCTGTTTATTATTGCTTTAACTATTGCAGCAATTTATATCGACATTCCCAAAGTCAAAATATTTGGCAGAGAAATAAATCACCCTACTATATACTTACAGAATTTTCAAAGAGACTTAGAACCAAAACTTGGTTTGGATTTAGCTGGAGGAGTTCAGCTAACAATGTCTGCGGATATGACCGGAATAGAAACTCAAGACCAGGAGGAAGCCATAGAGTCTGCTAAAAACGTGATCGAAAATCGAATCAATTCTTTAGGAGTTGCCGAAAGTACGGTTCAAACTGCAAAAAGCGGGAGCGGACAGCGTCTTATTATCGAAATTCCGGGAATTACGGATGTCGACAGCGCAGTCTCGCTAGTTAAAAAAACGGCTCACTTAGAGTTTCGTACATTAAAAAAAGACGCCCTGCCAGAAGCCACTATATCGGCTCTGCCCGAAAGTTTTGAAAGCATCTCTCTTACTGGTAAAGATTTAAAAAGAGCACAAGCTGCTCCAGCTCGAGCAACACAGAGCATTCAAAATCCAGGTTATGTTGTCAATCTTGAATTTAGCGAAGAAGGAGCACAAAAACTCGAACAAATAACGACAGATAATTTACAGTTGCCAATGGCTATGTTTTTAGATGATGAACCGATTTCTTGGCCCCCACCGATTATTCAATCGATTATTTCCGACGGTAGTGCCCAAATAACTGGAGGATTTACAGCCGATGAGGCTAAAAATCTAGCTATTCAACTTAACGCAGGTGCTCTACCAATCCCTTTAACAATTGAGAGACAAACCAGAGTCGGTCCAACTATCGGGCAAGACTCAATCGACAAAAGTATCATAGCGACGGCGATTGGGCTTGTCTCAGTTGCCATTTTTATGATTGCGTACTATCGAATTCTGGGTATCTTTGCAGTCGTTGCCCTACTTATCTATTCCTTAATAGTTTTTGCGGTCTTAAAAATTATTCCAGTGACCCTGACGCTTGCGGGTATTGCTGGTTTCATACTATCTATTGGGATGGCAGTTGATGCCAATATTTTAATTTTTGAAAGAATAAAAGAAGAGCTACGCGTCAAGCTTCCTAAACACGACGCTTTCTTTATTGGTTTTGATCGTGCTTGGACTTCTATTCGTGATTCTAATGTTTCATCACTGATTACAACTGCAATTCTTTTTAATTTCGGCACCGGTTCTGTGCGCGGATTTGCCCTAACTTTGGCAATTGGAATTCTTATTTCTATGTTTTCGGCAATAATGGTAACCCGCAATTTCTTAAGGGTGTTTTGGGTGGGCAAGATATGAAAGTTAATTTAAAAGTCAAAATACAAAAACCAAAATTATTCATCCTTCATAGTAAAACCACACAGAATGGGCAATTCAAAAATCAAAATAGTCCACTTCTTTTTATAAATACAAAGCTAACACAATTAGCTCCCACAACTTGTAACTTTTCATTTTTAAATTTTAGTTATACAGATGAACATAATTAAATACAAAAACTGGTTTTTCGCCCTTTCCCTAGCATTAATAATTCCAGGGATTATTGCTTTCGGTGTATTTGGCGTGAAGTTAGGAATCGATTTCTCGGGCGGTACTCTTTGGGAAGTCAAAATTTCAGAAGCAGATAATGGGCTAAATAGCCAGGATTTTCAAAAGTTTTTAAATCAAGAAGGCGCAGAAGTTTCGTCTGCGTCTTTGACTTTAGATAAATCAATTTTGGTGCGAATGAGAGTTACCGATGAAAATAAAATTAACCAGATTAGAGAAAAAGTAACTAAGAAATTTGGGAAGATTGAAGATTTAAGGCTCGAAACAGTCGGACCGGCCATTTCCAAAGAATTAACATATAAAGCTCTGCTTGCCGTTGGTTTAGCAACTATTGCCATAGTGCTATATGTAACTTGGTCTTTTAGGATGGTTCCGCAACCTACCTCATCAATTGCTTTTGGCTTTTGTACAATATTTGCCCTAGTTCATGATATCTTAATCGTTGTTGGAATCTTTGCTATTTTGGGTAGGTTTTTCAATATAGAGGTTGACACATTATTTATTACAGCGCTTTTAACAGTAATTGGTTTTTCGGTTCACGATACGATTGTAGTTTTTGACAGAATCCGCGAAAACTTAAAGAAACATAAGGATCTTGCCTTTGAATCCGTCATTAACAATTCGCTATTGGAAACGATGGCCAGATCTCTCAATACATCTATTACAGCCATATTTGTATTAACTGCACTTTTACTTTTCGGAGGCGCAACCATTAAAATTTTCATTCTTGCCCTTTTAATCGGAATAATATCTGGTACTTACTCATCAATCTTCATTGCCGCCCCGCTTCTGGTCATTTGGAATAAAATCTTCAAATAAGTGATAATATAATTAATTTTGTAAATGGTAGAAAAAGCTTAAAACATAAACTATATTGATTCAAGTAAGACGAAGAAATAGTTGATGGCAGGGCCATATTGCCCAATCTGAAATTCCATAAAGTAGCCAGTCGGAAGAAAATGGAGATCCTATGCAAAAGTCTACGAATACTTCAATTCAGGCTCTAAAGAAGAAGCTGACCCCCGAACAATACAACATTTGTTTTCTCAAAGATACCGAGCTCCCAAATAGCGGTAAGTATACTCATCACAAAGAAAAAGGAACGTATATTTGTGTGGTTTGTGATTCGCCTCTTTTTTCTTCTATAACAAAGTTCGACAGCCGCACCGGTTGGCCGAGTTTTGATGATGTTATTGCTAAAGGGAATGTTAAACTTCAAGAGGATACCAGTCTTGGTATGGTCCGTACGGAAGTCACTTGCGCAAGTTGTGGGTCGCACCTTGGACATCTTTTCGACGACGGCCCAACCCAGACGGGTAAGAGATATTGTATTAATTCTTTGGCCCTAAATTTCAAGCCAAAGAATTTGTATCCTGAGCGAAGCTTGCACTGAGCTCTTCGAGTCTGAGCGGTTCGACTGAGCGCTCACCGCCGAATGTCCTGAGGACTTGTCCCTCAGAGTCGAATGACTTGTCGAATGTGTCGAAGGGCATAAATTCACTAGCGTTGAATTTTAAAAAAGAAAAATGACAGAAAAAAGGGTAACAATAATTTCAAAAGAAAAGACACTTTCAGGATGGCAGTTTAAAGTTAATATTAACATTAAAGACTTAGACAAAAACAGCCAAGAGGAATATAACTTGACAATAGAATTAGACGAGACCGATTATGTTCGCTTGACTAACAGGTCTATTAATCCGGAAGAAATGGTTAAAAAATCGGTCAATTTTTTGCTGAGCAGAGAAAACGCCCGAAACATATTAACTAGCTTTAATCTCATGGAAATATCCAAATACTACCCAGACTATGAAGAGATGATTAAGCCTTAAATTCTTTTATCCTGCCCAATAAATATTGCCGTTCATTTTTCTTCGAATCTTCCTCAACTTCTTTAAATAATTTTTGCAGAATTTCCCCAACTTCTAGCCCGGGCTTAATATTTAAAATTTCCATTACATCATTTCCATCAACTTTCAAATCCGCAACAGTAAATGGTTTTGTGAGAACATCCTTTAGTCTTTTTCTAAAAAGTTTCAAACGCCAGCTTTCTGGTTGTTGCAAACCTCCACCAAGTCTGTCGCCGATTCTCAAATCCATCATATCTTCAACATTTTCTAGGCCAACGTTGCGTATAAATCGCCTTATTGCCTTGTCAGTCTGATTTTCATTAACACTAAATTGATGCCAACGGACAAGCTTAAAAAGTTTGTCGTGGTCACTATTGGAAAAGTGAAGCCTTTTAGAAATCTGATTAGCTAGTCTTGCACCGACTACTTCGTGGTTGTAAAAAGTCCTCACACCCTCGTGAGTTACGTCTGCAACTTTAGCTTTACCGATGTCATGAAGCAGAGTAGAAAATAGAACAAGCGTATCTTTCGAGGGACAATACTTCATGCTCATCACACAGTGCGTTCCAACATCAAATATATGATGTCGCTTGGGGCTTTTTTGTTCTACTTCAAAACAGATACTCAACTCCGGCAATATTTCCGCAAGCAATCCGGTTTCTTTCGCGAGGAGTATTCCTTCTGCATTATTTTCATCTTTGATAATTTTAAACAGCTCATCTCGAATTCTTTCACCAGAAATTTTAGAAATTAGATTCGCATTTTTCTTAATTGATGCTTTTGTTTCCTCTTCAAGTTCAAAACCTAAACCTGCCGCAAATCTTATTGCCCTTAAGAGTCTAAGGGCATCTTCAGAAAATCTCTCATCAGCGCCTCCTACTGTTCTAATAAGTTTCGCGCCTAAATCTTTTTGGCCCCCGTACGGATCAATTAAAGCAAATTGTGAATGGTCAATAGTTAATAGAGAAGAAGGTGTTTCCCCATTTACTATTTTCGATTTACCATTTACAAACTTCAGGGCAATCGCATTGATAGTAAAATCGCGCCTTGCCAAATCTTCTTCTAAAGAATTACCCCATACTACTTTGTCCGGATGTCGGCTATCAGAGTATTTTTGCTCTTTCCTATAAGTTGTAGCTTCAACAACTTTACCTCCGACTTTGATCCCCACAGTTCCAAAGCGATTATTGTAAAATGCAGTTGGAAAAAGCTTTAAAATCTTCTCAGGAGTCGCATTAGTGGTTAAATCCCAGTCGCCAACTTGCTTTCTTGCTAAAATATCACGAACCGCTCCACCTACAACTGCTACTTCATACCCACCATTTTCAAACATTTTTAATGTTTCCAACACATTTTTATTCATAACTATAGTATATTACTTCAAAAAGTAATATATTTCTAAGGTACAATACCGTTGTGATTGACAGAATCTGGAAAGTAGCTGCAAAAAATTATTCCAAGAAAAGCAAAAACTGGCTACTTTCGATCCTCGCAAATAATAGAGGGCTTACAACAAAGAATAAACTAGACGAATTCTTAAATTCTTCACTCAAGCATATCTTAGATCTAAAACCAACTGATCTTAAAAAAGCGGTTAGTAGAGTTGAAAAGGCTTTAAAAAACAAAGAGAAAATTATCGTTTATTCAGATTACGACGCGGATGGAATATGTGCGTCCGCCATAGTTTGGGAAACCCTTTTTGATCTGGGGGCGGACGTAATGCCGTACGTTCCACATAGGATCAAAGAAGGTTATGGTCTTTCAAAATTAGCAATTAGAAAACTCGCCTCAAAGGGAACTAAACTCATTGTTACAGTCGATCACGGAGTCACGGCTTTAGATGAAATTGAGTTTGCTAAAAAATTGGCAGTAGACATAATTGTTACCGACCATCACTTAAAACCAAAATCCCCACCCAAGCCAGTCGCCATGGTTCACACAACACAACTATGCGGAGGAGGAGTTGCGTGGAGATTTTGTTGGGAAATAGTAAAAAAAATAAAACCTTCTTATAAAAAAGTACTTGTAGAAAAATTAGAGCTGGCAGCAATTGCTACAGTTGCGGATCTTGTTCCACTAATTGGAGCAAATCGCGCAATCGTAAAGTTAGGTTTAGAAAAATTAAATAAGACCAAAAGACCCGGGCTAAAAAGTTTGATTAGGTCTTCTGCGGTTTCCGGCCCTCTAAACTCACATGATATCGGCCACGCAATAGCGCCGCGAATTAATGCTATGGGTAGACTTGAACATGGTATGGATTCACTAAGACTTATTTGTGCAAAGAATCAAAAGAAAGCCGACGAGCTTGCTAGCCTATTGTCTGTGACCAATTCCAAAAGACAAACATTAACAACAAATGCAGTTGACCAAGCTTTAAATATGTTTAACAAAGATCAACTTGTCGGGGTCCTTGATCATGAATCCTGGCATCAGGGAGTAATTGGACTGGTTGCTTCTAAGCTTGTTGAAAGCCATTACCGCCCAATGGTTGCTATCTCTCGAGGTCCAGAATTATCTAAAGGTTCAGCAAGGTCAATTCAAGGATTTAACATAGTAGAAGCCATCCGTGCATCGAGTGAATTTTTGACAGATGCGGGTGGTCATCCTATGGCCGCCGGCTTTACAATAAAAACTAAATATATCAAGGCCTTCGCTAAAAATATAAATATTTATGCTCAAAAAACATTATCGGCAGAGATGCTTACCCCGACATTAAAAATTGAATGCGAACTAGACTCCCGGGACATCAATGCTGAAACTCTAAAACTTATAAAAACTTTTGAACCCTATGGGGTTGGTAATCCTTCCCCAATTTTTTTAACTCGTAATATGATTGTAGAAGATGTAAGGGGAGTGGGGGCACAGAGCAAACACCTTAAACTTCAAATTTCCAACCACAATGCCATTGGATTTAATATGGGTGAAAAAAGGTATAATCTCAGGCCTGGAAACTCAGTCGACGTTGTTTATACTATAGACGAAGATAATTATAACGGGGCAGGTAAAGTTCAAATGAAAATTAAAGATCTTCGATCTGTTGATTCCTAATCAGGTTGGTACGGGTTATCTTCGACTATTCGAGTCCAGTCATTTTCAGAATCTTTATTCGGGAAACCTATTTCTCGCGCAGAAAGATCACTAGCCGCGATATTTACATCAGGGCTGGGCCCACCTTCATTTTCCATATCAGCGATTTGTTGCTCTGTATCTAAGTCAGCCGATTTTGGATCTATGCTTTCTACCATAAAAAACACCCTCTTTCTCTAACAAAGGTGCAAAATAAATATTAACATAATTTTTCACACAGGCAAATATCAATTCGATTTTTGTCGTTTATATAAAACATCGCCTTTGGAGTAAATTTTCCCCAAAGCTTTATCAATATAGATGGCTTTGACAGGAGTATTATTTATTGACCAGATCAAAATAACCGGTTCACCGCCTTCAGCCTCTTTTTCAATAATTGTCGTAATATTACCCTCTATTTTTACAGACATACTAGCCCCAATCGATTAGTTTTAGTGGCCTTTTATTTCGGATGACACGTTCTGCTTGACTCATATCTCTTGGGCCACCTGCCCCTACTTGCTTTTGAATACCGGCATTTACCGGTTTTTCTCCGGAATTACAAAAGTGACTATCAGCAGTTTTGACAGCTCCAGCCCCATCTTGTTCAACTGACATTTAATATCACCTCCATTTCTCCAACAAAAAACCTCCCAGCAAGGGAGGCTTGTTCCTTATGCGGCTCTAAAATTTTAAGCCAATACCTCCCCCCGCCTTGCTAAAAGGCTGAGCGAAAGGAGAAGTAATAAATTAATATTCTTAGCCATTATGAAAATTTTAATTAACTTGAGCTTTGCTTGTCAAGCCTTTTTAATTTAGAATTGGAAAGAGAAAAATTATGCAAAGAACAAAAATCGCCGAAACAGTTAAAAAAATTCACAAAATCATCAAAATTCTTGGTCGAGCCCAAACTATTCGTGACCACGGCAAAGTAACATTTATCGATGTTGTAGACGAATCAGGCTTAGTTCAGACAGTAACCAGGGAAGATGTAAATGTTACTCCTCAAGATGTTGTCGAAATAGAAGGAATTGTTAAAAAACGGCCTGCAAACTTAGTCAATAAAAATATTGAAACAGGTGAAATAGAAATAGAAATCAGAAATCTAAGAATTATTTCCAAAAGCGCAACACCGCCTATTCCTGTCGAAGGAGAAGGGCTCGATATTGATGAAGATCTTCGTCTCAAATATCGCTATTTAGACCTAAGACGTCCCAGGTTGCAAAAAAATCTTCGACTCAGGCACGAGATCGTTTCTCTAATACGTGAATTCTTGAATAATGAAGAATTTGTCGAAATCGAAACACCTTATCTTTCCAAAACGACACCAGAGGGAGCCCGCGATTTTCTGGTTCCGTCTCGCTTGCATCCCGGCAAAAGTTATGCTCTTGCTCAAGCGCCACAACAATACAAGCAATTATTAATGCTTTCAAATTTTGAAAAGTATTACCAAATCGCTCGAGCCTTTCGCGATGAAGACATGCGAGCGGACAGGCAATTTGAACACTCGCAAGTTGATATCGAGATGGCTTACATAACGCAAGAAGAAATTTTAGATTTGGTAGAGAGAATGATGATTTATCTCTGTAAAAAATTAAAAAGAAAAGTATACAAGATACCTTTTCCGAAATTTACTTATAAAGAAGCTATTAAAAAATTTAAAAGCGATAGGTTTGATATAAGATCTGATAAAAAAGATAACAGCCTTGCATTCGGATGGGTTACAGATTTTCCTCTTCTTGAGTTTAATAAGGAAGAAAATCGTCTAACCTTTTCCCATAATCCATTTACCGCACCGAAAGAAAAAGATTTAGAAAATCTCAAAAAGCGAAAAGATTTAGATAAAATCGAATCTTATCAATTCGATTTAGTTCTCAACGGAGAAGAACTTGGAAGTGGAAGCATTCGCATCATAGACCCCAATATCCAAAAAGAAGTTTTTAAAGTAATGGGTTTATCTGACAAAAAAATAGATGAGGATTTCGGACATTTGCTTAAAGCTTATAAATACGGGGCTCCACCTCACGGTGGTATCGCGCTCGGTTTAGACAGACTTTGTGCAATTTTCGCAGGAGAAATAAACATTCGCGAAGTAATGGCCTTTCCAATTTCCGGTGGTGGGCAAACCTCGGTTATGGACGCCCCTGCCGAAATTGACAACGCGACTCTCAAGGAGTTGAAACTTAAAAAACTGTGATCCCTCGTTATCTGACTGCAGTTATAATTATTGTAATTTTTGTCGCTGTTTTTTTTCTTTCGAAACTCACATTTGATATCCCAATATTTAATAATTCCACAAATAAAATCGAAGCCA
Source organism: Candidatus Curtissbacteria bacterium RIFCSPLOWO2_02_FULL_40_11 (assembly GCA_001776505.1). Lineage (GTDB taxonomy): Bacteria > Patescibacteriota > Microgenomatia > Curtissbacterales > GWA2-41-24 > WO2-FULL-40-11. Next base: position 11,147 of record MFBV01000028.1, on the reverse strand, counting down.
ACGATCCTCTTAAAACAAACCCAAACCCTATAGCCAAATTTAACGCTAAAGACCCGCAAAACTTAAGTGCTAGGGCAGCAGTTGTCATAGATGCTAAAACGGGCTCAATTCTTTTTGAAAAAAACGCCGATCTCAAACATTTGCCGGCTTCGACAACAAAAATAATGACTGCTCTAATAACACTAGAGAAATGTTCTCCCGAATCGGTGATTACAGTTCCAGAAATAGAACAAGAAGGAACACAAATGGGATTAGCAGCCGGTGACCAGGTAACTGTTGAAAATTTACTTTATGGGATGCTTATTAATTCCGGAAACGATGCGGCCTCAGCCCTAGCTAGTTCTTGTGCACAGACGCAAGAGCAGTTTATTTCTTCTATGAATGAAAAAGCAGAGGATTTAAATATGAACGACACGTATTTTGTTAATCCAACGGGTTTCGACAATGATTATCAATACTCAACTGCGCACGACCTTGCAAAACTTGCTAACGTCACTATGTCAAGCCCCTTAATTTCTAGAATAGTTGCTACAAAAAGTACGGTTGTCACTGATATTACGGGAACAAAAACTTATTTTTTAGAAAATATAAACGAACTGCTTGAGGTGGTTGACGGTTTAGAGGGTATTAAAACCGGCCAGACTCAAGGGTCACTGGAAAATCTAGTTACTAGAACTACCAGAAACGGCAATTCGGTCGTAGTTGTAGTTTTAGGTTCAAAAGACCGTTTCACGGAAACTCAAAACTTGATTGAGTGGGCTTTCGATAGTTACGAGTGGATTAATCCTTACTAATAAATGTGTCTTTTACAGCCGATGTATAGGCAATAAGCCCGTTGTCACTTTCAAAAACATAAACAGGTTGTAGATATTCTTGCTCACCTTTTGTTTCTAGATAAGCCAGCTGAACTTTTCTAATCGGGAAAGTATTAGAATTGGGTTTTTTATTTAGAGCACCGTTCCCCCTTCTCAAATCTTCTAGGGCCAAGTCCACACCTCTTAGCGGATATGTTGAAAACCTATGTCTTTGAATATCATTACTTACGAATTGAGCCGAAACTACTATACTGTCATTCGCCAAACCCCACACTAGCGGATTTTCACCGTCAGGGTTAATAATAGGAATTTCATCAAGATCTAAATTGTTAAAAATTACTTTAACAAGATTAGTAGTGGATTGTGAAACTGATTTCTCTAGTATTCCATTTTCAATTTTATATTCCTCAAACGTGATTGATTCTTCTGGGAAAAATTGCAAAGGTACTTTCAATTGACCGAAAAATCCGGATACTTTCTCCTGTGCTTTTCTTTGAGATTGCGAATTCGGTGTAATTATTACCGGGTTTGTCAAGTAGCTACTTTTTAGAGCGATTGATCCACTAATTGTGCCAACAGTCAAAATTCGTGAATTATCTTTTGGATCCTCAAAAATTGCAATTTCATTGGTTATTTTAATTGGTGGATTGCTAAATCCTGCTCTTTTAGCGTTATTTATAACCTTTTCTAAATCTCCAAACTTGGAAATTGGATTTTTTATTTCAAAAACTTTAGCTTTTTCTCCAAAAGAAGGTAAATCTCCACTTATTGTTTCTATTAGAAATCGTGTTCCCACCAGAGGTTCATAACCTTCAGAAAAATCTAATTTTGGAAGAACCCTAAAAGCTATGGTTGCAGGACTTGGCGGCGTTGGAATTAGTTGATTCTTAATCACTCCACCTAGTCTAAAAAGTATTAAAATAATAATCGAAACGACTATTGCACCAATCGTCCAATAGATGAGTTTCTTGTAGATTGAAATTGTAGTAGTTAGTGTGGTCACTATTCTTTACCAGTGATACAATTTTACCATGCAAAAAGTTAGAATCAGATATGCGCCCTCACCTACAGGGATTCCCCATGTTGGTAATATCAGAACGGCACTTTTTAACTTTCTTTTCGCAAGGAATAATGGGGGAGAATTTATACTGAGAATCGAAGATACAGACCAAAAGAGATCTACGGAAGAACATATCAAAGATATTGAAGAAAGCCTGAACTTACTTAATATCAAATGGGATAAAAGCTACCTACAATCCGAAAGGCTAGGTATTTATAAAAAACATTTAGAAATTCTTAAGAAAAAGGGAGTGGTGTACAAGGATAGTGGGGCATGGTTCTTCAAAATTCCAAAGATCAGTCGAGAAATAAGCTGGGATGATGTTGTTCACAAAAATGTTAAATTTCCGACCAAAGTAATCGAAGACTTTGTAATAATCAAATCAGACGGCTTTCCGACATACCATTTTGCTTCCGTAGTTGATGATCACGAAATGCAAATATCCCACGTCATTCGCGGTGATGAATGGATTTCATCAACCCCAAAACATTTACTTATTTATCAATCTTTTAAATGGCAACCGCCGTATTTTTGTCATTTGCCTTCGATCTTGGGAGCAGACGGGAAAAAACTCTCAAAAAGAGAGGGCGCCAAGTCTGTTCAGCAATATATCAGTGAAGGATATCTTCCGGAAGCGCTCACAAACTTTTTGGCGCTTCTTGGCTGGTCACCGATAGGAGATAGAGAAATGTTCACCCTCGGCGATCTTGTTAAAGAATTTTCACTAGAGCGTATAAACAAAAACAGTCCAATATTTAATGTTGAGAAACTGAATTGGTTTAATAAAAAATATTTACAAAAAATAGATGTTAAAAAATTCGCTACTCAAATAAAAACTTTTTCGAAGTACGCAAAAAATCTTAACGATCAAAAATTCTCAAAAATTATTAATCTAGTCAAAGATCGAATGACCACATTAGCAGATTTTGACAAATACGCATCAATTTTTTTTAAAAAAGGCGATCAGTCTTCTCCACCAAAAGAAAAAATAGAAGTAGCTAAAAAAGCCGTATCAGTTATTAAAAACTGGAATGAAAAATCAATTACAGAAAATTTGGATAAATTTATAGATGATAATAAACTAGAAGCCGGAGATTTTAAAAATACGCTTCGCCTGTCAGTATTTGCCGACAACACGCCACCTATTTATGAAAGTTTGGCGGTTTTATCAAAATCCGAAGTTGAATCTCGAATAGATCATGCTTTCAAGGAATCTAAAAACTGACAAATGAAATATCTTAAAATTATTTTTAAAAAAATTCCCAAAAGGTTTAAAAACAAAAAGACAATTGTCCTGATTTTTGCTGTATTGCTAATTGTCTACTTGGGTCTTCGCGGTGGAGCAAATCAAGACCTGATCCAAACGGCCAATGCTCAGAAGGGGACAGTAAAATCTGAAGTTTTTGCAACCGGGAAAATTGAATCAGACAGTCAATCATCACTTAATTTTCCCGTCAGCGGCAAAGTTGTTTGGGTTAATGTTAAGGAAGGCGATTTTGTTAAAAAAGGGCAGGCCATTGCCTCACTTGATAAGGAGAAATTTGAAGTTGCCCTCAGACAAGCTCAGCAAGACGTAATTGCTGCCGATGCCAAACTGGAAAAAGTTTATGATGACTTGCCAGATAACCGTATCGAAAGTTTTCAAGATAAAATCAACAGGACAGCAGCGGAAGCAGTCAAAAACCAGGCTTTCGATGCGGTCAAACTTGCCGAAAGAAACCTTAAAGATACTATCTTAACAGCTCTAATTGAAGGAACTTTGGTTGAACTTAATATCAATGTAGGGGATGAGATTTTACCAACAGAAACTGTAGCAAGAATTGCTGATACTAACACTATTCAATTTACAGCAGAAATAGACGAATCTGATATAGGAAAAATAAATCTTGGTCAAACTGCAATAATTTTTCTAGACGCATTTGAAGATGTGGAAATTTTATCATCCGTAACCTCTATAGGCCTCGAAGGGAAAATAACTGCGACCGAAGCAACAGTTTTTGAAGTTGTGTTTGAATTAGAAAAAAAAGATAAATATATCTTAGGAATGAATGGTGATGTCCAGATACTAACTAATGAACAAAATAATGTATTAACAGTTCCCATTGAAGCACTTTTTGAAGAAAATATAGTTTGGGTACGGGAAAATGGATCGTATTCACAAAAAGAGGTTGAAGTAGGAATTCAAAATGACATTGATGCGGAAATTAAATCAGGTCTTGAAGAAGGAGAAAAGGTTGTTATTTCGGGATTCGATGAAATTGGTAAAGAAAGCTTAATTCAAAAACTTCTACCCTAACTATGGCCGCAATAATTACGGCAAAAAATATTTCCAAACTCTATGGTGAAGAACCAAATTTAGTCAAAGCTGTCGATGACATTTCGCTTGAAATTAAAAAAGGGGAGTTTGTAGCAATCATTGGCTCATCCGGTTCGGGTAAATCGACGTTAATGCATATACTGGGTTGTCTGGATAAGCCTACGCGTGGCCAATATAAACTTGAAGGAAGACCAGTTTCGCAGCTTAGTGATAACGAGCTGGCAGACATAAGAAATAAAAAAATCGGTTTTGTTTTTCAGTTTTTTAATTTGCTCCCAAGAACAAGCGCCCTAAAGAACGTTGAATTGCCTCTCTTGTATGCTGGTGTAAATAAAAAAGAAAGGGATTCAAGATCAATGAAGGTTTTAAAAGAATTAGGGCTTGAGAAGCGTTTAAATTCAACATCCAGTCAGCTTTCAGGTGGTGAGCAGCAAAGGGTAGCAATCGCAAGAGCATTAATAAACAATCCTTCGGTAATATTTGCCGACGAACCTACCGGTAATATTGATAGTAAATCATCGCTGGAAATCATGAAAATATTTCAAAGACTAAACAAGAAAGGAAACACCATTATTTTAATCACTCATGACAAAGAAGTGGCCGACTTTGCCAAAAGAATAATTACTATTAAAGATGGCAAAATCTTAGCCGACAAGATAAAAAAGTAAGAATGGATTATACGGAAGTTTTAAATTCATCTATTGAAGCTTTAAAGGTTAATAAAGTTAGGTCAATTTTAACCTCGCTGGGGATAATTATTGGAGTTGCTTCGGTAATATTGTTAATTTCTTTAGGGACCGGTCTAGAAAAAGCTATTATCCAACAATTTGAAAAGTTGGGGACTAATACTATTTATGTTGTCCCCGGAAGAATTGGAGAAGGCGGGGGATTTGCAGGCGGTTCAGGGCTTGCGACTAATAAACTTAAATTTTCGGATGCCGATCTAATTAAAAGACAGGTACAAAATATTTCTGAGGTTATTTCTGGTATAGAAAGTATTACATCGGTTGAATATAGAAACGAAAACAGAAGTGGTGTTATTTTTATGGGGGTTGATGCCGAGTTTATTGATTTCGGTGATTATAACGTTGAGCAGGGCAGGTTTTTTACACGGACGGAAAATAACAGCGGAAGAAAAGTTGTTGTAATCGGGCAAACCATCAAAGAAGAAGTATTTTTAGGAACTAATCCGATCGGGAAAAATTTAAATATAAGAGGTAAGAAATACAAGGTAGTAGGTATGCTGGAAGAACTTGGATCATTAGCCGGGCAAGACCAAGATAATATAGTAGTAATCCCTGTAGTAACAGCGAGTCGCCAATTAGGGTTCGATAGGCCTACATGGATCCTAGTTAAAGCACGAAATACTGAATTAATACCTAGGGTTGAAAATGATATTGAAAAAACATTACTTAACAAATTAACACAAGACGATTTTACCGTATTAACAAGTGAGGAAAGCTTGGATATCGCAGCTTCAATTCTAGGGATAGTTCAGAGTGTATTTGTCGGTATTGCTGCCATTTCTCTTTTAGTAGGCGGTATTGGTATATCCAATATAATGCTTGTTTCGGTAACCGAAAGAACAAGAGAAATTGGTCTTAGAAAAGCCATAGGTGCTAAACCAAACGCAATTATGTTTCAGTTTCTTATTGAAGCTGTAATATTATCTTTAACAGGCGGGCTCATTGGATTAATCTTGGCAACTCTTGGGAGTATCGCAATTAGTTTTTTTATACCCGCAACAGTAACACTAACTTCGGTAATTCTTGCTATTGGTTTTTCAATTCTTGTTGGTACAATCTTCGGAGTTTTTCCAGCCTACCGCGCTTCCAAGCTTGAACCAATCGAAGCATTAAGAAGTGAATGAAAACTACTGATTAAGAGAATCGAGACACTGTTGTTTAGCGTCTCCTGTTAGTGGGTCGCAAATTGCTTCACGATTTTCAAGTTGTGGAATATTTTGCTGGGTTTGCTCAAGTTGAGAGGTAAGATCAACGAACTCAACATCAGCAGGTGGGACAAATTTTGAATTATCAACCGACCAACCTTTACACTTTAAATCCACGTCTTCTTCTAGAGTTTGGCTAGCCTCGTTTCTATCTTCTGCACTTTCCGTGGCTTCAACATCACTAATTTTTAGTTTAGTTCCCTGTTCCGACGCCGAACTCCATGTATAAGAATATTCCCCGTCATTAATTACATACGCATCGAAATCCTGGCCATCCGCACTTGTCATAAATTCACCGTACATTTTGTCACCGGAAAGATATACATGGCCATTTGTCGTGCCGTTTTCATCGCTTCTGGAAAATGTACATTCAGTATTTCTACCGGTTCCAAGTAAACTTAATATTGATCCTGTAAAAGATTCTTCGCCAGATTCTTGAGTAGTGGTACTCTGCTCCTCAGTTTTTTGGGGTTTGCCAAAAAGTAAAAAGGCAATAACAGCGATAATAATTACTAAAACAACACCGCCAATTGTTAAGTAAATTTTACGATTCATTATTAGGTTCGTAGTCTACCTTAATACAGGTCAATAAATCAAATTTATTTGCACACCGGTCTTTCGATACGCTTTCGCTTGCTCAGGACCTAGGCCCTAAGTATAGTCGGTGGAGCCGGTGTGCGTTCGTTAAATTAATTAAGGTGGCCAACCATCTCCTTCAAGTTTTCTTGGAAAGATTGCACATCTTCAGGGAAAAGGACCACAGAATTCCTTATGTGGTCTTTGCCTTCTTCCACAAAACGCGATTCCGTAACCCTTAAATATTTAGAATCATTGGAAGCGACATTTACGTCGAAGAAAAAAGTTCTCTTGCCAATCCTGAATTTTGAAGATTTTAAACTCTGATTTTTCATCTCTTCACCTCCTCTCGTAACTCTTTTCCAAATCTTGTACAGTTTTAAAGAAGCATTTTACTTATACCCGAATATTACCCGAATGTCAACCCCCTAACTCGTTCGGGGTTGACCCTGAATTTAACTGAAGGGTCAAGGGAGCAATTTCCAATTGCGACCGCAGCCCCTGAGTTAACTTGTCCTGAATTTACTGAAGGATCGAAGGGTCAAGTGGCAATTTTCCTTAATTCTTCTTTTGCTTTTTCTAATACTTTTTTCTGATCTGGTTTCAAATTCTTACCCGCGCGGTTAATATAGAAATTTAACATGCTTATAGCCGACTGAAAAGGAGACGCTTTACGTCTTGTTGAATTTAAGGCAGACTGCATCAGTGATTTAGCAATGCGCTTAGGGTTTTTCCAAGTAAAAACTCCTTCTTCCAAATCCAGCGCAAAACTTTCGCGAGTTACTTTGGCCGACCAATTTTTATTTTTAGCCATACCTATTTCACGTTTTTATCAATCTTATCAAAGCTTTCGGAGTGAGAAACAAGCTCACTTATATGCTCCTTGTCTATGTTTAATCTTATGAACTTCAACTCTGTTTTCTGTTTCATTCACCTCATAAAAGATACGATAAGGCCAAGCGCGGATTGATCGAATACCCATAAGTTCTCCAGTCAGTTTTTTACCAGCGTAAGGACTTTGTTCTAGTAAGGCAAGTTTTTTTCTAACTTTTGCTTGTTGGGGTTTGGGAATTTGTTCATAGTCCTTTCGTGCATTTTTCGAAAGGGCAACAATCATGGAGATTACTTAAGGTCAGACAGAGTAGTGAATTGGCCTTTTTTAATTTGCTTTCTGCTCTCCTCGATGTCTTTTTTGATACCAGGAAAGCTACTTAATACTTCTGCCGTTTCTTCAAGCGATTCCAATTCATCGACGCTAAGCATCACGACTTTGGGTTTACCATTGACCGTGATTATTGTTCTATCCAAGTTCTTATCAATTTTGGTCACTAAATCTGGTAAGTTTGCTCTGGCATCAGATATTGCAATAGTGTTTGTCATCTTAGTACACTTGTACAACTTCTTGTACAAGTTGTCAATAGACAAAAGTGACAATTAAAATTCTCGAACCGTCAGTCAATGTCGGCACTATTGGATTTATGCTGAGTAGTTCGACTACGTTCACTATTGTAATTTATCGAAGTGTTGATGATTTCCGAACCGCAAACTGGGTAGAAATTATCAAATATCCGGAGTTAGTTTATCAGAAATCTCAGCAATTTTTGTTTTCAATCGGAGTTAGTTAAACTTACGCGGGTCGAATTTTGAGTTACGTCCTCATGGATGTCTAGCCGAAGGAATAAGCCTGATTTTTGATCAGTTGTGCTAATTTGTGCCGAGCGGAACGGCTCGATCGGCTCACCAGTAGCGGCAGAAGTGCTTCTAGTTTCAATATATGGTTCATTTGACGGAAACTTTGACTTGTAAAATTCCAGCACACTATCAAAATTATCTTTAGTAGTAAAGCTAATACTTCTCCAATCGTGATCTGGAATGGCACGATCACGATCTAGATTATATTGTGTAACGTTTGGATACTGAATAGCTTCAAGCAAATCCGAAAATCTTTTAACTTCACCTCTGCCGACAGCGCTAGCTATCTGAGCTTCTACTTTGTTTTGAGAAATATCAACTGCACCTGCCCGATCTAGTGGGCGGAGATTATTAAAGAATGAAGGCGACAACTGCGATGAAAGCAATAACTATTATGCTCAGTATAATTAAGATATTTTTAAGCATTTCTTTTCAGTTTATCAACTTTAAAGGCAAATGTTCGAATCCAGACATGGTTATCTCTAAATTTGTCCATTTTTAGCGATTTTTGAGGTCTTCGACTCTGAAAAGTCTCAGACTCTGAAGAGCTGAGAAAATGGTCAAGTAACTTTAAACGGAATCCTTAACGTTTAAATAGTGAATAAGGCTCGTACGCTGCTTAAAATAGAAGCAGTTGCGTTTGTCTTTAACTCCCCCGTAGACTTGCTAATTATAGATAAATCAGCTGTGAATAACTTGTCTGGCCTTGCAAAACTTATTACTGGCAATTTACCTTTTTTGAAACTGTTTTGGTCAATTTTTTTTGCAAGCTTGCTTGCGTAAGGTTTTGATGTAATCTGGCATAAAATCAAATTACCAAACTCAGCTTTTGCTATAACTAAAGCCGGTCTTTTTTTTTGTCCTTGCAAATTAGAAAAGGGGAAAGAAACGAGAACAACTTCACCTACTGCAAACTTGCCCATGCTTTATCTTCTTCCGGTTTATTCCAGTCACCTGCTAAAGCCTTTTCCGAAAGAAGTGTAGTTGATTCCACTAATTTAGTCTTTTTAGGGATAGTAGTTATGCGGATTTCACCCTTTTTTACTTTCAGCTCAACTTCTTTACTGAGACCACTTTCGTTAAGCAACACTTTTGGTATACGTATACCTTTAGAGTTTCCGATTGAAACTAATGTAGTTATCATAAGTAATTACATTGTATCTACAGATTTTAAGTTTGTCAAGAGATTGTCAAGGCACCTATCCCCTCAACGCAGGTAAAGTGATATAATTCCGCTATGGATTTAAAGTATATTGCGTTTTTAGTTGTAATGTTAGGAATTTTCTATTTCGCCCCTGCGGATATGCGACAATTTTTAATCTTTTTTGTCGTAGTTGCGATTTTTATAAACCAGATCATTCATCACGAGAAGAAATAGTTTGCTTTCAAAGTAGCTTTTATCTATAATTATTTTGAGTAACAGACCACCTTTTTAGGAACGGACGTTACGGCACTTATGAGGCAATTTAGCCCACGCAATGCGTGGGTTTTTTCGTTTAAGAGGCCAATATGAGTTTGACATTTACTGTAATTGAACCTAACATTGAAGTAATATATCGGAACTACGGTGGCCGTTGCGCCACCTTTTTTTGTGCAAATTTTGCTATTTGTCTATAAATAAAAATGCCTGAAACAATATAAATATGGGATAAAAAATCATTAAAAAAGCCGTTCGGGGGAACGACTTAAAAGTGAAATTATGAAAAAACTATCTCTGGTAGCTTTTATACCAGTTATGTTGACTGTCGTCAATACCTTAAGCAATATTTCTTATGAAGCATTGCTAAAATATGCAATATTTCTAACCTTAACGGGTGCTTTTGTTATTATCGTTTGGCAACACTTAGAAAAAGAAAAACCTATGGTAAAATCACATTATGCCAACAAAGAAAAAAAGCGACTTCGTAATTCTAACCGCAAACCTTATCGAAAAAAGAAATCCTGACAGGAAAAACTTAACAGGAAGTAAAAGAGAGTTTAAGAAGTTAGTTGTAGAAGCTACAAAGCAAGAGCCTTTTGATAAGAAATAGAGATCATCTTTTAAATTTTCTCAAAAATCATCTAAATGGGGGCCGAGTTTTCTTTTATAATCGTGCGGATAAGCCTCTTGGCTAGGATGTAATCCGACTCCTACTGGATGCGATTTATCGGGGCAAGGGCAGTTATAAATTATTCTTTCTTTCGATCTTTCGCCTTTTGTGTAGTTTATCTTCCTTAATTTTCGTTCAACTTGTCGCCAATTCATTGTGCAAAAGCCAAAGCGGATACGGAAATTGATAACTTGCGACTTGCTGTGGCTCAGCTTTGCTTACAACTGGTTTTTGTTTTGTTGGCAATAACCTACTTAAATCAAATTCAAGCAATTTTTTGTAAATTTCCCAGTATTTTTTTGGAGCTGGTCTATTAAGAACTTCTTCGGGTAATTTATTCTTTACAGCATTTCTGTGCCAAACTTTTGTGTAATCCTCAATGAGTCTTCTAGCTTCTTCTGGGGTTTCTGCTTGGACAGATAAGTCAAATTCTAAACAAACGCCAGTATATTTTTTGTCTTCTTGGATAACTAAAAAGGTAACTCTACCAGATTTGTAGGTGTTGTTAAATAATAATGTTTTGGACATCTATAAACAGTGTGGCGAAAAAATACCACAAAAGCAAGTAACATTGCAAATTTATGTACTGGCACCCTAGATAGAGAACGGTTGTCCTCCTCTCTCGAGTAAATAGTTTGTAACATAT
>MFBV01000027.1:4569-8824 GCA_001776505.1 Candidatus Curtissbacteria bacterium RIFCSPLOWO2_02_FULL_40_11 | reverse complement strand
CCATGTAAAGGAGAATCCTTAACAGTAGCGTTTTCCAACACCTTGTTAACTTCATCAATCGTAACTTTTTTACTTAAAAGGAATGTAAAATCGGAAATTGAAACAACCGGAACCGGCACTCTTAATGCCGTTCCTTCAAATAAACCCTTCAACTCCGGAATAGCTTCGGTTGTGGCAATAGCTGCCCCGGTTGTTGTTGGCACAATATTAATAGCGGCAGCTCTTGCTCTTCTTAAATCTTTATGTGGCCCATCCTGAAGATTTTGATCTGCTGTGTAGCCATGTACGGTAGTCATCATTGCCTTTTTTATACCAAATTGCTGATTTATGACCTTGGCCACCGGTGCGATGCAGTTTGTAGTGCAAGAAGCGTTGTTGATAACATCCTCCCCTGCGTATTTTTCTTCATTGACACCTAAAAGCAACGTCGGTGTCTCTTTGCCCGGCGCCGAAATGACCACTTTTTTAGCACCCGCCGCTATGTGTTTGCCAGCATCTTCTTTTTGGGTAAAGCGACCGGTAGATTCAATTACCACATCAATCCCCAAATCTTTCCAAGGCAAAAGGGACGGGTCTTTTGTAGCAAAAACTTTGACTGTAAAATCATCAACTTTAATCTGCCCGACCTCTTTCCCCTCCGTATCTTTGGGCAACACCTCCGAGGTGTTCTCTTGTTGTCGACCAGGCTTCACCTCGGAGGTGAGACTGGGATCGACTATCCCCTCCACTTTCCGGCTCCATGCCCCGTAAACCGAATCATTCTTTAGAAGATGAGCAAGGACATTTGCATCAGTAAGATCGTTTACCGCAACAACTTCAATTTCCTCGCGGTGCTTATCAAACCATACTTTAAACGCTTGCCTACCGATCCTGCCAAAACCGTTAATTGCGACGCGAATCATCTAATATCTCCTTTATTTCGCGGAGCAATATCAGAGGTGCGCCCTGAGCGAAGTCGAACGGGCGATCTGCTGATACTGCAACTTTAATCATATCTTTAGTTTACAACTGACCTTTCGATAAACTCAAGGTCAACCTAAATTACATCGAAGGTTGACAACTAACTTATAACAACCGACTCTGTATTCAGCTGTTTAACCTCCGGAATCAATGGCTAGCCTTCCAGCTGGCACTTTAGCAGTCGATGTATCTAGTTTGCCAGCTTTTCTAACAAAATACTTCCTAATCTCCTCAACCCAAATAATCGAAGTTGCAAGCGCAATCCCAATCACCCATTGCCCGATATTTATATCTACCGTGTGCAAAATCTTGTTTCCAAACGTTGTTTCAATTGCCACGAACTGAAGTATCAATACAATCACAAACGCCGCATTAAGAAAATTATTATTTAAGGGAATCGTAAAAACAGATCTTGTCCTGGAACGTACGTTTAATGCGTTAAACCACTGAACCGCAGAAAGAACCAAAAGCGCCATTGTCCTAGCATACTCAAGCGAATAACTTGCTTTGTAATAATTAAACACCGGCAAGGTAATTAGCAGCATAACCCCACCCATCAACATAATTCTTCTTATCATTAACTTGTCAATTAAATTATCGCTGTTAACGTCTTCTTTGGATTTCAGCTGCCTCTTTGTCGGAGAATCCTGCGCGAGTCCTACCACCAAAAAACCGTCGGTTACAAAATTCAGCCAGATAATCTGAACCGCAACCAAAGGAAGCGGCAAACCAATTAAAATCGCCCCCGAAATAACCAAAACTTCGCCAAATCCGGTCGAAAACAAATACAAAATGTTTTCTTTAAGGCTAATGTATATCGCTCTGCCTTCCCGAATCGCATCAACTATTGTCGAAAAATTATCATCTACCAAAACAATATCACTGCTGTCTTTGGCAACCTGAGTTCCACTTCCCAACCCTATTCCTAAATTAGCTGCCTGAAGAGCTGGAGCATCATTAACACCGTCACCCGTCATTGCACAAACATGGCCTTTTTTCTTAAAAGCATTAACAATTTTTAATTTGTGTTCAGGGGTAATGCGGGCGAAAACAGATACTTTTTCAATTCTTTCCTCAAGCTCAACTTCCGCCAACTTTTCAACATCCTCACCGGTTAAAACCGTATCCCCTTCTTCATATATCCCAACTTTTTTGGCAATGGCTTTGGCAGTTTCCGCATAGTCTCCGGTCATCATTACAACCCTAAAACCTGCCCGTTTGGCTTCTTCTACACTTGACGGGACCGACTTTCTAGTTTCCTCTTCTATAGTAAGAAGTGCGTGGCCGAATAATTTTTTCTTCGGGCCAAATACCGCTAAACCCACAACTCTTAAACCTTTTTGGGCAAACTTGTGGTAATCTTTTTCAAGGTCGTGATCGATCTTTAACTTTTTACTCAAAAATTCCGGGGCGCCAACTAACACATGCCATTTTTCGCCCTCTTTCGCAAAGGCTGCTTCTATATACCGCTTTTTTGAATCAAATGGCCGGGCAAAGTCTGTCTTATATTCTTTTGACAGCTTCTCCCTGTTTAACCCCGCTTTCAAACAAAGAGTAGCAATTGCAGCTTCTGTCGGGTCTCCGGAGGGTTTCCAGCCGGTGTGCTCGGTGTGAACAACATTTGCCTTTAAGGAAAGCAGACACAAACCTAGCAGCTTCTCAAGTTTTGCTTTTTGTTTACTGTTAGTTATCTTAATTTTTCCTTTAGGCTCGTATCCCTCACCGGTAACTTCAATTAATTTACCATCCAAATTCACTTGCTTAATAACCATTTGGCCGGTTGTAATCGTTCCGGTCTTATCAACTAGTAGCGCGTCGGCATTCCCGAGTGCTTCAACTCCTGCTAGCTGGCGGATTATCGCTTTTTCTTTGGCCATTCTCCAGATGCCGCCTGCCAAAACAATCGTTACGGCAATCGGCAACCCTTCCGGAACAATAGAAACAGCCAGACCGATGACAGCACTTACAATTTCGATAAACTCGATTCCGCGAAGCAAACCTAATATTAATGTAATAAATGCAACGCCGAAAACTGCAAAAGCAATAAAGTGGGTAAGTTTATTTATTTTATTTGCAAGCGGCAGCGGTAAATCCGAAGATTCCAAAACCTCTTTGGAGATTTTCCCAAGTTCGCTGTCAAACCCGGTAGTAACAACCACAGCTTCACAGTACCCGGAAACCACACTAGTGCCGGAAAAAACCATATTTTTCTGGTCTCCCAAAACCAGATTTTCTTCGCGAATTACCTCCGATTTTTTCCCGACTGCATACGCTTCCCCGGTTAAGATTGACTCGTCTACTTTTAGAAACTCAGCACTTATAATCCTGGCATCTGCAGTCACTCTATCGCCTTCTTTTAAAATCAAAATATCACCCGGAACTACATGTTCAGAAGAAATTAAATCTTCCTCGCCGTCACGCCTAACTAAAGTCTTATGTCTCGTTAAATTTCTAAGTCTCTCTAAAGAATTTTTTGCTTTTCCTTCCTGAATTGTCCCAACGATTGCGTTAACGACAATTACTGTCAAAATTACAATGGCGTCTACATTTTCACCTAAGACTAAAACCAAAAGTGCTGCAAAAATTAAAATGTAAATGAGAGGACTCTTAAACTGGCTAATAAATATATCAAATATTGTTTCTTCTTTGTGACGTGCTAGTTCGTTAGCTCCATAAGTCTTTAGTCTTCTTGCCGCATCATCATAGTCTAGACCATTTTCCTGTTTTACAGTCCATTCTTCTAAAGCCTCTTTGGCACTCTTTTGATACCACTTCATGACAAGTCAAACTTGCCTATCGAGTTTGACTCGATGGGCAGGAATAAATGAATTTCAAATAATTACCAATTTCAAATTTACAACTTCCAATACCTTTGTTCTTGTTTTTATTAGAAATTAGAAATTAGAAATTTGCCATTAGAAATTCGTTATTGTAGCGCTTCTATTGCCGGCAATTTTTTACCTGCCAAAAATTCCAGCATCGCCCCGCCGCCGGCAGAAACAAATGAAAACTTCGTCAGTAATTTATTCTGTTCCAAAAATTGCGTGGTTTCTCCTCCGCCGACAATACTATGTGCGCCGCTTTCGATAATCGCTTGAGCAACAGACAAAGTACCGTGGCCATATCCTTCCTCAAACATACCTTGCGGGCCGTTCCAGACTACCAACCTTGCACTTTTGATAACTTTCAAGAATTTCTGTATTGAATCCTCTGCCAAATCCTTATTTTCACCGGTTAACTCAGCGACAATTACATTATCTGCAGTTCTTCTGTCGAATTTTTTGATTTCAATCGG
>MFBV01000027.1:0-4544 GCA_001776505.1 Candidatus Curtissbacteria bacterium RIFCSPLOWO2_02_FULL_40_11 | reverse complement strand
ATTGCAGATGGCAATAATTTTGGCAGGGCAACCATAGATGCGTGATTTCTATGACAGACGGAAAAAGCGTCGTTTACATAAAAATCGGCTAAGTTTGCCAGTTTTGAGGCAAAATCGCTATCGTTTGCAACCTCTCCCGGCCAAAATCTCAAGTTCTCAAACAAAGTAACCTGGCTGGCAAGCACTCCCGATCCGGTATCGGGATTATCGGGATTAATCACTTGCCCTTCCAAAGCCTCGGGCGAAGAAGGGAAGTCGCTCTTAAAAACAACCGTTCTTTTTAAAATTTTTTGCAAGGGGTCAATCAGTTGCTTTGTAGAAAGTGTGGGGTCCACTACTTTCGGACGATCAATGTGACCAATGATTATAATTTTGGCATTAGAATTAAATAGTAAATCTGCTGATGGCTTTAAGTTGGTTAATCTCGTCGACGATTCCTCCAGTGAAACTTCACCTAAGGGAATATCAAGATCGGCGCGAAGCAACACTCTTTTACCCGAAACTTGAAGGTCGACAATCTGCTTCACTATCTAATTATCTACGACAATTTAGCAATTTATCAATGGAACAATTTAAAATTCGGGTAATTTCCACAATGTCCTAGCTTCGCCAACTAAATAAAGCGAGCCTGTGACGAGAACCAGCCTTCCGTCATTGCGAGTCCTGAGCTTGTCGAAGGACGCGGCAATCTCTTTTTTAGATTGCTTATCTTCGCTCGCAATGACAACCGAGTTAATCGCCTCAAAAACCGCCTCCTGTGAATTACTATATACACCTGTCA
Source organism: Candidatus Curtissbacteria bacterium RIFCSPLOWO2_02_FULL_40_11 (assembly GCA_001776505.1). GTDB lineage: Bacteria > Patescibacteriota > Microgenomatia > Curtissbacterales > GWA2-41-24 > WO2-FULL-40-11. The sequence goes on along the minus strand of MFBV01000027.1, from coordinate 3,763 downwards.
AGGAGACTCCTTGACGTCTAACATAAGCTGCGATTTCACAAGCGTCAACAGACGCAAAAAAACCCATATCCGTCGGAGCATTAAACTCCGTCGCGATTACTTTCTTAACCGGCAGATTTTTAATCAGCAAATCCAGCATTTTCTTCCAATCTTTTCCCCTCTTAAAAGCAACAACAAGGGTAAGTTTCTGGTTTCTGGTTTCTGGTTTCTGGTTCTTGATAAATTCGATTAAGAATCGCATTTTGTCGGTGTTGTGTGCACCATCCAAAATAACTCCCTGCTCAATTTCTTCTAATCTAGCTTCCAAGCCTTTTTCAAAAGCCTGTATGACTACTTCCTTTTTAACCTTAATTCCAAGGCTGGAAACTGCCAAAAAAGCCAGTATTTTACTGGAAAATGCGAATGATTTACCCATATATCTTAATATATCATTAGGTAACCTTTCATATAAATTTATATCAGATTTTAGGGGTTTAACCCCTAATTGGGTATTAACTTTGATCAATGGAGCATTTTTTGCTTTAGTCCACCTCGGCTCGCCGCCAAGAGATATAAGAGGTGCCGAGGCGAGACGGGCGACTTTTTCGATAACTTTGAGCGCTTTTCCTGTTGCTCCGGTGACAACAGTGTTTGCTGACCTATTTTCAGTGTTTTCAGTTTTAAATTCAGTTCCCTCTGTGGTTGCAGCTTTTATTATCCCTGCCTTTTCTTCGGCAATTTTTTCAATTGTCTTCCCTAATATCTCAGTATGATCAAGCCCTACATTAGTTATCAGAGTAATCTGTGGTCGCAAGATATTCGTGGCATCATACTTTCCACCAAGCCCAACTTCCACAACCGCAAAATCAACTTTCTCCTGCGCAAAATATTTAAAACTTGCAGCAACCAATATTTCAAAATAACTGGGTAAGCCAACTCTAGAAGCCTTCATTGACTCAACAATAGGCCTTATTTGACTTATAAGACTTATTAATCGATCGACCGGAATTGGTCCGCCTCTAAACTTCTGACTTCTGAATATCTGCATCCTCTCACCGATGTAGGTAAGATGTGGAGAAAGATGAAGACCTACTTTTAAGTTTCCAGTTTGCAGCTCGCCTCGCTTCGCGAGCGAAGCGGGTTGCCAGTTGCCAGAGTTCATTTTTCTGGTTTCTGGTCTCTGGTCTCTGTTTGCTTGCTCCAGCAGTCGCGCAATGTAATATGCCGTACTCCCTTTGCCACTTGTCCCCCCGACATGAACCGATTTAAATTTTTTTTCGGGGTTTCCCAGAAGCTTTAATAAATATTCAATCCTCTCAAGCCCTAAATTTTTCTTTGAATATGTTTGCGGAATAAAGCTTTCCAACCACGCCCGACATGCATAATAGTCTTTAAACATATTTATTCCACCCTAATGTTAAGTTTAATTGTGAAACTAATGTTTTCTAGAAACTGCAAGTCGTTGCGGGCGGGCCAATCACGAACTTCATAATAATCTTTCAACATTGCGCCTGATTATATAATACATCGCTCATTGACCATCACTTTTGCTAAACTTAAACTAATGAAACCCAAAAATTACTTTGTCTACCATTTCACTTACGCACTTCCGAAATTTATTAAATCACGCCCAGAAAGACTGGCCGAAGAAGCCAGATACTTAAATATCTGGGGGCTTTTTAGAAATCTTTTTGCACCATATAAAAGATTAATTCTAGGCAAAAACGCTACACTGCTCGACAGACTTTCTTTTAATCTGGTTTCCCGAGGAATCGGAGCGGTCGTTCGATTATTCCTCATAATTTTCGGTATTTTTCTTCTAATTATCTTTGCTTTCGTATTTATTATCCAAGTTATTTTCTACCTTCCCCCAATTGCATCACTCACGGATTATTTGCTTTTCCGCCGCTATACTTTCTTTGACTATGATATTGCAGACCCCAAAAAATTTATTTCCAAACTTGAAAGATCAGAATTTTATAAAGGGCTCAAATTATTTTTTGATGAGGGTTTCGATAAATCGATATCGAAAATTCCTGCACCTTCCACATTCAAAGTAAATGCTGGGCACAACTTGAATGAGATGTTTGCAGCGCTTTCACAAAACTGGCCGAATTTAACAGATTATCTCGCTGGAAAAAATATTAACAGTCAGCAATTTACAACTCTTGTGCGGTATCTGGACCATCTTTACAATGATCCGACTCCTGCTAAAAAAGATCCAATAGGCTACGGCCTTATCTACGGATACACGATTACTCTCGACAAATTCTGCACAGAACTTACGCATAAAAAAATTACGAGTCCTTACTACAACAAGACTCTTGTTGAAAAAATTGAAAATATCCTTACTCGCCCACATGCCAACAATGTGCTGATGCTTGGAGAAGTCGGTGTCGGTAAACACAGCGGAATTGTAGATTTGGCGTCTGCAATTACCAGACGCCAAATACCCAGTTTAAATGATAAAAAAGTATTGTTAATGGACACGGTTGCTCTCCTTTCTTCAAGTAAAAATCTTTTAGAAATTAAAGGCAATTTCGAAGCACTTTTAGAAGAAGCAAAACGTGCCGGCAATATTATTTTGGTGATTGACTATGTCGATAAAATCAGCTCATCGCTTAACGACAGAGTTGATTTCTCGGACGTTTTAAATTCTGTTCTGACTGACAATTCTCTTCCTATCATTGGGATTACTAACTACGACGATTTTAATAACAATATCAGATTAAACCCTTCGTTTATGAAATTGTTTGAAAAAGTCGAGGTCGCCGAACCAAAGAGCGAAGAAACCATCCAGGTTTTAATTGGCACAGCACTCGAAATTCACGGTAAACAACATATATCTACCCAGTACCAAGCAATTCTGGAAATCGTCGACAAAAGCGAAAGGTTAATGCAGGATAAGCGCCAACCGGAAAAATCACTCCTCTTGCTCGATGATTCAGTTGCAAGAACTCAAAAACTCAACAAGAAACAGGTGGATATCGCGATTGTAGACGAAGTACTTACCGAAAGGACAAAAATCCCAATTGGCAAAATAGCAACTCAAGAGTTGGAAAAATTAAAAGATTTGGAGGGGTATTTGCATAAAAGAATTGTTGGGCAAGACGAAGCTATAATTTCTATTGCTAAAGCTATGCGCCGATCTCGCACAGGACTCGCCAAAGACAAACGCCCTATGGGCTCATTCTTATTCTTAGGCCCAACCGGCGTTGGTAAAACAGAAACCGCCAAAGCTTTAGCCGATGCATTTTTCGGCGCGGAAAGTAAAATGATCCGCCTCGATATGACTGAATTTAGAGAACAAGGCTCAACCAAGCGCTTAATTGGCGACATGGAAACTAAAACACCGGGCCAGTTAACTTCTATGGTCCTGCAGAATCCTTATGGACTCTTACTTGTAGATGAATTTGAGAAAGCGGATCCCAATGTCCAAAACCTTTTCCTGCAAATCATAGACGAAGGCAATTTAACCGATGCCTTTGGCAAAAAGGCGAGCTTCACAAATATCATAATTATTGCAACTTCAAACGCAGGTGCCGAATTCATTCGTGAAGAAGTGGGAAAGGGCGCAACACAAGATTTAAGCAGCAAATTAATCGAATTTACCCTGTCCAAAGGTTTATTCAATCCGGAACTTATTAATAGATTCGACGCGATTGTTGTCTACAAACCACTCTCCCAACAGCAGGTTCTAGCAGTCTCCAAACTAATGCTTGCAGAACTTGCTAGCCAAATTAAAGAAACGAAAAATATAACACTCCAGATTAGCGATCAGCTT
>MFBV01000026.1:18911-21444 GCA_001776505.1 Candidatus Curtissbacteria bacterium RIFCSPLOWO2_02_FULL_40_11 | reverse complement strand
TAAAGGTTTTCTTTTTCTGGTCTCAACTAAAACAGGCACCAGCTCTGAATTAATGCCAGCCGAAAATGTACAAGGCCACGCTGTATATTTGTCAAGAGGCAATGCTTACATTGGAGTTTATTCAACTACGAACCTAACCGGTGCCCTTATTGGTGGTAGGGTAGGAACAAGCGGAGCCATTACTTACGATGACGATTTGGCAGAGTTTAGCAGTTCCGGGTCTGGTGCTAGCGGCTGGCAAATCGTCCGCGGGACGTATAAGTTCACAAAGTGAATTTAGGGATTAGTGTTTAGGGTTCAGGGTTTAGAAAGTAAATACCCGCTCTACTTCAAATTTATATTCACTCTGCTGAAAACTTCGACATTTATGTCGAAGATGAAAGCAAGAGAATACACACTTCTCCAGCAGAGTTCATGTAAACTTTAATAAAACTCCAGCTTTTAAGCTGGAGAAGTTTATAGCTGACTTAACAAAATTCAAAATATGGCTGGCTGCTTTTAATGCTTCTTCAGCTTTTCTCAGGCTAAAATCCTCGTAAACCCCTAAATCAGGATATAGCGAAGTGTTGCTCTAGTCCATTCTAAATCTTGATCCGCGCGAGCAAGCCAGTTTTTAACGTCAGCTTCATACTTAAGCCTTTTCATATAATACTTTACCTTTGGGTAGTATCTCATCAATAATCATAAAGAGATTTTCCAAAATAGCCAGCTCTAATTCTTTAGGTGTTAAAACAAAAATATCTGTTGGAAATTTACTGTCGGTAATTTGGACAACCTCGCGCACTCTGTCCAAATATTTTTTTTTGGTATCTTTAATTATCAGAAGATCTATATCACTTTCTTGGCGCACGCGGCCAGAAGATCCAGATCCAAAAAGAATAATTTTTTGCGGTTTATACTTTTTGACGATCTGGTCTGTGATAATTTTAATTTCTGCATCAAATTTAGTCTTTGTCACGACTAAATTATAGCAGAATGGTTCCGGATTAAAAAACACGGATTAAAAAACCTGCCGGCGCCCGGCAAACCGTTGTGCGCACGCGTATAAGTTTACGAGGTAGGGTTTAGGGTCACAAGTTTTGCACTTCCTGTCATCCTGAGGAGTGAAATCGAGTCTGACTCGATGAAACAACGAAGGATCTCTGAACTTGATTCAGTCTTGCACTTGCAAGAGATTCTTCGCGGAGTTTACCCTGAGTTTATCGAATCCGCTCAGAATGACAGCTGTGAAACCTGTGAAGGTTCAGGGTTTAGGATTGAGCGGGGGGCTTAGAGATTTTTAAACTTTTCCTTTGTCAATCCCATTTGCTTGATAATATTTTTGAGTGTCAACCTTTTAAAAGTCCGCCCTTGTTAAAGCTTCAAAAAACCCTAGACCCTTAGATCTTAGTAATTGGGTCAATCAATTGAATTTTCAATTCTTAATTTTTCGACATTATGTCCTTGCTTGCATTATTTATATTGAATTTTTAATGATTTAATGCTTTAAAATTTAGATTTGATTTAAAATTGAAAATTGAAAATTAAAAATTAAACACACCCTAAACCCTAGACCCTAGACCATAGACCCTTATCCCTAGTATTATGGAAGTATGCGCACACTGCTCCGAGCTGTCTATCGTCTATCGCCTATCACCTATCGCCGCTTCAAAAAAAGCCCTTCTGAAATCTTCAAATCCCCGAAGCGTTCAGCGTTTAATAACAAACCCGGCATCATCATGATTTTGGTTTTTTCCTTTCTCACGGTCGTCATGATCCTTTCGGCCGCCATATTTGCTAAAACAACCCATTTTCTGCAAGTCGAATCCAGGTCGGCTATAGCTGACCAAGCCATTAATCTGGCCGAAGCCGGCGTCGATTATGCGATGTGGGCTCTAAACGCTGACCCGGGATGGTACGGCGAAGCAGACCCCCTCCCTATTGGCGGAGGCGAAGTAGAAATAGAGTTCGACAGCACCACAAATGTGATAACATCAACAGCCTATATCCCCAACATATCCGCGCCTCGGGTTAAACGGGCTATCCAGATACAAGCCCAAATATCGCCCGGGGGCAACGCGGTATTTGACTATGCCACGTATGCCGATAGCACGGCTGCGGACGCTGTTATGTTAACCAGAGCCAGTTCCCAAATATGGGGCAATGTTATTTCCAATGGCGGTATTAAACACGGTGAAGCTGACTATATGGGAAATCCTACGGGGAGAATATGCGGCAGTGCCTGGGCAAAGGGTAGTATTACTTTGCTGGCAGCCAATTTCTACCAAAACCCAGGCCCCCCTTCCTGCACGGGTAATCCATACCCGGGGGGCCAGTACGCAAATTACACTCCCTGGCCATCCGATATATGGAAACTGCCGGATTTCCCCTTCGCAATTATAAGAGCAAGTAATATGAATGAGCTTATTACGTGCGCTGGTGCAGGTGAGTGTACGATTAATGCCACCGACTATAATGACGGGTGTGCACCAGACCCGTCTTGGGGAACTTGTTTGGACAACAGAAGGTTAAAAGGCAACTTCCGCTTTTGCGG
>MFBV01000026.1:12395-18898 GCA_001776505.1 Candidatus Curtissbacteria bacterium RIFCSPLOWO2_02_FULL_40_11 | reverse complement strand
AAGGACAAAATTCATATTAACAAAGACAGCCCTGATCACGGTCATTTATATAAAATCAGCTCATGCAATGCCCAGTTCAGGCCCGCCGCGAACACAGGCCTGACATACTTTCTGGTAGACGGAACAGCAAAATTTAGCAGCAACGTTTTTCAAAAAAACGGGCAGGGCTTTATTTGGCTGGCAACCGATCATACAGACACCTTCATTGAAAAGGCAATAGAAATTAGATCATCCCCAATAATGCCAGGCGCGGTTTTCCAGGCGAACGCCGGGACTGTTTTACTATTTAATAATACCAACGTAGCCTCTGTTTATGCTAAGAAAATATTAATCTTTGATACGTCAATATTGAAATATGATTTGGGCCTGGCCGCCCAGGGCTGTCCGGGGGGCGACTGCAGCGCGCCAGCCTCCTGGACCATAAAACGGGGCACCTATCAATATTTAGACCCAAACTAATAGATGCCAAACGAACTGCAAATGCAACGCAAACAAAAGGGCGGCTTTGTCCTGCTTCTTGGCATAATCGTCATTACCGCTATTGTCATACTTTCGGCCAGCCAATTTGAAAGAGTCGCCAACTTTGTGCGCTTTGGCAACAACAAAGTTTTGCAGGGGCAAGCCATTAGTCTGGCCGAAGCCGGCGTTGATTATGCCCTCTGGCAGTTAAACGAAAACGCCGGCGACTGGTACGACAGCGACGGTGAAGTAAATGTCGGCACCAGCGGCACTTTTTTTGTAACCGTGACCGACGCAACTGCCAATATCAAAAACGTTGTGGCAACCGGCTACATCCCCAACTCTATCAACCCCCGCAAACAAATTACTGTCAAAACCCAGGTAGTGATCGATAACCAGACAATCGCTTTTAACTACGCTGCCCAGACAGATCTCGGCGGAGTTGAAATGTACAGTAACGCGGTTGTTAACGGAAACGTCTATACGAACGGAAACATTACAGGTTTTTCCAATTCCCGAATTAACGGGGAAGCTTGGGCTGCCGGCACCATTTCCTCACCGGACCCCACCATCACTGTTCCTCCCCCTCATCCTAATCAAGCCACCAAAGACCTGCCAACTTTTGTCGCCCAGTATTGGAAGGATGCCGCCAACATTAACAACGACCCCTATATCGGCAACCTTGAATATAATTCCGGCAGCCACAACTTGGGGCCAAGAAAAATTGAGGGCAATCTGACCTTAAACTCCAACAGTTGGGTAACGCTTCAGGGCCCAGTCCATGTTACCGGCAACTTTGCCATGAACTCCAACACCCGGCTTTATCTTGACGAATCTTTTGGCACAACAGGTACTGTTGTTATTGTCGACGGCACTATTCAGCTTAATTCCAATGCCGAAGTCTTTTCAACTTCTGCCACACCCAAAGGCTACATAATTCTAGCCTCGACAAGCACTTCTAGCACTGCGATTGAATTGAATTCGAACGCCAAAGCAGGCGTACTTTACGCTTTAAGCGGCACATTGCAGATAAACTCAAACGGGACAATCGTCGCCATGGCTGCCAACAAGCTGGTATTAAATTCCAACGCTACGTTAACTTATGACGAAGGTTTAGCTTCTGCTCAATTTTCGGGAGGACCCGGAGGAAGCTGGCAAATCAGAAAAGGCAGTTACCAGTATACGAAGTAGGCGTTTAGATGCTTAAATTTTTAATTTTTAGTTTTAAATTTTTAATGAAATCTAAATGTTTTAAAATCAACCAATCTTAACTTCTTTGTGCTCGGTCACCTTCCTGCACTGCTTGCAGTATTTCTTAAACGAAAGCTTCGTGCTTTGCGATTTGGTTTTTAAGGCAATGTTGTCCGGGTTTTTGGAACTCGTGTAATTTCGGTTCTTACACTCCGGACACTCCAGTTGAAATAATACTCTTCGGGATTTTGCCATTTTAAATTTCCTCCAATTTACTTAATGTGCCAGTTTACCAAACTTGCACAAGCTGCCACAACATTTTAAGCTAGAATTAATGCCCGACGAAAAAGTAAATAGTGAATCGAGTATAGTCAATAGAATACTCTCCATTTACCATTTACCATTTACTATTCAGCGTAAATTCAAAGGATTTACACTTATAGAATTGCTGGTGGTAATTTCTATAATCGGTATTTTAGTATCAATAGTCATTGCTTCCTACGGTAGTGTGCAGAAAAAAAGCCGGGACTCACGCAGAAAAAGCGATCTTGCTGAAATCAAATCCGCGCTTATCATCTACTTTCAGGACTTCGACACATACCCCGAAAACGTCGACAGTTATCCGTCTAACGCCTCGGGAAACTGGATACCGGACCTTTCACCAAATTATTTCAAAAGTTTGCCGCAAGACCCCGGCAATTCTGGAGCGTCTTCCACCAATTGCAACAGTAGTGAATTTATCTACTGCTACGTAAAAAATTCCGACGAATCATTTACCCTTTGGGCGAGGCTTGAAAATGAAAAGGATCCTGATCGATCCGGCAATCCCGATGCCCTTTGCCAGGATACACCACCTGCGGATTCATCACTTAATTACTGCCTCGAGTCTCCAGCGCTTTGAATATAGGCTCTAGCAGGGCCAGAAGGATTCGAACCCTCACTTGCGGTTTTGGAGACCGCCGTGCTAACCGTTGACACTATGGCCCTTAATCAATCAAAGCTAATTATACATAAAACGCATCAAGTCTTAAAACAAGTCTTAAAATACCCCTTCTTGACACCCATTCTTAAAGCAACTTATCCTAAAGTTAGTGGACGAAAACGAAAAGAGGCCGACTGGTTCAACTTCGACAAGTAATCAACCTCAAAGTGAGGCTGATTCCCCTATTACTCCAAAGACAGCTGAAGATGACTTACCTCCTGTCAATGAGAAAGAAGATTCAAAAGAACCGTTTTACAAAAAACTAAGAAAAGGCTCTGCACAGTTTAGTGCGATGCCTTCAGACCAGACATTCAATCCTCCCCCGGTAATGCCACCTGTTGCCAACACGGATTTACCAACTCAGCCACTGGCAAACACCATGGAAGATTTACAGGAAAAACCAAAAAAACTCTTAACCCCAATTAAGCTAACCGTTTTAATACTGCTTTTGGTAATAATAGGTTTAATTACTATCTCCGCAACCCTTGTTGCGACGGATTACACGATTTATGAACCACCCGGGCTGATTAAAAATATCCTTGAGAAAATTTTCTCCGGCAATCTTGGCTAAAAAATCCTGACCTTTTAAGCTAAATCTTCTCTAATTAAATTTTTATTTGCCTTATAAATAAGGCTGGATGCCACAATTCTGGGAACGTATTCGTGCGTTACATCCCATTCTTCTCCTTCAAACATTCCTGCAATAGATTGATTTTGGAATAGATCATACATATTTACTCTACCCTCTATTCTTGATTTGTTATGAACAATCCTTCTCATCGCCTCAGCTGTTGCTTTTTGCTGAGCATCCGGTGTCTCATCAGCTACAACCACATTAATATCTTCAAGCTCTTCTCCATATTTTTCACTGAAATAAACCCTCAGTGCTCTAAAAACTTGCCCAGTCCCCGCATGCCACTCCCAAAGAGCAAGCCCCCAGTCGCCGTATCTTGTATCAAAAGCTTCTTTTAATTCTTTGGCTGTTGCCGCTAATATTTTTTCCGGTATAAACCTTTCGTCATCGTCGCCTTGACTGATTCTAAGGTTATATTTTTGGGCCATTGGATCCATCATTTGTGAAAGTCCTTTTGCTTTTGCATAAGAAACGGCTTTGGCATCACCTAAGCTTTCTGTAATTACCAATCCTAAAAGTAAATCCTCCGGAACTTGCGCTTCCCGGGCACTTTTTCTAACTAACTCTTCCTTTTGCTTGATTCTCCCAAGATGCGGATTTATGTTTGGCAGCATTAGTCCTTGCACCCTAAAAATTTCTGCAAGCGCACCGCGTCTGCTTTCGCCTGACAAACCTCCGTAAACAAGATCAAATTCTGTCTGTGGCCTCGCAACATCTGCCTCCGCAACTTTACCGGCCACAACCTCAGGTCGATTACTGCCCTTATAAACTGCCCGGACTTTTTCTCCTATTCGCTCGGATTTTTGATCCGCTTTTGTACCTAGCGTATGGGCACCCACTAATGTTGCACCCACTACCATACTTTTCGCGGCAATTTCCGCTAACCCTCTTCTAGTAACTCGCCTGCCGAGAAAACCTTTTGGGTCGGGTGTTTCGGCCCCGGTATCTCTTGCCATAATTTAAGTTTATCTTGAAACTAAGCTTGATTACCACTATAATCTCAACTCTTATGAACGAGAGAGTCAAAAGATTTAAAAAAATTTTAAAAGAAAAAGGCCTTGACGGTTTCATTGTCACGAGTCCCGTAAATATCTATTATTTAACCGGCTTCAGGGGAGTTTCAGCTACCGAACGCGAAGCAATACTAGTAGTAAACCCGTCAAAGGTAATTCTTATTACCGGCCGATTATACAAACATGAAGCTTCCCGTCTTAAATCAAAATCCCTTGACGTAAAAATTGCGGACGAAAGAAATCAAATCAATCAATTTATCAAATCAACAATCACCTCACTTAGGGGTCTGACCCCTAAAGTTGGATTTGAGGAACACGATCTTAAATATTCCGAATTTAAACATTTTACAAAGCTACTAAAAGGCATAAAGCTAATTCCCGTTAAACATTTAATTGAGGACTTAAGAATTATTAAATCAGACGAAGAAATTAAAAATATAGAACGTGCTCAAGTAATCTCTCAGAAAGCTTTTGATCAAGTTATTAAAACTATCAAAGTTGGCCAAACTGAAGCGGAAATTGCCGAAAAACTGGAAAAAATAATTAAAAATTTTGGGGGCCAAGGTTTAGCCTTTGAATCAATAGTGGCTTCCGGACCAAACTCTGCCCTTCCCCACTATGTAACAGGCAAGCGCAGAATTAAAAAGGGTGATGTTTTACTCTTTGATTTTGGCGCCAAATATAAAAATTACTGCGCCGACCTTTCCAGAACTATTTTTCTGGGCCGCGCGCGAGACGAACAAAGAAATATTTACGACCACGTCCAAACCTCGCAGAATATGGCAATTGCCAAAATTTGTGATGGTCTTGCCGCCAAAGAGGCTTTTGGCTACATCGACCGTCACTTTAAAAAACACAAGATTCACCAATATTTCCTGCATTCTTTAGGCCACGGCATTGGTCTTGAAGTCCACGAAAAACCGTCGCTTTCCAAAAAAAGCAAAGAGAAACTTGCAGAAGGTATGATTTTCTCTATCGAGCCTGGTCTTTACTTTCCCTCTTGGGGTGGAGTCAGAATCGAAGACCTGGTATTAATCAAAAACGGGCGCGCAAAACTAATTGGCAAACCCGCCAGATTTATCCAAATCTAAGATTAGCCCACTCTAACAATCTTTAAAAGGTCCGACCTTTTAAACCTTTTAAACTTCCTTTCTAAACTTTAAATTTTACAAAAGTTGTACAATAGGTCTAGATGAACAAAAAACTACCCATTGCAATAGTCGTTATCGTCCTTATCACTTTTCTTCTTCTTGTATACTTGTTCTTCTTTCAAAAACAAGTAATTGCCCCGACTGATATTTTTGAAACCGCCTCCACTAATCAACCACTCCCGGCCTTTGAGGCTAGCGATGAGATTTTAAAAAACGCCCTCAACTTGTATTCCCAAAAGAAGCAGGAAGGCCAAGATTTTTCAAGCGGGCCCTGCCTTGGCCAAATAGCAGAAGATTGGGTTCTGGACATTGCCCACAACCCCAGACTTGAAGTTGACGATAAACCCCAAAACCAATGCGCCGATTTTCGCGAGGGGCGCGTCAAGCATTTTATCGAACTTGACCCCGAAGGCAAATTAATCAAAGCCCAGTGAGATCCGGCTTACACCCAGGCTCTATAATTCTGATCTTGCTTTTAATTTTGGCGATTTCCGGTCTTATTTTCGTAAAATCAATTGTCAGTAACACATTTAAAGAAGCACAGACAGGAGTAGAAGCCGGAATCCAAGACCGCTTTGATCCATTTTCATCTAAATATTCACTGTCTCACCATATGGGAGCTATAGAAACATGGATTACGTTCACAAATGAAAGATATAAATACAAAATAACCCACCCCAGATTTTGGAACAGATTGGAAAGTCGAAATTATCCTGGAGCCGAGGATCTCTATGAAGCTGCACTTTCTTCTAACGTAAAACTTTCTCTAACCGTCCAGAAAATCTTTGTTGAACCAAAAGAAACCGCAAAAATTAAAACATTAGAAGGCACATTTACCATTTTTGCAGATTCTTTAGAAACCAAAGCCGCTTTCATTAAGAAAAATAATCTTTATTACATAATCCGAATCCAACAAAACAATTATTTTGGCAGTGATCAGGAATTTTTGGGCACTTTTTACAATATCCTCAAAAGGTTTGAGTTTCTAGATTAACAGAAATGCTATTTAAGGGGACCCCTTATTCAATTTATTTACAAACCAATTGGCGACTTCTTTTTTAACTTTATCCAAA
>MFBV01000026.1:277-12386 GCA_001776505.1 Candidatus Curtissbacteria bacterium RIFCSPLOWO2_02_FULL_40_11 | reverse complement strand
CTGTAATTATGGTCACTGCCCTTGATAATCTCCATTTGTTTATCAACTGATGCAATTGTTCTTAGATATTTATCAGCGTGAGACTGACTAACAGATTCATCATTTTCGCTTGATATAATTAACGTCGGACATTTAATATCAGCTGTAAAATTATTAGAGGATCTTTCAAAAACATCCTCATAAAAACTCTTTTTTATCTGCAGCCTTGTTTCTAATTCTTTACTCCAAACTGTTGTAAAACCCTTTGTCTTAAAATCCTTGATTGCTCTTTGAAATGGTTTTTTAAAAATCTTATTAGCAATCCACTTAAAATCATAAACTCCTGAAAGAATCGCCAGGGCTTTTATTACTTCTCTCTTTGCTGCCAACTCCGCTGCAATCATCCCGGCTAAGCTGTGGCCGGCTACCGCGATTTTTTGTTGATCAACCTCATCCAGCTTTAAAAGATAATCGAGGACATCTTCGGCATCCCTCAACTCCTGACCATAAGTCATATCGCTAAAGTCTAAATAAGATCTACCGGGGTCTTTTGTTAAATCCGGCCTAAGTGTCAAGAATCCTTTATCGACTAATGAATCCGAAATGCCCTGTATATGGCGTTGTGAAGAAAAACCCTTAAATCCGTGGATTATCAAAACTGCGGGGAATGACCCGTCTCTTTTTGGGTGATCGACCACTGCAAAAATTTTCTTACCGTCCCGATTTTTTATGTAATCAAACATTAAAAATTATTGAGGTTGGTTATCTCGCGGAGCTTTTTCGCGTGCTTCGGAAACAAATATCTTTCGGCCGTCAACTTCGCTGCCGTTTAAAGTATCAATCGCTTTTTTTGCATCTTCGCTTGTTTTCATCTCAACAAAACCAAAACCGCGAGATCTTCCTGTTTCGCGGTCTGTAACAACGTTAGCATCAACAACTTCTCCAATCTTTACAAAAATGTCGCGCAGACCATCTGAATTTATTGTATACGGAATATTGCCAACAAATAATTTTGCAGCCATTTAAAATCACTCTCCTTTCTTACATTAAATTTGGGAAAATTTCATTAAATTTACGGGGCAATATACGCGGTCTTTCTCTACTTTCTAATATGAATTGTAATCATAAACGCAGTCATCCGTCAACTGTCCAGTTGTCAGTTGTCAGTTGTACCTAAATTGCCTCTTGTCAAAATTAGAACCTTTTGATAGATTGCAAGTTAACAATAAGTGACTAATGTAAAATTCTTAAACTCCATTTTAACCTCAAAAAATAACTTGCTAATAATAAGAGCAAACAGTAATTTTAAAAAAACATTTAAAAGAGCCAGAAAAAACCAAAAGGAATTCTTGCTTTTGGAAAAACCCAAAGCAAACCAAATGTCAGCAGTTCTGCTAGCCAGACTATTGGGGCAAAAATTCTTGTGGATACAAAATTTCGAAAACCCTCCCATTCCTAATTTTTTTACCAGACTTTTACTTAATCAATCAGACGAAATCTTTGTTTCCAGCAGAAAAGAAGCCGCCAAACTAAATTCCCTCGGCATCGACAAACCCCGCAGAAGAATTAGGGGATAGAGATTTGTAAATAGTTAATAGTAAATTGTTAATGGATCGCGGGCACCTCTCCATTTACTATTCACCATTATCCATTCACCGATCACAACACCACCCACGGCCTTAAATCTTTTTTCTTAATTTTCGGTTCAATAATAAATTTGTTAACGCTTTTTATAAACATCAAAGTTACAAAATTTATCTTTTCGTGCTCCAACCAGAAAGTTTTAGGAAGAGCAAGTTTTACGCCATACTTTTTCTTTATCTCCTCAATCTCTTCTTTGTTTGGATGGTCAAAACTCACTACCCTATCCACAATAAACTGACCGGCAATTTTTTCTCCGGGTAATTTCATCAGCACAATGTCCCCGCTGGCAACTTTGCCAAAAGGTGCAATCTTAATCTGCGAAAATCTGCCCTCTATTTTCTTCTTACCGCTAAAAATATCTTCAACTGCCTCGGGATTTATAATTGCCAAATGCTTTGCCATCGGCACAAATTCTATATTAATAAGACAGAAAAAACCAGATTAGATTTTTAAATTCTTCAGATAATTCCTAAATTCTTGCTTTATTTTGGGGTGTTTCAAACCAAGATCCACTACTGCTTTAAGATAGCTAAGCTTGGTCCCGCAGTCGTAATATTTGGCATCCTTAAGCTCCACCGCATATACGTCTCTCTTTTTAATAAGCTCATCAATTGCATCCGTTATCCAAATTTCTCCACCTCTTGTTGGTTTTAATTTTTCTAAAATAGAAAAAATATCCGGCGTGAATATATAATTCCCATGCGTTGCCAAATCGCTCGGCGCATCTTCCGGCTTAGGTTTTTCAACAATATTTTTGATTTTGAAAATGTTATCGCGAAGAGGTTTTATATCTGCCATTCCGTATTTGCTGATTTCATTTTTAGGAATCCTAATTGCGGCAATTACCGGCTCCCTGTACTGCTCATATGCGCTAATTAACTGCTTAACTGCCGGAGGGTTTGCCTGGAAAAATTCATCTCCCCACATTACTAAAAATGGCTCGTTGCCGATAATTTCCTTTGCGACCAAAATAGCGTGGCCGTTACCAAGTGGCTCTTTTTGCCGAACATAAACAAAATCTGCCAGATCCGAGATGTGCTTGATTTCGTCTCGCAGTTCTTCCTTACCATCTTTTTCCAGCCTTGCTTCAAGCTCAATATGTCTATCGAAGTGGTCTTCAATCGCTCTTTTGTGCCAGCCGGTTACAATCACTACTTGCTCAATTCCGGCTTCAACCGCCTGCTCAACCACATACTGAATAATCGGTTTGTCTACAATCGGCAGCATTTCCTTTGGAAACGCTTTCGTAGCCGGCAGAAATCTTGTGCCGAAACCCGCCGCGGGTATTACGACCTTTCTAACTTTTTGCATTTTTTAAGTAAAATTAATTATCTCAGGGGAAAAATTAAAATGCAATTGTCCGCGTTTTTGATTTCCTAATGCTTCTTCTTAAAATCCTGACTTGTTCATCAGTCATCAAAAGTGGCAATCCTAACTTTTTTCTGTGCAGTCGCACGACTTCGCGGGATACTCTGATTTTTCTGGCAGCTTCTTCACCATTATAAGTTTTACAATCTAAAGACGCTTGAAAATTTTTGAGTTGTTTACCCCGCATACTGTTTTGGAATTTATGACCGCCTTCAATTTTGTTGGAAATAATTTCGGCCACTGCCTGTGCTAACTCTTCTGTTTCATCCGCGGACATTTCCATTCTAATTGGGGCTCTTTCCAATAGTGCCGCAAGAGAATCTAAACTCGCATCCCTCTCGAAAACTGCAATAGATTTATAATTAATATCTAGCAATTTAAAACATTCACGCATAAATAAACCTGATTTTCTGCTGAAGTGGTCAAGAATTTCGCCTACCTTTGTTTCCGGCTGCTTTCTGTGTCTGATCGAACTCCTTAATCTGGTTTCTGTCCCCCGAACTCCTCTTCCTGATACATGTTCTGCCCAAGGTACAACTAATTTTTCAAGTTCATCACCTTCTGGCTTCAAGACCCTCAAAAGCACACTAAAACTTTCGGGGTTTGGCATACGTCGTGCAACATACCATCCCCCAACCGCATATCGGGTTCTCAAATTTAATGCCCTTGAAAGAGCTGATTGCGTTTCATAACCACGGGATACGCTAAGCTCATATAAGGCTCTTGCAAAAGGAGTATCGGCAACAACACCGCCCCAAGGTTTATCTCGAGTTTCCCCTACCCTTAATCTTCCGGGTTCTAACTCTACTGTCATAGGTGCAAATTTTACCAAATATTGTCCAAATTCAAGAAAAATGATACTATACAGCCTAGCCTTTTGGCAAAAAAGGTTAATTATTTTTATGGCAATTAACCCGCTTAGCTATTTAAAAGAATCGAAAGCCGAATTTGACAAAGTTATCTGGCCCACTCGCCAAGAAACAGTAAAGTTGACAGTTTTAGTACTGATTGTTGCTATAATCGTTGGCGCATATATTGCTGGACTCGACGCAGTACTAACCCAATTAGTTGATAGATTTTTGAGAAATGTCTGATAACAACACAAATCAAACTCAAGACGAGATAAAAAAAGGGGGAACTCAGCAAGAGACTGAAGCAGTCAAAGCTGATACTTCTCAAGTTTCTCAACCTCAAGAAGAAAAGGCCGCAAAATCAACCGAAGAGAAACCTGATAATGCAGAAAAATCCCAAGAAAAAGCAGAAGCCCCTAACAAAACAGGGCAGGAAGCGTCAACCGCTGAAACATCAGACGATAAAGCAAAAGAGCTTCAAACTGATTCGGATAAAAATCAAGAACCTGCGCGGCAATCTACCCCTTCCGATCCATCAAAAAACGCTCATTGGTATGTTATCCACGCCTATTCCGGACACGAACAAAAAGTCGCGAGTACCCTAAAACAAAGAATAGATTCCCTAAAACTCCAAACCAAAATCCTCGATATTATTATCCCAACTCAAGAGAAAATAGAAATTAAAGAGGGTAAGAAATCAACTGTCAAAGAAAAAATCTTCCCCGGCTATTTACTTGTCAACATGATTATGGACGATAACAGCTGGCTAGCTGTTAGAACTACCCCGGGGATTACAGGCTTTATCGGCACATCAACGAAACCAACTCCCTTACCAGAAGAAGAAGTAAATACAATTAAGCGCTACATGACGATGGAAGCGCCAAAGTTTAAAACTACATTCACGCAAGGCGAAGCTGTCAAAATTACCGACGGTCCATTTACCGAATTCTTGGGCACAATTTCCGAAATAGACGAAGGAAAAGGCAAGCTCAAAGTTATGGTATCCGTCTTCGGCCGGGAAACACCGGTCGAACTCGATTTACTGCAGGTTGCTAAATTATAAATGCCAAAAGAAAGTGTCATTGCCTGGACCAACCCCCCACCCAAATCTAATTTTGATGATGAACATTCACCGATAACTCGAGAGGAAATTTCAGAAGTTTTAAGGGCAATCACTGAATTTAAATGTTTGCCGCCAGACAAAAAAGGCAAGCAGGTTCGAAACTTACCCGCATCTGAGATAGCTGATCTAACCCAGAGGTTGCTTGTAGATGCCCGTTTACTGGAATTTGACGGCGAAGAACTCATCGACTCTATAGATAAATCCCTTGCTAAAAGTGTCGCGTAAAAAGGGTCAATATCTCAAAATCCCGCTCATTATTCTTGGGTTAATTCTTTTAGGCCTTCTTCTCACGCGCTACAAAGATCAAGGCACAAATATCAACAATGCAAATCCTAAGCTTCAAGAAAGTATTCAAACAACACCAAAGCCCCAAGTAAACGCCCAACTTCAGTCTTTAATTGATTCGTCTGCCAATCAGTTTGACGGTCTTTACGCAATTTATATAAAAGATTTAAAATCCGATGCTATTTATCAAATAAATGCGGACAAAACTTTTACTTCGGCCAGCATTTATAAACTGGCTGTCATGTACAAAACCTATAATGAAATTGCAAAAGGAAACCTTAAAAAAAACGACAATCTGACAGGCAACAAATCCGCTCTGGACAAAAGAATTTTAGGGGAAGATGAAGAAAATTTTGAACCATCTCCCGACGACACTAACCAAACCATAACATTTGACGTCAAGACGGCTCTATTTGAAATGATTACGGTTTCCGACAATTACTCTGCCCTGCTCTTGGCAGAGCGTTTAGGGTGGAAAAACATAGATGACTTCCTAAAAGAAAACAGTATTCAAAATTTCAATTTGGTCGGAGAAAATTCGCCAAACACAACAGCACTGGCTGTTGGCTTGCTCCTTGAAAAAATTTATAACAATACGGCTGTCAACTCACAGTTTTCCCAAGAGATGAAAAACCTTCTCTTTGCTCAGGAAATAAACGATCGCATCCCGAAATACTTGCCAAAAGACATCAAAGTTGCCCACAAAACCGGAGAACTGGGAAGTATTCGCCACGACGCCGGCATAGTCTTGGGCAAAAATAGCGACTATATTTTTGTTTTCCTTTCCGACACACCCGAACCTGAAGAAGCCACTGAAACCATCGCTCTCCTTTCCCGAAAGATTTATGATGAACTTGAAAAAATTATTAACGTGCAAAAATAACGGAATTTGGTAAAATCCCGTAATCCCGATACCGGATCGGGATTACTTAATCAAAATCCAAAGCTAGATGTTTAATTCTCTCAAGTTCCTTTCCATAGTCCGATTGATCTATTACAAATTGCTCGTAATCTTTTCTAGATTTAAACCGTCCCAGAACTATATTAAAATCACTAATAAGCTTATCTTCGTAACTAGTAATATAGGATTTATAGGACGACCATTTATAATTAATCAGATTATCAACTAGCTCAGAAACCAATGGATTAAGATGAATATACCGAGAAACGTGAACCAATTGTTCATCACTATCTATCAGCCGATTCTTAAATCTCCCCTCAAATAAAGGACCAGTCCTCTTGTATCTAGTGTGGATATAGTGCGAGTAACTGTTACTTAGATGCTGCATATAAGATGTGATACCATGATCAGCCAATTGTCTGATTAAAAAGTGGAAATGGTTTGGCATTAAACAGTAAGCAAACACCTGGACTTTTGCATTTTGTCCCGTTCCGGTATCAGGATATTTATATCTTTTGCTATGGCTAAACTGCCTTGTGCTTGATTTATAATGAATTGCTGCCTCCAAAAATCGGCTGTAGTCTGCATCATCAAAAAATATCTTTGCTTTATTAACTCCCCTATTAAATATGTGATAAAAAGAGTTTGTGGTAATTATATCTTTTCTTAACATATCAGAATTATAACATCCCGATCCGGTATCGGGAGTATTAGACAAATCGGGGAAAATCAGCTATCATCCGCAGTAATCCGTCTATTATTCATGGCAAAGAAAATCAAAGCGATAGTTAAATTAAATGTTGTTGGCGCCCAAGCAACCGCCGCTCCTCCTGTCGGGCCAACCCTTTCCCAACACGGACTGCAGATTATGGATTTTGTCAAAGCCTTCAACGAAAAAACCAAAGATCAGCAAGGTACAGTTTTACCTGTTGTCATCACAATCTACGTAGACAGAACTTTTTCATTTATCGTCAAAAAACCGCCTGTTGCTATTCTTATTAAAAAGGCTCTCAATTTAGAAAAAGGCGCCCAAACTACAGGCAAGGAAACTGTTGCCAAACTTTCCCGCTCTCAAGCTAAGAAAATTGCAGAAGAAAAAATGGAAGATTTAAATACCACAGATTTAGATAGCGCAATTAACATTATCACCGGAACTGCTAAATCTATGGGGGTGGAAGTCACGGAGTAAACGGAAATGGTTAATGGTGAATAGCTAATAGAGACATGCTATCAATTTACTATTTACAATTTACTACCAAAGGTAAAAATGGGCACAACTAGAATCAAAGTAATTGATTTATCTTCAGGCGATAAGGAAATAAAAACTTCCAGAAAACACGCCGAAAAATTAACTGGCGCTGCCAAGATTAAACAACCTGAAAAAAAGAAAAAAATAGAAAAAGAAGAAATAAAACCTCAAGGAGATGAAAAGGCTGAAAAGCCAGAAGAGAAATCTGCGGAAGTTGCCCAAAAAGAAGTCAAGGAAGAAAAAATCAAAGAAAAGAAAGTTGAAGAGAAAAAGCATGAAAAAGCCACCAAAAAACAAGCAGAGCAAAAGCACCAAAGAAGTAAAAAATACAAAGAGGCTAAAAAACATATCGAAAACAAACCTTATAAAGTTGAAGACGCAATTGCTTTATTACCTGATACCTCAACAGTCAAATTTGACCCGGCAGTTGAAATTCACTTAAATGTTGCAGACAAAAATATCAAAGGCAATGTCACATTCCCCCATTCATTTAAAACAGAGCAAAAGAAACAAAAATATTTAATTTTTTCTGATAGCAAAAAAGATGTGAAAGGGGCAGATGTTATTTGGGGAAATGACGCCACAATTGCCGAAATCGAAAGTGGGAAACTAAAAGCCGGGCGAGCTTTTGATCAGGTAATTTCTACTCCCAAATTTATGGCCAAGCTTGCCAAAATCGCTAAGATTTTGGGGCCAAAAGGTATGATGCCCAACCCAAAAAACGGCACGGTTACCGAAGATTTTGAAAAAGTTACGTCCGCCACAAACAACAGCGGGTACTCTTACAAAACCGATCCAATGGCTCCGATTGTCCATGCAAAAATCGGGAAACTTTCTCAAAAAAGTGTAGAACTTGAAGAAAATTTAAAGACTCTAATAGCTGCAATTGGCGTTAGCAAAATTAAAAAGGCTACCCTAACTTCCACGATGGGTCCGGCCGTTAAACTAGATGTCGCTTCTCTGTAAAATTCCTTGTTGGCACACTTGTCTTTTTTCTGGTAACTTTCTTAGTAGATTTGCCTCCCGGGCAATAACCCCACTGCCCAAACTTAAATGTTATCTTGTCGTGCGCAGACGTTCTTTATATAAAAATGGAGGCTTGCCCCACGAAGCCTTTTAAAAAAATAGGTTGACAACAAACTCTTAAGCTGATATATTTTCTTCCAGCCACATTCATGTAAACTAAAGGTGGCTTAATCCAAAGACCGCAGCCCCCCGCACCATACGGTGCAGGGTTAATTGGATAATCCGGACTGCGCAGGCGAAACGTTAATATTTCATTCTCCTGACGGACTCTTTGAGAGTCCTTTTTCTTTGGTCAACGCAAAAAAATTGTCTTAGCGTTAGTCGCCCGCCTGCCAGCGACTGAAGTCGCAGACTCTGTCGGGCAGGTTAAGCATTTAGCGTTAAGCGGAAAAAACATGGACAAAAAAGTTAAAAGCGCCCGCAAAATTAAAGAGGAAAAAGTCGAAAGTTTCGCCAGCAAAGTAGCTAAAGCCAAAACAATTACCTTTACTAACTATCACGGCTTAACAGCTAACCAATTGGCACAGCTGAGGAACAAAATCAAACAATCCGGCGGCGAATTTTTAGTCGAAAAAAATTCTCTTATTAAACTTGCTCTAACCAGAAACAAGCTACGGGCTCCTAACGGCCAGTTAACTGGTCCGACAGCTGCAACTATGGCCTACAGCGATGAAATCACCCCTATCAAAGAAATTGCCCAAAGTAATAAAGAACTGGGGTTCCCAATTTTTAAATTTGGATTTTTTGGAACTGATTTGCTAAACGAATCCAACCTAAATCAACTTGCCCAGATTCCTCCAAAGGATATCCTGCAAGCGAACTTAGTCGGCTCACTCGCCTCCCCAATCATCGGGTTTATGTCAGTTTTATCGGCAAACTTACGAAACTTAGTATCCGTTTTAGATCAAGCAGCAAAGAAGGAAGCTGCTTAATTTTAAATTTGAAATTAAAAATTTTCATTGAAATCTAAATGTTTGAAAATTAAATTTTAAAAATTGATTAAGGGGGTGATTTTATATATCAGCCTTACTTCGTAATCTGATATTTTTATCAAATATCAAGATTTATGAAGTTTAAGGTAATTTAATAAAAATGGCAAACGATGACAAAAAGATTGCAACCACTGAGAACACTGGAAAGAAATCTGAAAGCAAAGAAGAAGCAATGCCAAAGGTAAGCAAAAAACTGGAAGATTTGATCGGTGAAGTTGAAAAACTATCCGTTCTTGAACTCTCCGAGCTTGTTAAAGCGCTAGAAGTTAAATTCGGAGTAAGCAGCGCCCCGCAAGTAATAGCAGGTGCAGCTCCAGCAACAGGTGGTGACGCAGGAGATGAAGGCGTAAGCGAACAAACTACTTTCAACGTAGTTTTAGCTGACGGCGGTCCAAATAAAATTTCGGTAATTAAAGCGGTTCGGGAATTAGTTCCCACCTTAGGCCTTAAAGAAGCCAAGGATTTAGTAGACGCGGCCCCAAAGCAGGTTTTAGAAGGAGTGAATAAAGAAAGTGCGAACGAAGCGAAGACCAAGCTTGAAGCAGCCGGAGCAAAAGTCGAACTTAAGTAATCCTTTCGAAAATTCGCACTTTCTTTGCGAGAACTACTCTACTATTGAATTCGTTGATTCAATAGTGCTCCGTTCTCTAA
This sequence comes from Candidatus Curtissbacteria bacterium RIFCSPLOWO2_02_FULL_40_11, assembly GCA_001776505.1. Classification (GTDB taxonomy): domain Bacteria; phylum Patescibacteriota; class Microgenomatia; order Curtissbacterales; family GWA2-41-24; genus WO2-FULL-40-11. The sequence continues at coordinate 2,317 of MFBV01000026.1, read as the reverse complement.
AAGAGACAGCAAATGAAGCTAAGACTAAATTAGAAGGCGCGGGCGCAAAAGTTGAGTTAAAGTAATCTTTGCTTAAAAATGATGCCTAATTGCGACTTTTCGTGCGGCGCTTTCTTTTTACCTTAAACCTGCTCAAATGCATATTCGTGGTTTCCCCGAAAACCATAATCATTCTTCTTGCAGAGTATTCATCCAAAGTACCTTGATTCATTTCACTAGCAATGTGGATTGAAATATTGCTCAAAACCACTTCAGCAGAAATAGCTGTAATTTCCGGGCCTTGATTGAAAATAAGGCTTCCGAAATTTTCGGCAAAAACTTTCGCATGATCCTGAGCACTTTTAATAGATTCGGGGCTCACTACGTCCCTAAGATCTCTAATAAAATTCGCAGCCATCAATTCAACGGGCACAAGATTTGCAAATTGCGGACTTTGACGCAAATTTAACCTCTGTGCCCCGTCAATCGAATCGGCAAATTCCCTGGGATTATCCTTTAAAACCCCGTTGATAATTGAAGAAATCTTCAGTGCTAACTTACCTATCCTGATCTGAATAGGCTCATTATCATGATTTAACTTCGAAGCTACTTCAAATAACAACTGGTAAATTTCACGAGCTTTATACTCTTCCAGCTCTCTTTGAAAATCGCTTTGTCCCGTCAGTTTATCCATTCCCAGTCTTCTCTCCCCTTCTGCGGTTCTTCTCATAACCTCTTGATTCATTGAGTGCAGAACCAGAGCTGATCCGGCTGCTTGTAGCTCGCGTCGTATTCTTTCTGATCTTGAACTCATGTCCTTGTTCTGGTAATCATAACTGCCATTTTAGTTGAGTGCAAACCCAAATTGCTATCTTGACCTGCTAATATCTCGGTGATATATTGGGGTTCACAATTGATTCCCTCAATAAGTAGAATGTTAAAGTTTAATCTAGTAAATTTTTATCCTTCAAAAAAATTAGTTGCCCTAGCCTCATACTTAACTATTAACCATAAACTATTTACTATTAACTATTCTCGGAGGCTCCTATGTCTTTAGGTGATGACTGGCCGGATTTGTTAACCGTCAAAGAAGTTGCCAAAATCTTGCGAGTTGCCCCTTTAACCGTCAAACGATGGGGCAAACGGGGAAAACTACCCGCAATACGTATCAATTCTCGCGGCGACAGGCGCTACAAAAAAGAAGCTGTATTGTGGTTGTTAGGGGCTCAACCAACAGAAGCAGGCCAAACCTCAAACCAATAAATTTATCACGTTTAGATTCCAATGCGTAACTGTCAAGGATTCTCCTTGACATTGCTGTTTGACAATGATATTTTCTGGTAATGCCAAGCAAGAACGTGATAAAACAATATGTTGAAGATGGCTTTTACCATATTTACAATAGAGGTGTCGAAAAACGGGTTATTTTTGAAAACAATCAAGATTATAAAGTTTTTTTGAACTACTTAAAAATCTACTTACTACCCCCAACTGAACCTAAAGAAAGAAAAATCACAATTAAAAACTATACATTTATAGCTCCGGGTAAACCATTAAAAAATTACAATGAGAAAATAGATCTTCTAGCCTACTGCCTTATGCCTAACCACTTCCATCTTCTTATAAAACAAAAAGGTAAAATGACAATAGAAAAGTTCATGAGATCTCTTTCCACTAAATATTCTACTTACTTTAACAAAAAATATGACCGTGTAGGATCACTATTCCAAGGACCTTATAAAGCTGTTTTAGTAAATAATGACGAACAATTATTGCATCTATCCAGATATATACACCTCAACCCTGTCAAGGATTCTCCTTTACATATGGCCTATTCAAGCTACGCTGACTATTTGGATCTCAGGCAAACGTCCTGGGTCAACAAGAAAACAATTTTATCTTTCTTTAAATCAACTCAAAATAAACATCACAATGGCACACTCTCCTATCAAATTTTTGTTGAAGATTACCAGCAAGATAAAAAGGAGCTTATTGATCAAATATCTTTAGATGCTAAGGAGAATCCTTGACATATGATTAATGTTGCAATCGAGGCTGCCA
>MFBV01000026.1:0-151 GCA_001776505.1 Candidatus Curtissbacteria bacterium RIFCSPLOWO2_02_FULL_40_11 | reverse complement strand
TTCCCCGATCACGGTATCATCGGAGAAGAACTTGAGCCGGTAAACCCAAAAGCCAAGTTTCAGTGGATTATAGACCCTATCGACGGAACACGCGATTTTGTTAGAGTGCATCCTTTTTGGGCAACCTTTATAGCAGTACTTGAAAATAACA
>MFBV01000025.1 GCA_001776505.1 Candidatus Curtissbacteria bacterium RIFCSPLOWO2_02_FULL_40_11 | reverse complement strand
AAACGTCGAGTTGTCAAAAATCAACATTCTCCTATTCCCCCGAATCTCAAGTGAATGATCCTGAACATATAAATTACCGAAATTATCAAGGGCTACATGACCAGGATAACAAAGAGTATTTAATTGAGCGTCATCAATCTCTTCCCCAGCTTTACCGTCACCATCCAGATCAACCCCTCGATTACACGCAGTGCCGTTGATATCAGTTTGGCCCAGAACCACATCAACCACAGGATTAGTTAGAGGGTTTCTCACCCTAAATACCCTGCTAGTATTTGGATGTGAAATCCATAAGAATTCACTGTTCTCAGTTACAGCCACACCATAAAAGGTACCTCTGTCACCGTCAATCTGACCTCCACCCAAAACTGGAATCGGATAGTTTATCCAAAAATCCGGTTCCTCACCAATACTTAAAGGTAAATTGTAGTGTTCAACCCTGGTTGGAGCAAAACCTGCAGTATGCGCCGCACTAACCCACAAATTATTATTTTTGTCTGCCTTCATCACACTACAGCAACCGCTAATAAACTGACTAAAGCTGGTAGACCCCAAACCCGCGTAACCATCTGCCGGTTGGCCATTTGAAAGTGATCCCGGATTATTCCAAAACATTATTCTACCCGCATCTCCGACAATAAGCTGATTATTAGAAATTGCTATACCCCGAGCGTTTACAAGCCCAAAAGCATCTTTTTGATTACCTGCCACACTTGAGCCAAACAGTCTTCGCGTCCAAGTATGGGCGGGCTGGCCCTGAGCAAAAAGCAAAACATCGTATCTTCTTGCACCAGCCCCTGGTGTCAGAAGCATATTACCATCCTTATCAATACCTATAGAACCTATCACATTACCTAAAACATTACCGTTACCCCTAGTACCAACCTCGCGAACTTTTGATTCTGTATTCATATCCCACAGTTCTACTACCGAATTTCCGAAATTTGATACCCAAATGCCCGACTGAAACGGATCAATTTCCAAACTAGTAGGATTCTTAAACCCCGTACCGAAGTTTCGCCCACTCATTCCGTTTGTGAACGGTGGATCATATACTAAAACCCGGTTGTTCACCTTATCAGCTACATAAACCTGACCCTCATCATTAACTCTCACTGCGGCTGGATGATTTAGCTCATCGAGAGCACTACCAGCACCTCTAGAAGTGAAATCGTCCTGTCCTAGTACCAAATTGGCCTGCTTTGAACCTTGAGGGAATCTTAAAACTCGGTTGTTAACTGTATCCGTCACCCAGAGATTTCCACTTGAATCAACATGGACTCCTGCAAGTCGGCCTTGATTGGATTTAAAACACAATGTTGAGGCATCAATAACGGATTGGCCCTTGTTGCAATCATTCCCACTAAAATCATTTTGACCCCACGCATCGTCAGCCACCTTATCTGTAGCAAAGGGGTCTATGTACTTCAACACACGATTGTTATGGATATCAGTTACATACAAATTACTCGCCGAATCAATATACATGTTCGATGCAGAACCTGCTTCTGATATACTCAATTGATCCTCATTTAAACCGCATAAAGTTGCCGCACTAGCAGGCGCACGATTCGGAAAATTTTGGAAACCCGAATCTCCATTACAAGCAGTCGAATTCATATTTGGCTGACCAATAACGATATCGGCAGAGCAGTTAGCAGGATCGGTAGTTTTTGATAGACAATTTTCCCAATTAAAGCCTAGTATTCTGCTATTACTCCCGTCCCACACATACATTCGTTGAGGCGAACTATTTCTGTCAATTATGACACCCCTCGAGCCCCACAGTCTGTTAGGTACTACTGTATTGGGAACTATCTCAGAGAATTCCGGTTTCCCAATTATAATGTCTGCCCACTTATCACCAGCCGCTCCTCTAACAACCTCCCCAGCTTGAGCTTCTTGATCACCTTTTTTTTGACCTATTAAACCCAAATCTTCAAGTCCACCTAATGGCCCTAAATATATTAAAGAAAGAAAGATAAAAATAGCGGCAATTCCCAGAGAAGTATATTGTTTTCTGTTGTCATTAAATTTCTTAATGAAATTAGACTGTGTATCCGAAAAGTTTGTTCCTAGCAACTTTGCCACCTATTTTCACAATAAGATTTTAGGCAGTTAATGTCAATTAACGTACATAAAAATTGTAAAAAAGTAAGTTTATCTTTAATCTTAAGGTAAGATGACACTACAGGTTAAGTACATTTTAGGTTTATCCAGCTTTATATTTTTCCTATTAATCGGCTATATTTCAATCTTTATATTAAGGGCCGACACTACCCTTCAAAGTTTGATGCAGATTTTTTACATACTGGCTATTATTATTGGAATTTCTTTAAAAACATTTCTCCCAAAAATTCCCAAAGATAAAAAAATATATTTCTATATAATAGCCTTGACTCCGGTAGTGGCTTTTATTTATTTATTGATATTTTCCACAGGTTCTATATTTAGCCCTTATTTAATCCTTACCCATTTTTTTACTATAGCTGTTTCTTTTTTAATATCACCTTTAATAGCTGTTTCTTTCGTTTTTGCAACAATCTCGCTGCTTGTTTACAACTCGGTACTCGATACAGCACTTAAAACCCTCTCCTCGCAAAACCCTTTTTTAGGGATTTTATATGTAATTAGTTACCTAGGCCTAATACCGTTATCATACATTTTGGCTAAAGAATATAAAGTTAAAGAGGAATGGGCCAAAATTCTCGAAAAACAAATTGCCACATCAAAAACCCAGGAAGAAGAGTTTCTCAAAAACATCAGTGAAGTAATTATTGTCATTGATGTTAATTTTAAAATCTTATATATAAATAAAAAAGCTGAAGAATATTTCAACTTAAATAATGACGCAATAAACAAAAATATTTATGAATTGTTTAAATTTAAAAATAAAGACGGTATAGATATATATTCTTATTCCCTGCCATTCACCCAAACTATACAAAGCAAACAACCTCAAAAACTATTAGATCTTCAAATAAAAACCAATGTGGGAAGCTTTAAAAAAATAGATATGAAAATAATCCCCGCAATAGAATCAGAAAAATCAATAGGGTTGATTTTAATAATACAAGATAGATCCAATATGGACACAATGCTGACCCAAAAAGAGGAAACTTCTACTTCCGCACTCCGCAAATTTTTAGAACTAATTTCAAATCAAAAAGATACAATTCAAACATTAACTCTTCCTCCTTCTGAACAACAAAAATTGGATTCATTAAAGAAACAAAACCAAACACTCATACAAGCTGCAGAAGACCTAATGTATACAATAAGGATTGAATCAGGAGAAATTGGTGTAATTTCAAATATATTCGATATAGGAAAATTATTGGATGAGATAATAATCAAAGAAAACAAAAAGGGCAACAGTACAGGTGTATTGTTATACCCCCGAATCTCCGAAAACAAAAAGGACATCCTTATGCCTAAACTAAAAAAGGTCGAGCTGAAATTTGCAAAAAGAAATTTCCCGGAAATATTTATAATTGGTGACGAAACCTCTGTTGAACAAAGTGTTACAAGGGTTCTAAAACTTCTTTATCTGACTAGTTCTAACAGTAGCCCAATTACCGTCGATGTGTTAAGAGACAAAGAATTAGCCACAATCAATTTAATTAGCCATAAAAGCGTTGTTCCCGACAAACAAGCTATGAATTTATTTGAAAAATATTACGGACAATTATCAGGGTTGCCCGAACTTAAACTTGGTTCAGGATTAGAAGGATTTATTGCTAAAACTATTTTAGAAAGAATGGGAGCAAATGTAACAACGTCTACAACTGGTGAAAAATCGCTGACTGTTATAATAAGATTTGGCGTTTATACAAAAGCACCCCCAACCTAATTTTTAGATTATTTTTCCGCGGCATTAATTTCTTGGGGCAGATGAATTTAAACTATTGTATCATGACTGATTATGCTACAGATTCGTGCTCGACTTTAAATCTATCATCCATCCAAGCTGGGGTTGGTGGAATAAACTGTGAGCCTTTTTCAGCAGGTAATTTCTCAATTAAAGTTTCTAAGCCCGATACTAATAAACGGGGGTTAGGATCATTTTTACCAATATCTTTAGCTAAGTCACCTAGATATTTTTTAACACCGCTGTAATCACCATCTTGCCTTGCCGCAAATAGCGCTATTCCTGCTTCACCTCTCAAACTCTGAACAACACTAAAATTAATTTTTCTTGTCGGCGCAGCTTCATGCCTTGCTCTTGCTAGATCCTCAGAACGCAACCAATATTCTAACCAATAAGCAGTATATCTCGAACCTAACTCAGCTGCACTCTCTTGCTCAAATCCATCAATATGTTTCTTCTTGATCTCCGTTTCGCAAAAATCTAAAGCTTTTTCAGTTGCATCCATCATCTCTTCGATTCTAATTACTCTAAGATCTCGGGCTTCCAGTTCCATTCTTTTATCCACTTTTTTCTCCTTGAGGCTTCTTCCAACTTGCAAATTTACAAGTGGGTCGCCACATGGCGAACCTCGCCTGCGAATCAATATAGCTACTTTCCTTTGTACTTGTCATTTTTAGCAGCATGATTAGGTCGTTTCCAACTTGCGTATTTGCAGGCGGGCCAGTTTTCGCAGCCCCAAAATGGCTTGCCTTTTTTGGTCCGCTTCATTACAACCTTCCCGCCGTCATCCGGACAAACTATGCCAGTGTCAGCTGCCAATGCTTTGGTATTTTTACAATCCGGAAATCCGCTGCAGGCCAAAAACTTTCCGTACCTGCCGTAGCGAACAACCATATCTTTTCCGCACTTCTCACACTTCTCATCTGATTTTTCAACTTCCAATTTAACTTTTTCCGCTGTCTCCAAAACCTCATCGACCCGTTTTTCAAACGGCCCCCAAAAACTTTCCATTGTTGCCGTCAATTTTTTTTCGCCCTGGGCAATCTTGTCCAAATCTTCTTCCATAGCAGCCGTAAATTTATAGTCAACAATATTCGGAAAATATTTAACTAAAAAATCAATAGTAGTTTTGCCAATCGGTGTCGGGCCGATTTTTCTATTTTCTAATTTTTCAATATAAAATCTGTCATACAAAGTTGAAATTGTCGGTGCATAAGTAGAAGGCCTACCGATTCCATGCTTCTCAAGATCACGGATTAAGGTTGCCTCTGTATACCT
>MFBV01000024.1 GCA_001776505.1 Candidatus Curtissbacteria bacterium RIFCSPLOWO2_02_FULL_40_11 | reverse complement strand
CCAGACGATCCAGAACAATTGAATCCCAAAAATATTGTCGCATCCCTAGAAAGTTTTCCAGTAAGAGAAGACACGCAAATAATACTAATAGATACTGTTATATCCGGCAGGGCAGCCAATGACATCACAAACGCTTTTAAAACTCTTGGTCATACAGTTATTCCGCTTCTTGCTGTAGATAACTCTAAGGAAGTAAGATTCAATCCACAAAGAAAATCGGAAATTCAAGGTACTCTTGAACCAATTTGGGAACTCCTACCCGAAAATCACATTTTCGTTGAGTTTCCTCTGATAACTGAAGATAGAGGTTCTGCACTTCTTGGAGTTTTAGCTTTGAATTTTATTAATTTTAACGAGGGAGGCATTTTTCACAAAGTAAATCGCCGATTCGATTCCGACTTTAGACCTCAAAGCTGTGTTTGGGCACTTCCACCAAAATCCGCTAGAAATGATTATTTGGTTAATTTTAGGCAATTCATAGAAGCGGCATGGAGTTGCCGAAACGGCTCACGTAACCCTTGCACAAACCAAGATATCGAAAAATTAAAAGCTCAAACTAAGCCTCTAACAGCTAGACACGACGCCCCAACTCATGGACAAATAAACGAAGTAGTTCCTATTGACGATGAGTCTGCACTCAAAGAATCAGCTTCGCATATAGTTTCTGTTAGGCTCCCCCAAAAAACTGCTAATCAGTGGATTGCTGAATTTTCCACTAAACCACCTCACTCTTGACCATAATTTCTGCCAATTTCAGCTCTGGTTTTGGCAATTTGGGGGCTGGTTGTTCTCTGAGTAGCAGCCACTCGCACTTCATTTAACTCCTCAAGTTTTTCAGCTTCCTCCTCCTGCTTTTCCCGCTGAGCTTCCATTTGCTCCTGTTTTTTCTTTCTCAGGTAATACTCTTCATATATTGCTTTTACTTTTGCTTTTTGCTCTTCTTCTGCAACTTGGCTGAATTTATCATCGGCCTTAGCAAGTTCTTTGATATCACCATGTTTGAGATCGCCATTTTCGCTATGTCCAAGAAGTTGGGAAAAGGCACTCTTACCTATTTGTTTAAGCTCTCCGGCTATACCGCTTCCTGCGCTATGTGCACTTTCGGCAACACCCGCAGCAACACTCCCCGCATCCATTTTATTTTTAAAATATCAGAGGAGCACCTTTGGCATGACTGAAAGGTGCCAAGGTGAACTGCTGATATAATTTAATTGTAGCTGAAAGTTACACTTAACAACTAATACCTAACGCAACAAAATCTGTGCAGGCTCGATGCATTCAAAAATATGGCGAAGTTAGCCCAGTTTTCAGCACCGAACTATTAACAAGTTGTTGGCTAACGAAGACCTAAGCGAGACGAATACTCGTAAGCAAACTCACTATTGAGACTCGGTCGAGCGTTTTTTGAATGCAAGAGATTGCAATATAATACCCTAAAAATCTATTCTGCCTTCAAACGCCCGCCTTACCGTTATCTCATCTGCATATTCAATTTCAGCACCAGTTGGAATTCCCCGCGCAATTCTGGTTGTTTTAATTTTCAACGGTTTAATCAGTCTTTGAATATACATCGCTGTCGCTTCACCTTCCATAGAGGGGTTTGTCGCCAGAATCAGCTCCTTTACCTCGCCATTTTTAAGGCGAGGCAGAAGTTCGCGGAGCTTCAACTCCTCCGGCCCGATATTATCTAGCGGCGCAATTACCCCATGTAAAACGTGGTAAAGACCATTAAAGCCGCCGCTCTTTTCAATTGCCCAAACATCCAGCGGATCCTCGACAATACAAATTATCGATTTGTCCCGATTATCCCTCTCGCAAATATCGCAAGGATCAACTTCTGTAATATTCTGACAAACAGAGCAGATTTTAGTCTTTTTCTTTATATCTCCGGCAGCTTCCGAAAGTCTTTCGGATAAATTGTCCGGAGCATGCAGCAAATAATAGGTGAGTCTCGCAGCAGTTTTCGGGCCAATGCCCGGCAACTGCTCAAACACCTCAATTAAATCCTGCACACTTTTTGGAATTTTCATACTTCGATCAACTCAGCACAAGCTTACTTAGAAGTATACCTGTCACGTTTGACGTGAGCAATATTTGGGGATAAATTAGAAGAAGTTTAGTTGCCGCCGCCCATCATCCCTTTGAGGGAATCAAATCCGCCCATTTGCTGCATTTTTTTGGCAGCCGACTTCTGGCTTTCTTTCACAGCCTCGTTAACAGCTTCTACAATATCTTCATCGCCTTTTCCATTTGATTCAATTGAAACTACGCGCTGGGCAAGAGTAATCTTAACTGTTACTCCCCTTTTCTCCACTTCCACTGTTTCCGCATCCAATGCCTTCTGAATCGTCATCGCCTCGTCACGCATTTTCTTAAGTTCTTTAAGCTGCTGCAGTTTATCAAACATAGTTAAAATAGGTTACATTTTTTCTCAACAAATTGCAAGATTTTGCATCTTGCGCTGTAACCACATTCGAATATAAAATATTTCTGCAGTGAAAGTTAGCATTACAGCTATCCACTTAAAAGAATTCCCAAAAGCAAAAGAGTACGCGCAAAGTAAAATCGAGAGTCTAGCTAAATATCACCCCCATCTTGAAGCTGTAAATGTACGCCTAATTGGCAAAAAATCCCACAGAGGGCAAGAACAGGATTACTACTGCGAACTGATTATTCACATTCCCAAACACAGAATTGAAATTCTCGATTCGGAAAGGGCAATCAACAAAGCAATTGATAAAGCCATCGAGCGGGCTAAAAAAACACTAGTGCGCTATAAAGAAAAAGGGATTTCTAAAAAACACAAAGCTGCTATTCGTGCCAAAACAGTTAGGAGAATTTAAAAATCTACTGATTTTACCTTAGCAATCGAAGACTTTGCCCTTTTTTGCGCGTAAGGCTTTAACCTAATCACTTGTGTCGACTTAAGACCAACATCCTTTAAACTCTCTTTTACGTCTTTATCCTCGGCCCATTGATCATACCCTAAGCAAATTACATCGGGTTCATAACTCGCTATATTTTCAAAAAAATTATCCTCCGCCCCAATTACTGCTTTGTCCACAATCCTGCAATTGTCAACTAAAGCTAATCTTTCCGTTTGGGAAAATAGCGGTTTCTTGCCTTTTATTTTTTCAACGTTTCCGTCTGTACCAACAGATACAAGTAATTTATCACCGTATTTTTTAGCTTGTTTGAAAAAATCTAAGTGACCTGGGTGCAAACCGTCAAATGCACCAAAAACCATAACTAATTTCATTTAAAAACACCTTCTAAAATGTGCAATTCTGGCCTATTGTCATTATTAGTAATTTCTCTGGTTATCCAAACTCCGTTTAAATTTGAATAATCGTCTACATCGTTAAAAACTATACCCCAATTTTTTGCAGAACCGGACATATCGCCAGCTAAAAATTGCTGGCCTCCTCCAACTATCCACACTTGGTATTTATTCCCCTGAGGATCCGGTAAAGTTGCGCTAACACTCATATTGTAAGAACCGTCTCCAAATCTTCTTGTCGCCGTTGCTGTGGCATTCTCCCCGCTCACATTAGTGAAAGTCGCATCTTGAACTGTTAAACTCAAAGCGTCACCGGTAACATCCACTACTCCAGGGGCTTCAACCGGTGTCAAACCTTTCGGTGCATCCCGTAGGGTAATTGATGATCCTACAATTCCCCCGGCATCGATCACTTTTTTTACTATAAAAAGCACAACAAGAACTAAAATTAAAAGCAAAACGATTCTTACCACGCTTTGGGGAATTAGAATTTTACTGCTTCTCGAAGATGCGCTTTGGTAAGTTTGCTTAGCAAGATCACGCATGACACTAGCCTAAAGCTTACCATATCATTTTACTGATTTACTAGGAAATTATTAAGTTTTTGCAGTCTTAGAAGAATAAAAATAGCTAAACAGCGAATTTTTCTCATTTCGCCTCTTACCGCGAGCTGCATCCTCTAAAATTAAACTGTAAATAACTGGAACCAGCAGAATTAGTGCATAAAGATACCAATTTCTAAAATCCGAAAAATAAAAGAAAAAATCAAAATAATAAAACCCTGCAATTTGCAAAATATTTAAAATCGTAATTATTAGAAACCAAAACAGCGATGCAGCCAAGCCAAAAATAAAAATTCTGTCTTTTTCTCTTAAACGCTTTCTTCCTCTATTATTTTTAAATGGGTCAATTATTTTAAAGTAGTAAATTGTAATCAGAATAATGCTTATAGGCAAAACAAAATAAAACCACGGAATTATCACAATTCCAGCAACAATAAATGCCAAAAGCCATATAAGCACTGAATACCAAATTGTACGCCAATTTAGTTTGGTTATTTGTTTCATGGGTCGACGAAATTTTTAAGTGCTAACCTTTTAGACTATCAGAATAAAGAGAATGGCGATGGAGTTAAGAAAAACTCGAACCCTATCAACTAGCTGCTTTTTACGCCTTTTTTAAATTTTTGTCAATCCCTCATATTTGGGTAATCAAAATACGTTTGACGTGTTGGGCAATGTATGAATAATATCCAAAAGACGAAAAGTAAAAAGAGGTGGGGGTTAAGCAGCGATTTTTTTAGAGAGATTTCAGGCCTTCATCTACTACTATACTTAGGTCTTCATCAATATCATCAAGATTTGTTGCATTTATGTCTTGCTCTATAGCATCGACTTCGTCCGAATTGCTTAGAGAATTTAATTTTTCTACTTGCAAATCGCGAGGTATCTCTGGCCCAACTCCACTACCAGTTGGTTTCGAAAATAAATTAGTACCTAAACCTAATCCTCTTACAGCAAAGACTACAATTAGTCCTAAGATAAGAATAGCAATTATTACAACTATGATTGTTGCATTCCCTTTATTCTTCATTTGTATCTGCCTCCCCGGTTCCTTCTCTCAAATTAGACGCTGCTTTCAATTCGCGAATAGCCTCAACTAATCCTTTATGATAAGCTTTTAGTGCATCTTTGGCTTCACCAATTGCTGCTTTTGCTTCATGCATTGCTTCGCGAACACTTGTGTCTGTCGTATCTATTGATTCCAACGCAGCTACTGCATCACTTATTGCCAAAGAAGCGGCAGCGCCTAAAGCTTCTGCCTCAGCAAGCTGGGCTTCAGCTGCAGAGGTATCCACTCCTTTTTCTTGCAACTTATCAATTCTAGACGCAATTCTCTCGGCAATTTTATCTAGTCTTGTTAGTGCAGCATTAAGCCTTCTGATAATTATTGCCAGAATCTTTTGAATTCTTTCGGCAATTTTTTGTTTTGCAATTTCTAACTTTTCTTCAACTTTATCTCGAGCCGTATCTTGCTTTGCACGAATTTCTTCGCGCTTGTCTTCAAATCTCTGCTTAGCTTCATCTCTTTTTTCTCTAAGTACTTCAAGCCTGTGCTGAGCACCATTTTCGCTATCCTCATCATCCGCATGAGCAAAAATTGGAGTAATTACAAGTGTAAATATAAATGAAGATATTAAAAGAAGTCGGACAACCTTACTCATATGGTCAACTTAATAATAGCAACTTTAAGAAATTGCAGTCAATTATTATCTGGGTTCACCCCGTTAGAAGTATAGTAAACATTTTTGATTCTTCATTGTTTTCAAATTCGAGAAACTAAACTAGATATTACAACCAAAACCATACTTCTAGCGGGGTTCAACGAAAACCGAAATTGCCGTACTTTCACCATCAGCTGCAGTATTAATAATCACACTTCCCTTAAATTCATCATTACTTATCTCATACTCAAAATTGGTCTCCGAATTTTTCGTCAAAGAATTTTGCCAACCTAACCGTGAAAGCGCAGGAGCATAAAAATTTACAACTTTGGCAAGTTCCTCTTCGCTTATTGACGAAACACCAAACTTTCCATTTTGTCCGTAAGATTCTATTATCTTGGATTCCGGATAGGCAGGTATATTTGGAAAGCCCATAACAATTTGGCCTTTTGCAAACTCCCCGTCTGCCTTAGGGCCCTTTTCAGAACGCACACCGAAACCAGAACAAGCAGTCAAAATTAAAGAAGAAACTAAAACTAGCAATAGCTTTTTCATTTAGAAAAAATCTCTTGAGTTATTTGCTCAAGGTCATCGCTACTTATTTCTACCACATTGCTCTTAGAAACCACTCTTGGCGGCTTTGTCTCTCGACTGGCAAGTACAAATTTAAACCTAACACTTTTATTTAGTATATCCCCCATTACACCATCTAGCATGCGAATTATCCTTGGCTCCTCTAGCTTTTCTTTATGAAACCTGTAAAACACTTCTAATGTTAAACGCGTACCGTCAAAATCAACAGGTTTTGCACTTCTAAGTAATGCCACCACATGGGCATTTAGAGGTTTTACCTTTTTGATAAATTGATCCCAATTCTTCTCAATTTGTTTAACAGAGGCGCTTCCATTATTATTTATTTTTGATTTTTGAGTGCTTTTGTCGCTTTCAATAGAAGGTTTTTCGATCTTTTTTTCACGTACTTCTTGTACGGTTAATGCGTCCTGCTCATTTTCCCCGTCACCAATAATCTTACAAACGGTTAAAACTAAGGGGATTTGCGGCAAAGGATATATTTTAATTTCGCTTTCGGCAACTAAAAATTGCTTCATTGCAGTTTGCAATTCACTACTTTCAAATTCGCTCGCCAGAGTTTTCATTTTTTCAACCTGGTCACTGCTCAAATCACTAATCGTACCTCCCTCTATCCCGATTTTAATAAATAGCAGTTTCTCAAAAAATAAAACTGCTTGCTTGGCAAAAAAGGAAATATCTGCGCCCTTATCTGCAAGGTTTTCAATTAATAGAACTGCGCTTTTTAGCTTTTTTGCAGCAATCAATTGCCCGAACTTGTACAGTTGATCCCAACCACCAACTTTTGCAATCTCGGCAACATCACTTGTCTTGATGCTTTTACCCTTTGAGGCTAGCTGGTCAAAAATTGAAACCGCATCACGATAAGAACCATCAGCTACATGGGCAATTTCACCTATTGCATCTTTTTCTATATTTATCGCTTCAGCCTTTGCAATTTTAGATACTACTTTCTCAAGATCTTCTCCTCTGGCTCTGGAAAAATTAAATTTTTGAAGACGTGAGACAATTGTTGCCGGCAACTTATTAATCTCTGTTGTGCACAAAATAAAAATTGCGTGGGCCGGCGGTTCCTCCAGGGTCTTTAAAAGCGCATTAAAAGCCTCTGTTGTTAGCATATGCGCTTCGTCAATAATGTAGACCTTAAAACGAGAAGAAACCGGAGAAAGTTTTATTTTTTCTCTCAAATCCCTTATTTCGTCAATTCCTCGATTACTAGCCGCATCAATTTCTATTAAATCAAGATTAGAACCATCGAGAACCGCAAGACAAGATATACATTTATCACATGGTTCACCCATTTTTATTTTTCGCTTTTTCTCGTCTCGCTTGCCGTATTTCAAACAATTTACACTCTTTGCAAAAATTCTCGCTGCTGAAGTTTTACCGGTACCCTTTGGACCAAAAAATAAATATCCATGTCCGAATCTCGCAGATTCCAATTGAGAAACAAGAATTTTAGCAATCACTTCTTGCCCAACAAGATCTGAAAATTTTTGCGGTCTGTACTGTCTATAAAAAACTGCCATATTATTATGCTATTTACTTAACGTCTAAAGACTTGCGCATGAGAAACGCTCTTATTTTTTGCCTTTGTCGTCAGTCGTTGGTCGTTTTGCAATATCTTACTCGTGATGTTTCCCCAGCAAATGCTCGACTCCGTGAGAAGTCAGTTCATATACTTTATCATCAACCATTTCATCGTCGCGACTAGCCTCTTCTATTACTTCCGGCCAGCAAAGAACTATTTCACCAAGCCTCAGAACATCATCCGGTAAACCTACAAACCCTTGTCTACTCTCTGAAATATCCTCGAACGAAAACGAAAGGACTTGATGTCTTTTATCGTCTTTCAGGTACTTCTCACTTAAATCTCTCATTTTCCTCGATCCAACTACCGCCACCGAAACTTCTGCAGATAAATTGCTTGCCTTATTATTCTTCAAAGTTTCTTCAACGGCTTTTCGAATTATTTTGCGATTTACGGGATACCTCGTGTCCGTGTGAATTAAAACATTAATCATAATTGTGAACAATTATTGTGATTTTCCCCGGACAAGTTTTTTCTTAACTATCTGAGAAACGGCATTTCCATCTGCTTGCCCCATCAATTTCCCCATAACTTGCCCCATCACTTTTCCCATGTCAGCAACACCGCTAGCTCCACTTGTAGAAATTACTTCGTCGACGACTTTTCCAATTTCATCCTCACCCATTTGCTCGGGTAAATATTTCTCCACAATTTTTAACTCAGCCTCTTCTTTTTCGACAAGATCGGCCCTCTCTGCCTTTTTGTAAGCTTCAATCGACTCTTTATGCTTCTTGGCACTTTTGCCGATAACCTCCCCAACTTCCTTTTCTTCTAACTGCCCACGTTTGGTGATTTGAGCGTTTTTTATCTCCGAAATTAAAAGCCGCAGAGTAGAAGTTGCTACTTCGTTTTTTGCCTTGAGAGAACTTATTAAATCTTCCTCTAATTGCGTTAGATTAGCCATTAAGCCTTACTCCTAATATATTTTTTTCGGGCAATTTGAATTTTTTGCTGTTTTCTAAGCGAAGGCTTTAGATAATGCTCACGCTTCTTAATTTCAGCTAAGATTCCTTCACTTTGAACTTTCTTGTTAAATTTTCGAATTAGAGAATCAATCGACTCTCCTGGTTGAGCTACTACCTTTGGCATATATTAAAAACACCCCCATTCACAATTAAAAATTACAAATTTAGAATTTAAAATTCTTAGAGCTTTGACCATTGAATTTTATCCCCGGCAAGTAAATGCATGTGCAAATGTGGCACATGCTGATAATGTCCGGCATTAAAACTTATTCGATATGCATCGAGTTTATTTTTGCTCGCAAGTTCTGTCGCCACATCAAACATTTCAACCAGGTCTCCTCCATCACTTGTGTTGATAGCTGAAACAGACTCAATGTGTTTTTTTGGCACAATCAATATATGCACACTCGCAATAGGGTTAATATCATTAAAAGCAATCACTTTTCCTGTTTCTTTTAAAAGTTTACTTTTTATTTGTCCTTTTATTATTTTGCAAAAAATACACTCTCTGCTAGTCATATAGCTAATTCGCAGTTTTGTTTCTTTTATTGCCCATTTAGTTTTGTTGATCACCAAATCAAATAATTTTAAATTCTAAATTTGTAATTTTTAATGAATGTTTTAATATTTAAATTTTAATCATTTTTACTTCAATAGAAATTAAAAATTAATAATTAAAAATTTACTAAGATCTTTTCAAGATCTCAACGATGTCATCTATATCCATCCTTGTTGGCGTCATAGTCGGATTTCTGCTAGAACCGTTTCGAAGAAGAACCTTAGACGCATGCAAAAACCATGTTCCTACTTTATCTTTGGCAACAATTGCCCTGTATGCTTTTGTAAAATCAACTTTATGTTTGTTAGAACCGGTCACCCTTACAAATCCTCGCCTTGGGTCTTTACGAAGAACTACTGCGTAACCATTTTTTATCGCCGCATCCATTACACTATCATTAACAGTATAAACTGCAACTCCCTTACCCCATTTTGTTTTAAATTCTCTTCCACCTTTAATTTCTCCCTCTGCTTTAACTTTAGATCTCATCAACCTGTAAACTGAATCAAGAGAATCCATTGTCCATTCAATCGCTTTCATATAATCTCCTCTATAAACACCTTTTATTCCGGAAAGAACATTGTGCAGGGAAAATTCATATCTGTCGCTAGCCGATTCGCACCATTTGTAAGAATCCCAGCCATGATCAAGCTCAGTAATAACCTTGATCATGCGTAACAGTGCTTTATTTTCCTTATCTATATAACCTTCATCAACTAACCACTCGTAAACTAGCTGTGCTCCACTAGTAAATTTATCGCTGTCGTGGTGATCAAACTTACCACCACCTACATCTACATGCAGCACATCCGGATTGGAATCTACAGGTTCTCTGTTGTAAGTATTATCACCTGCGGGAACGAATTCTACTCTAGCGTCTTTGAACTCAGGGTGAAACTTTTTTAGAAGCCAAATGGCAGGTATCCCGTCAAAATCCGGGGATATGTGAGTAACAATGATTTTCTGGGCCAATGCAAATTACGCCTCCTTCTTGCTCTCCATAATATTAATATTAATGAAGGAGAGTCCAATCGATCCACAACGGTTGCGGATCGACTAAATATTTTATCTCTTATGATAATTTTTAGCAAGATTTACGAAGCGGTGACTGCTTTTTTAACTAGTTCCAAAGTTTTTGCTTGAAAAATCGAAACTGCCATGTAGTTTCTTAGATCCGATTTCTGTTTCTCATCAAGCTTTGACTCATCCACACCTTTAGCAGCATTATCGATTTCCTCACGAGAAACTTGCACCTTTTCGCTCCTGCCAATTTCATCCATAATTAAAGTGATTTTGACATTCTTTTCTGCCTGCGGCCTAAGTTTGGCTTTCAGCGCATCTAAAGTTGTATTTTCTTCTTTCAAATAATCATCAAGTTTTTTATTTTGCTGCTCCAAGTTTTGCGTGATTCGAACAATAATACGATTTATTTCGTCATCAATTAAAATATCCGGAATCTCAACTTCAGCTAATTTCAAAATCTCATCAAAAAGCTCCTGCTCAAGTTTTGCTTCAACTTGATCTGCCGTAATCTTTTCAAGATCACTTTTTACCAGCTCCTGCAAGTGTTTCAAATCCCGAGCACCAATTTTTTTAGCGAAATTGTCATCAATTTCGTCCTTTGACCCTTTTGGCTCCTCTGCAACTTTTGTCTCCTCTTTTAAAAATATTTTGTTGCCCCGCGCATCATAAATAAACTTCTTGCCCTCCGAAGCCTTCTTGACCTCCAGAGCTTTAGCGTCGGAGGTGGCGAAGGAAGGTTGCCCCCCGCTCGCCCCCTCTTCACTCTCCACTTCTGACTTTGACTCCTGACTCTTTTTCCAAGCGTCATATATATTTTTAATTGAATCGTTTACATCTTTTTCGGTAACTTCACGAGGTTTTACCTTTTTAATTTTTATTTTTTTCCAGTCTCCAAGTTTTATTTGAGGTTTAGAAGTAAGTGTTGCCGTAAATGAAAATGGAGAATCTTTAGATAAAGAGTGCACTGCTATGTTCGGATTCCCCAGAGGTACAATATTTTCTTTCTTAAATATTTCAGATAAATTTTTAGAAATTAAAAAACTGGCAGTTTCATTCAAAACTTTGTTTGTTCCAAAGTGGTTTTCGACTACATCTTCGGGGATTTTACCCGGTCGAAACCCCGAAATTTTGGCTTCTTTGCCGAATGAACCAATGACATCTCCGTATGCCACCACAAAAGTGGCTTTAGGTATGTCTACCTTAACTTCAACTTTCCCCTTTTCGCCACGATTTAGTACATACTGCATAATAAATGTGAATTATAATGAAAAATTGATTTAACAATCAATTTACAATACGACTTCATTATAATGATATAATGAAGTCAGTCCGGGAAATCGGAATAACCTGCCAGCCTAGACCAATCTGCTTTTGACTGAGACCAAATCCTTCTGGCTATTTGTTCTAATTTCTTATCAAACTCAATTTCTTTCTGTCTTTTGATCAAAAGGTGTACAACTTCCCTATATCCTTGCCTTCTTTTAAGCCAAACTTTTGTTTGCCTTACCGTCGCCGGACTAACTTTAAATTAGTGAAACAATATCTTTATATCCCAGACCCTTCGCAACTAAATATCCAACAAACAGCCGCTTGGCAAACATCAAGCGTTCCTCATCAGTGAAAAAATCGTTAACAAAACTATCTACAGCCTTATATTTATTTATTGATGTAATCAACCACTTAAAGGCAATATCTATCTCGGCTAGCATTTTCTTATCAACATAGTATTTTGAAACTCTAGTCATTGTGATTACATTATATTAGCAGGAACTTCTTATGTGAAGAAGTTCCTCTTATATATCAGAGACTAAGTCTGCTGATATAATGATATAATGAAGTTATTCAAGTCTCCAAACGATCATTTCTCATTCTTCTTTTATCTATTTATCACGTTGCTTAAGCCTGATTAACTTTCGCGAATTTAGAAGAAGTGAAGCACTGCCAAAAAATATACTAGGTGCTTGAAGATTTGGAATAAATTTCTCTCGAGTAGTTAAAATCTGGTCATCAACAAATGAGTCTAATGCAACTTCCAACACAAGCCAACCCGAGAGTGCAATCACTACACTCGCTATCTTTCCAGCTACTATGTAACTTTTTAGCCGGTCATACTCTCCAAAAAAGGGACTTTCAGAAATAAAATAATTACTCTCCGTATATATCGCATAACCTGCAAGGGCAAAAGGTACGGCTAACCTTGAAGATTTAACAGCTGAGCTAATTAATATGCTTCCTTTTTCATTCCAAAAAGCATTACTTATTCCTGTGCCAACTTCTTTTCTCATTCTTTTGATAAATTCCTCATGCTCGACTCCTGTCTGCGTTTTACCTCTACCGCTTTTAAAATGCTTTCTGCCCCACTCATTAACTTGGTCACTAATCTCCTGATCATGAATTTGTAAAAACCAGGTATCTCCATCACGCACTAAAGTTGAAATGCCCGATCTGCCTACCTCATGTACTTGGCGCTGATTATGAACCTTAGCTGTGGAAATTGCTAAAACTTCATCGCCTTCTGCTTCTCTGGCTTCGCGAAAATAACCTTTAGTAACCTTAAAATCGCGCCTCAGCGCTGTGCGCTTCATTATAGAATCCGCCGCTTGCATGTCGACTTCAATTTCACCACCCATTATGCCGCTGGCTTCAACAGGTTCAATCGTAAATTCTCTTCGCTCCATAAGAGCTATAGGATAATTTTATTAGGAATGATTGTCAAGAAATGGCAGCTATAAACTTATCAAGAGTTTTTATTTCCGCTCTGTCGCTATCTCTCATTTTTAACTCTACCTTCCCTTTCCCAACTTTTTTGCTGATGACAAGCCTCGCAGGTATTCCGATTAAATCGCAGTCTGCAAATTTTTCTCCGGCACTAGTCTTTTCTCGATCATCCCAAAGCACATCAATGCCGGCTTTAGTCAAGTTTTCGTAAGCTTCCTTTGCCCACGATTCGGTTGCAGGATCCTCAATGTGAACAAGATGGACGTCAAATGGGCTAACTACTCCCGGCCAAATAATCCCTTTTTCGTCATGATGAACTTCAACAATTGCTCCCATCAGCCTGGAGATTCCGATCCCATAGCAACCCATCAATACCGGATGTTCTTTGCCGTTTTTATCTACATATGTAAAACCAAATGCTTTGGAAAATTTATCTTTTAGGGGAAAAATGTTACCAACTTCAATTGTCTTAACTTTTTTCAAGGGCCCGTGCCCCAGATCACATTGCTTGCCCTCTTTTACTTTAGTAATTTCCACATTCTCTGCAAAATCGCCACCAGTGCAATAAATAATTCCGTCTTCCCCATTTTCGCATATCACCTGAAATTCGTGGGAAAATTTGGAAAAGGTCCCCCCATCGGCAAAAGTCAAAATCGAATCCAAACCGCATCTTTTAAACACTTTTTTATATGCTTCTTGGGCTTTTTTGTAATATTTCTCAAAATCCCTCTCATCCGTATGAAAACTGTAGAGATCTTTCATCAAAAATTCGCGCCCGCGAAGCAAGCCCGATTTAGCTCTTGGCTCATCGCGAAATTTGGTCTGAATCTGATAAACGTATTTGGGCAAATCCTGATAGGAGCTAACGAATCTCTTTAAAAGAGGTACGACGATTTCTTCATGGCTGGGACCAAGTGCAAAGTCACCAGATGCTGCGTTGGTTTTGTATAAAACATCGAAACTTTTCCACCGGCCGGTTTTTTCCCAGTTAGCTTTTGGATGAAGAACCGGCATAATAACCTCTTGCCCGCCAATAGCATCCATTTCCTCTCGGACAATATTAGAAATGTTCTTAAGAACCCTTTGCCCAAGCGGTAAAAATGTGTAGATTCCGGCAGCAACTTTGTCGATAAACCCGGCCCGGATCAAAAGTTTGGAATTAGTCGAAACTTCGTCGCGGGGAGCCTGTTTGGAAGTTTTAGAAAGAAGATCAGATAGGCGCATCTTGTCATCAAGTATAGCAAAAAGTAACTTATCGAATCAGTTTGAGAATGTCATTGTAAGTTATAAGTAGTATCAGACCGATTAACAGCGCAAAACCGGCTGTATGCACCCACTTTTCAAAAATCGCGTGCGGCCTTTTACGCGTTACAGCTTCAAAAATAATAAAGGCAAACCTACCACCGTCGAGCGCCGGAATCGGCAAAATGTTTAAAATTGCTAAATTCAAAGAAAGAATTCCGGCAAGCTGAACTGTTGAAAGCACGCCCAACGAAACTGCTTGAGAAGTAATAGCGGCAATGCCGATCGGCCCGGAAATTCCTTCACTAACCGGGGTAATATCCCTTTCTCTAATCGAAAATCCAATCAATTGCCCCAAAACTTTTCCGCTGTACTCCACCATGTTATAGCTGTGAGTAAATCCCGAAGCTAGTTTTTGAACCGGGGTTTCATAGTTTAGAGTAATCAATTCTCCAAGACCTATTCCCAAAGCCGGAGCATTAAGTTCCTGGCTAAACTGCGGTCTTGCCCGAACTGACCTTATGGAATTATCAACAGGGCTCTCAAGTACAATGCCTATATCTTTATCTTCAGCGGCTTGAATAATGGTCTGCAAAGTTTCTACGCTCCCAACCGGCTGGCCATCAATTTCAATGATTGATTCCCCGATCTCGATTCCAGCCGCTGCAGCCGGTGAATCTTGCCCAACATCTACTACCTGCACAGTCGTTGTTTGCTTGGCAAACTTAAATTCGTGAGGGAAAAAGTTAGGTAAATGAAACTTAAATCCAAGTGCAGCAAGTACAACATAAAAAACAATAACTGCGAGGAGTAAATTCATAACAACTCCTGCAACCACAACTTGGCTTCTCTGCCAAATGCTTTTAGTGTAAAAACTATTTTTTTGATCCCGCCTATCGTCTGTCGGGTCCTCTCCAATTAATCTTACAAAACCGCCAAAAGGCAACCAGTTTACTGAATAAATCGTTTCACCGATTTTCTTACCCCAAATTCTCGGGGGTAAACCAATTCCAAATTCCTCAACTCCTATTCCGTTCCGCTTAGCCATAAAAAAGTGGCCGAACTCGTGAATAAGAACCAAAATAGAAAGAATTATGATGAAGATGATGATTGCCATTTTAATAATTAATCTAATTTCTAAGTACTCTAATTTCTGAAAAAATCCCAATTAGAACAATTAGGTCAATTAGAAATTAGAAATTTCGTTAAACTTCTCTTAACTGTTCTTCTTTAATCTTACCTGCAACTTCAATCGCTTCTATATACTCATCATGAAGCTTTTGGATTTCATGCTTTTCGCGCTCTTCATCGTCTTCGCTGATTCTTCCGCTTTGCCTGTCTGTTTTTACGCTTTCTAAATATTGATGCCTTATTTGGCGAACTTCTACTCGAAATTTTTCCAGAATCCCGTGCATTTGTTTAATAAATTGCTCCCGCCTTTCGCTAGTTAATGGAGGAATTACAATCCTTATAATGTCGCCATCGACAACCGCATTCAAACCAACATTCGCCTTTGTTATTCCGCCGACAATATTAGTAAGTATAGATTTGTCCCATGGAGAAATTAAAATTACATTTGGTTCAGGCGTGGTTATTTGCCCAAGCTCCTTAACCATAAGTTTACTGTCATACGCATCAACTTCGATATCGCTAACTAAACTGGCTGATGCTCTTCCCGTTCTGATTTGGGCAAGTTCAGCTTTCAAATGTACTATTACAGCATCTAATTTTGTTTGGACATCGGAAATTGTCATTTTAGGAACCTAATTCAAAGCGTACAAACTTTTTTATTACTATATTTTCCCCCACTTTGGCAATAGTTTCTGTAACCAACGTCCCAATTGTTTTTGAAGAATCGCGAATATATTCTTGCTTTAAAAGCGCATTTACATCTTTAGGGTCCATGGCGGCAACCTGCATAACTACCTCATGCGCAAGATTTTTAAAACCGTCCGTCCTGGCAACAAAATCGGTTTCACAAGCAACTTCGACCATTGCCCCAACTTTTCCTTCTCCATGAATATAAGTTTCTATCTTGCCGGCACCAACAGCTCTGTCACTTTTTTTGGAAGCAATCTCAGCGCCCCAACTTTTTACTAGCTCCTCAGCTTTTTTCAAATCGCCCTTTGCTTCCTCCAAGGCTTTGCGGGAATCAGCGATCCCCGCACCCGTTTTTGCTCTTAATTTTTTTATATCTTCAACTGATATGCTCATGGGGAATTTTAAATTTGAAATTCTTCGACTTTATGTCCTTGCTTTGCATTATTTTTAATGAATTTTAATCATTTAATTTTTTAAACATTGAGATTTCACTTAAAATTTTAAATTAAAAATTGAAAATTATTCATCCACCTTAGTCGTTGAACTCTTAGCAATAGGTTCTCCTGCCAATTCTACTTTTTCTTTTTCACTTTTCTTTCCGTATTTTTCCCTTCCTTCTTTGTAAGCACTGGCTATTGTTTCTGTAACTATCGTTATTGCTTTAATCGCATCATCATTTCCTGGGATTGGATAATCGACCAAAAAAAGATCCGCATTTGTATCACAAATTGCAACGACCGGTATTCCTTT
Organism: Candidatus Curtissbacteria bacterium RIFCSPLOWO2_02_FULL_40_11; assembly: GCA_001776505.1. Taxonomy (GTDB): domain Bacteria; phylum Patescibacteriota; class Microgenomatia; order Curtissbacterales; family GWA2-41-24; genus WO2-FULL-40-11. The sequence goes on along the minus strand of MFBV01000024.1, from coordinate 6,199 downwards.
TTTCTTTGCCTCGCGGCAGGCGTTTTCTTCGCGTCTTACATCAATTACAAATAGGGCATCCGGGGGTTTTATTAAATCTTCTACCCCACCATAAAACCGCTCAAGTTTGTTAATTTGCCTATCAATCATCAGCTGCTCTTTTTTGGTTCTCTCTTTGAATTCTCCAGCCTCGCGTTTTTCTTTTAGATCTTTTAGTTTCTTTAAATTATTCTTTGTCTGCTCAAAGTTTGTGAGCAGCCCGCCAATCCATCTTTCGGCAATATACATTGCTCCAGCTTTTTTAGCTTCCTCGGTAACTATACTTCTGGCTTGCTTTTTGGAACCTAAAAAAATTATTGCGCCGCCGGCTTCGCCGACTTTTGTAACAAATTCAACAGCTTCTTCCAGTTTGGGGACTGTCTGGCCCAGGTCAATAACATGAACACCTTCTCGTGCCGTAAAAATATATGGCTTCATTTTAGGATTCCACCTTCTAACCTGATGGCCAAAATGGACACCGGCTTCCAAAAGTTGTTCCATTGAAGGGACTTGCATCGTTTTTAACTTTCCTTAATATCTACAATTCTGGAGTTGAAAATTATATCAGAGGATCGCACTGAGTTTATCGAAGTGCGAACTGCTGATATAAATAAATCTCCTTTCTGCCTCCGCAGGAGAATGTGGTCAAGGAGACTTTGCTCCTGCGTGTGTGATTTTGAACTTGTGAAAAACAAGCTCTGCTTATTGGCAAACTATAGCAAAGATTTTTAAAAAGCGCAATTGTTCTATATTTAACGTAAATTTTGTACTCTTGCCTGAAATGCACCCGGGCTCGCCCCAAGATCTGTCGCTGTCATATTTTGACCATCGACTTTCACCCTTCGTCTGGCTGCAGCCTTAGGTTCTTTGACAATACCAAAATTTTCAGCAGGCACGCTTAAATTCATTGGGCCTCGATCATCTGGCGAGAATACGGCATTACTACCATTTAAAGCTCTCTTCACCATGGGTTCCTGAGCATCAGCCTTTATTGGAGGCAAATCTCTGCGTGGACTTGATACTACTGGAGCGGGCCTTAAAGGCCTCTGATCCCAAGAACCTGGCCTTGGAATTCTACTTGCTGCGCGTTTATATCTCTCCATTTTTCACCTCCTTCCAACAAAAAATGATGGTTTCCCGGCAAATTAACCGGAAGCCACCAAAAAAGCTGGACAGCAATCCAGCTAAATGTATTTTTTAAATTTTAGATCTTAATTTAATCTTTTGTCAACTGCAAATTCAACTTAGATATCGGTTCGCTCACCACCTGGCCTCATTCTTTGCCCACGTTGTCTTTGGGCCCAAGCTAAAATTAATGGCTTTCTGTCTTTGTCAATTCCCTCTGCTTCCATTATTAAATCCCTCAAGCCTTTTTCTTCTTCGCTCCCAATAAACGGAATACCTATATCATTAATCCACGGGTCCACTAAACTGCGCTCTAGATCTTTAGGCTTAAATTCGCCTTGTGTTTCTGCTCTATTACTGCCTCTTCGAAAAAACCTCATTATTCACCCCTACTTTATACCTAATTTTTTATCAATTCGCTTTTCGCTTTCGCGACGAGCAAGAGTATACTCCTTAAAGTCCACAAATTTCAAGGCTTGCACAAGACTAGGGTGAACTTCGCCAACTGCCTTCACCTTTTCCTGTTCAATATATCTGTAATCCGGATGCCCTTGCGGGCCTGTTCTCAGCTCTGTCTCCCACGCAAGCTCCCGCAAATTTTCCCACTGATACCAACGAATTCTATTGCCCATCATCACTACATACTGAGCTTGGTCAGGGTATTTTTGAGCGACTTTTTGATAAAAAATGTTAATTTTTTTTGCAGCATCGATGTATGGTTTTGTCAATTTTGATTTTTCAAGATCCGGTGGTACATCAACACCCAACCTTGTGGTAAACCTTTGCCTCTCCTGCGTTAACATTCTGTGACGGTGCAAATCTCTGTAGATTCCAAAATTACCAATAATATCAAATTTGTAATAAGTATTCTCAAAGGCTCTAACCAGCCTATGCTGTCTCACTTTTCGCCTGCCAACGGCAGTTTTTATTACGTTCAGTCTTTCTCTTGCATTCAATTTCTCAACTCTCTTCTTAACTTCGCTAAAAGGTAAATTAGAGTATTTATAAAGAAGGCTTGCAACAATCTTTTCCTCTGCATCCAAATCATACTCAACAAGCTCAACACTTGGACCACTGACCGCTGACCGCTGCCGCCTTTGGCGAGCCTCGCCTCTGGCGGGAACGCTGAACGCTAAATTTCTGGTCAGTTTCTCCAGGTTTTTCTCAGTAGATTTAACGTACCGTTGATAAACTTTCCCCCTTTGCGAAGTCGCTCTTACAACCATCGAAGGAATCACTTGCTTGAGTTCTCTCTGCGCTTGCTTGCCAAGTTCCCTTAATTCAAAAAGTGGTGACGCTAAACATTTGGTAATCACGTATTCAAATGCCTGTCCTACTCCGAAGAACCCAACGTTGGTATAAGTAGCTGCCGGCAAATAGGCTCTCAGCACATCGTAAGTTTTAGCGTTCATCGTTTCGCTATAAGCTCTATCTGTCTGATCTTTTTCTTGTGGATATTTGCGCCTTAAATATTTGAGAATTGCATCAATCGAATTCGAATATCTTTTAAACAACATATTCATGAGTTTTATGTAATCTTTCCCAAATTTAGATTTTTTTAGATGAGGTTCAACAAAGTAAGGCCACTTACCAGCTTGCTTAACATCGAAGCGAACATAGCGTGTCGACTTTTCAAGCGGCGCAAAACCAATCCTAAAATCTTCTAATATTTTAGTTGCAACATTACTAATGTTTTCAAAAAACAAATGGGCGCCTGCCATCTGCGCTATCGAATCATCACCGTAGGCTGCCAGCCATTTGCTAAAAAATGCCCTTGCTCGAGTACTATTGACAACCGCTTCCCATCCACCATGTTGATGCAGATAGTCAACAAAAGAAACCAATTCTTTGCGCATTATTTCTGCCTCGCGAATTGATTTCTTATTGGCTCCCCCGCCTCGACTCGCATTCGCTCGTCGATGCGAGGCGGGTTCCAGATCCGGTTCCAAAATAGGCTTTATATATTCGTCAAAAAATAATCTGCGAACACCTTTGGTAGACCTGGAATATCGCGAAGCCAAAGCACCTAAAACTTCACTGGGTAAATATTTCGCAGCAAAAATATTTTTGTCTATATTTGTAAAAAACGGGGAGACAAAATAAGCCTCTTCCTTGGAAAATTTTTCTTTTATCTGATTACTCATTTAGTCTGTCATAAAAACCCTTTAAGGGTCCGTCCTTATTATAGGTTTAGAATCTGCAAAACTTTTTCGTGAATCGTTTCTTTTCCAAGTAGTTTGCCTTTTTCAAAACACTTGATAGTCTTCCAGTGTTTGCTGCTTTTTGCCAAACTCTCAAAAACTTTGGCAACAGTGGAAAGATACATTTCATTTTTCTCGTGAATATCCAGCTTTCTTCCTTTCATTAATTTTTGACTCACGTTAACAGGAACAGAAAAATAAATCACCAGATTTTCTTTAGGAATTTTGTTTTGCACGTATTCAAAATTTTCTACCCAATCAATAAATTTTTGCTTCCCGCTTTTTATCTTTGCTGCCTGATGGGCAATATTCGAAGCAGTGTACCGATCACAAACCACGTACTTTCCCCCGTTTAACCATTTGGAAATTTTTTTAGAGGCAAGCAGTCTGTCGCCTGCATAAAGAATTGATGCCAAATATGGATCAACTTCTGTTGCACTTCCAAATTCACCTTTTAAATATTTTGTAATAACTTTCCCCCAAGTAGATTTGTAATTCGGAAAAGAAATTAATGCCGTGGGGACTTTTCGCTTTTGAAAAAATTTATATAGAAGTTTTGCTTGCGTTGCTTTTCCGCTACCGTCAATCCCCTCAAAAACTATTAAGCGCCCTTTTCTAATTGACTTATTTATTACTGTCATCGATTCAAAATTCCACCCACAAGCATTTACTGAAATTGACCTAATTATTCTAATTAACCTAATTCCTAATTTGGAAATTTATTAATTGGTAATTGATTAGAAATTAGACATTAGAAATTAGAAATTTTATTTCTTATGTTTTTCAATTCGAGAAACAACCGGTGTTTTCGATCCACTATACCTGTCACTCCTGCTACCTTCGTATTTCATCCTTACGGGTAATGCCAATTTTTCAAAAGTAAATGCGCAGATCGGCATGCCGCAGTAAAGTATTGCAGGTTTTGGCCCCAAATTCCCAAGCTCCAGAACCGGCGCCCCGTTCCAACCAGGGTCGAATCTTGCGGCAGTTGAATGAACTAAAATCCCAAGCCTTGCAAGCGAACTTTTGCCTTCAAGTCTCCCTAAAATATCGGCCGGTAACCTCAAAACCTCGCGGGTGGAAGCGATAGCAAACGCTCCCGGCTCTAAAATAAACGGATCGCCGTCTTGTAAATTAACCTCTTCCATCGCATCATCCGGCAACCCCCTTTTTGTATCAACGAACCTGTAAGTTCCTGCGCGAAAAAGTTTTAACTTGTTTCCTAAATGAAAATCTATTGAAACCTGGTCAATATTTTCGCGCCAGTTTTTATCTAAGGGAGAAATCTGAATTTTGTTTTTAGAAATATGTTCGGCAATTATCCAGTCAGGTAAAATTCCGATGATGGAATCATCACCCTTCCGTAGCTTACCAGCGAAGGAGGGCAACCTTTGCCCATCTTGTCTCCTTTGACTACTATTCACCTTTCGCCCCCTCTGACCTTTCAAGAAATCATAAACAATTTGTGACCATGTTTCCATATTTTTGTAATAGCCACCAAGTCGAGACAACGGTTCTAACCTGCCAAGCTTATGCTCATCGCGTACCGTGATATTCTCCAAGTCCCCTGATATCTTAATTACCAGACCAATATGCACCAAACCAACATCGTTCGAGTCATCATTAATCAACCCCAAAAATTCACTCTTATATTTTCCGCTATAATCAACCTCTTCTTTAAACTCTCGATCCGCCCAATCCATGATACTTTTACTGCCAATATCGCTCTTATTGATGTGGCCTCCAATCCCAATCGAAAATTTATTAGCTAGGCGCAAATCGGTATGATCTGTGCGTCTCTGCATTACAAAATATTTGCCACCTGCCTCAAAAAATAAATAAGGAATTATCTGCTGCCAGCTCGGGTCTTCTTCGGCTTTGTTTCTTGCTAAAAATTTGTGCTTCCTGTTAATTACGCTTAAATATTTTTTAAGGTCATCGGTTTTTAAACCATACCAACCGCCGAAAGAAAACATATCACTGCGTGCAATAACCATCACCCGCTCTTCTTGCTTGTCCTTCGGAGCTTTAGCGAAGGAGGACTTGCCCCTCAAAGCTTTCTTGTCCACCGCAGCTTTAGCGAAGGTGGAAGCGGCGTGGGGTTTTTTGCGCGATTTAATAATTTTTTGAGGTCTCTTCGGCATCAGGATTTTAAAGGGGCAGTTGAATTTAAACTATTTTAGCATGTAGAGTTACTGTTTAATAACCGTAACCAAAGTACTACCCAAATTTCCAGCAGCATCAAAAGCTCTTGCCTCGATTAAATGGGCACCGGAAGCGATTTTCTTTGGGGCAATATTCCATGTGTAATATACACTAGTTGCATCGTCAAGTGATATCATTATTTCACCGTCAATTAAAATTTGCACTCTGGTAACGGCTATATTGTCTGTTGCTTGGGCATTGATAATAACTTTACCGGGCTTCCCCTCAATTACAGCTCCGTCTGGGGGGGATGTAATAACAACATTGGGGCTCTCATCATCAACAATACTTTCTATAGGTGAGGATGAGGGTGAGGGTGAGGGTGAGGGTGACGCCACAGGGCTTTCGGACGGGCTAGGCGACTGCTGGGAAGAATCCGCAAATGGTGCCTTGTAGATTAATAGTCTTCCACGGTTTGCATCACCCGCATATAAATTATCATTTTCATCAAATGCGGCCGAAAACCCCATTGAAAAGAAGTCATTAAACAAAAATTCAGGGGAGGTACCAGATCCCAAGGGATCATTATAAGCAGCAAAAAATGCTCCCGGATCTCCAGGGTTTGATGGATAGTATTGATTGAAACCCATGACCATACGGTTTTGGGAGTCAAACGCCATTTCCCAAGCCGCAACGTTTTCGAACACTTT
>MFBV01000023.1:22740-24162 GCA_001776505.1 Candidatus Curtissbacteria bacterium RIFCSPLOWO2_02_FULL_40_11 | reverse complement strand
AAATAGATCTTCCCATGCCGAAAGTTCTTTAACATAAGCTCTTAAGGCTTCACGAATAAGCTCGCTTCTTGTCCTTGACTCTTTTTTTGCCAACTTGTCGGCACTTTTGAGAAGCTCAGAAGGGAGAGAAATGTTAATGGTTTGTGTATTCACAGTACAATAATTATACAAACTTTGTATAGAAAATCAAGACAGACAGAGGGAGATTTGGGGTTATAATAACAACAACTCAGCTCCGCCTCGTGGATTAAAAATACTGAGTTATACCGAAGTACAAAGTCAGAACGTATTATTCAACTGGTAATTTTATATAAGAGTCTGCTTTATACTCTTTAGGCTGCTTTCCCTTTTGAAAAACTTTGGCTCCATGCTTACCCCCAAGTTTAATCTTGGAATTTTCAATCCTTACCCAAGCACCTTCTCTTAAACCAAGCACTAAATAATCATTGTCTTCATGGTATTGCTCTAGTCTTTTTTCTCTGGTTTCTACCATATATTTAGATTTAGGATCAGCATCGATAAAGTGAGGGTTTATTTGGAAATTAAGTATTCCCATCGCATCAAGACTTGGTGGTTCGACAATTGACATGTCGTTAGTAGTTCTCATTGTTGGTGTCACCATATGGATTCCAGCGGAACTTCCCATATATGGCACTCCTTTCAAAATTGCACTTTTCAAATCGTCAAGAATATCTAAGTCGTATAGCTCCTTTAGTAATCTAAAAGTATTTCCTCCTCCAATATAAATTGATTTGGCCTCACTTACAGCTTTTTTGGGATATTCAAATTTGTGTATTGAATTTAAACTTATACCGAGATTTTTAAAGTACGCTCTGGCAATGTCTTCATATTCATCCCTATCTTTTAGAGCATAAGGAATAAACAAAAGAGAATCTATCCCGCTTAGAAAACTCTTAATTTCGTCTTTAGCATGCGACAGAAAACCACCACCATATGCGTAAGTGTTGCTGATCAGAAGCAATTTGACTTTGCTATTCATGAGCAGAGTATATCAAATTAGCGTGAGGGCGAATTATAATCCGTATATTCTTTAGGCACTTCAATTCCAAATTTCTCACATAGAGCTTTGACATCTTTTTTATCATTTTCATCTGGCTCATATCCAATGTGAAATTTAACGAGCTGATCAGCAGTTACACATTTCACTTGCTGACCATTTATTGTTCCAGTGCCTTTTAAAGAATCTGCTGGATAAGTCTCTCCTTTATCTCCATAAATACCGTTACCTTTATCATCAAAATGAAACGCATGAACGTCGACTAGAATGCCTTCGTCGTCACCCAATACAAAGTTCCAAGCACTAGTGTCATCTCTTGGGACATCTTTATATCCTCTTGCTTCAAGCAATTGGCGCAGTTTAGGTAAGTCTTTTTCTTGAAGGACAATATCCAAGTCTTCGTG
>MFBV01000023.1:19092-22697 GCA_001776505.1 Candidatus Curtissbacteria bacterium RIFCSPLOWO2_02_FULL_40_11 | reverse complement strand
CCATCAAGCCACACATCGATACCTCCGCCGACAAATAACTTATACAACTCTATTGCATCACTCGCTTGCATCCAAAAAGTATATCAGAAGCCAAAGGCCATGAGTTCTATCGAATGGCAAAAATTTGAGGCTAGCTAAATGTTTATTCAATTAAACTTATCTAGAAATTCCGCAGGAGCGACAATTTGTATTCGGTTGTACTCACCCAAAGTTAACAAATCCTTATCTCCTGTTATCAAAAAATTACACTTGCCAACTACTGCAGTTTCCAGAACCTTATTATCGTCAGGATCTCTCAAATTAAAATCCTTGCCTTTTAAAGGCACTTGAGAGATAGAAGAAATATAAGAAACCGTGCCATTTGCGGCATAAAGCGGAGTATTAAAATTTGAAACTAATTTTTCTTTTACTTCTTCAATGATGAAATCGGAGGTTATAGATACGATTTTTTGATCTTCGATTAGGTTTACTATCTTCGCTGGTTTTCCGGGAAAAAAGAGAGCGGAGAGTCAAACATTGGTATCATTTACCACTCTTGGTATTGGAACCACTTCTGCCTCTTTCCACAACTTCTAAAACGTCTTTTTCTGTCAAATTCTTCTCTTTAGCATAAGACCTAAACGGTGCTGCCAAAATTTCCCAAGACAGTTTACCTTTTTCAAAAAGAAGGTATGTTCTAACAGCGGAACGGATAAATTCAGAACGTGAGCTGTATTTCCCTTCAGCTACCTGTTTTTCGATTTCCGCAGCTAAATTTTTCGGGAGCGAAATAGTAGTTGTATATTGCATAACTATGTTAGATATTAACAAAAATTAACATAAATATCAAAAAGCATCAGCTCGCTTACACTGAGCTATTCGAAGTGCCCGATGTCATGACCTTGAGTTTATTCGCAGAAAAGCTCCGCTTATTTTATTCAGCAGTAGCTCTATGAATTACGGACGCAGCTAACGTTTGATAGGGAATGCCTTCTCTTGCAGCTTTTGCCTTTAATTTTTGCAAATCCCGCTCAGAAAGACGAATATTAATGTTTCTGTTTTTATTTAAGGTATTTTTGGCAATTTGCATCAACTCTCTTTTGCGTCTGGCAAGATTCTTAACAGATCTCCATTCTCCTCTTTCAATCTCAGCGAGAAGTTCTTGTTCTTCCTGATCTAATTCAAAATATTTCATTGTCATTTGTTTTCACCTCCAAATAAATACTTTTTAGTCGCTCTTCTAGAAGGGAAAATAGTCTTTAGAAAAATTTTCTTCTCATCTTCAAGATAAGGTACATAATATGCGTAGTTTTCTATTTCGATAACAAGTATTCGTTGATTGGGATAGCGTTTGTTATTCGGATGTTCAATATCATCTAAAATTCTTCCCGCCTCAATAGCTGTTAGCACATCCTCAAAAGAAACCTCTCTTAACTCTTTTAAAAGAGAGTTTTTCTCCTCGTCCCAATCGAAGTATTTCACCTACAAATTCTATGACAAAACATACTATTTGTCAATAATGAAATTCAATTGCAAACCTTGTTAGTATCAATCAAAGAAAACTGATATTATATTAAGAACGAACGGGCTCCGCGGCCTGGATTCGAACCAGGAACCTAATGCTTAACAGGCATCCGCTCTACCGTTGAGCTACCGCGGAACGGCAATCGAGGCTAATTATACTACAAGAAACTTTAAGTTCAAAACAACGTGTAGATGAACGGGGCAACGCCTGTTGCTTGCGCAAAAACAAATATTAACCCAAAAACTAAAAGCACCAAGACAAACGGGATTAAAAACCAAAGCTTAGCTTCCCATAAAAATTTTACAAGGTCGCCAGCTTCGCTGCCTCTTGAAAATAATCCCCTAAATATCTTCATCTGAAATCCTCCTTCAAAACAATGTACTTTTCCAGAGCCAAAATATCAAGCCCTGATTTTTTAAAAGTATTAAAAGCATTCTGGGGCGTATTCACAATCGGCTCACCCTTTAGGTTAAATGAAGTATTCATAAGAACGTAAACTCCGGTTTTATTGCCGAATTTTTTAACAATATCATAGTAACGGGCATTTTGTTGCCTCGAAATAATCTGCAGTCTCCCCGAGCCGTCAACATGGGTTACAGCGGGTATAACTCTGCGCTTATCAGCTTTAACCGGAAAAACCCCCAGCATAAAATTTGTTAAATGCTCGTGCTCTAATCCTTCTAACTCGAAATAATCTTTTGCTTTCTCAGCAAGTACCACGGGCGCAAACGGTCGGTAAGGTTCACGAAATTTAATCTTTGTATTAACCACTTCCTTCATCTCTTCCCTCCTTGGATCCGCCATAATGCTTCGACTCCCCAGTGCTCTTGGCCCCCATTCGGCCCGGCCGTGATAAAAACCAATTACTTTACCGCGCGCAATTTCTTCTGCCAAATAACTTGTCAATTTATCTTCCGAATTAATCTTTCTATATTTAATCTTCTTTCTTTTTAGAAATCTCTCAATTTCGCTTTCTGTGAAATCCGCCCCGAAATAACAATGATCCTGTTCAAAAATTCGCTTTTTGCCCCGTACAGCAATCATGCGGGATTTACCAAGAAGCTGATGGTAAGCGTAGAATGCAGCCCCTAAACTCCCGCCGTCGTCTCCGGCTGCAGGCTGTACAAATATGCGCTTAAACGGACCCCTGCGAAGCAGAATCCCGTTCACCACACTATTTAAACCAACGCCGCCTGCAATACATAGATTCTCCTCACCCGTTTTTTTATGTATAGTGTTTGTAATCTCCAGAATCACCTCTTCTGTGAATGCTTGAATGGATGCTGCAATATCTGCATATTCTTGGTTCAGCTCGCAAAGCTCATCATAATTATTGGGTTTCTCTCCGAAATAGCTTGGATATCCGCTGGCTTTCGTAAAAAAATACATATCTCTTGGTCTTGGTCCACCAAAAAGTTTTTTGAATTTCCGCCCATAGGCCTGCTCCACCGATTTATGAAAAGTAAAATACTCCATTCGCAGAGCAAATGAGCCATCCGGATATTTTTTGACAAGCTTTTTCACCTTTTCCAAATACTTTGGCTTTCCATAAGGCGCCATACCCATAACTTTGTACTCGCCATCATTAACTTCAAAACCTAAAAATGCAGTAAAAACAGAATAGAGCAGTCCTAGGCTGTGAGGAAACTTAATTTCTGCCTTTATATCTAAATCTTTACCGTTTCCTACTCCATATGTCGCCGACGTCCACTCACCAACAGCGTCAAGAGTTAAAACAGCAGCCTTTTCAAACCCAGACGGGTAAAAAGCGCTGGCAGCATGTGAAACGTGATGAGGCACAAACAAGATTTTTGCCGGATTAACCTTCAACTTCTCAGAAATTATCGAGCGCACCCACAATTTATCTTCTAGCCAAATAATCATTGATTTAGGGAATAATCTTATAGACTCTGGATAAGTAGCCAGAGCCGACATTAATATTCTCTGAAACTTCCAAAAAGGTTTTTCGTAAAAAACAACGTGGGATAAATCACCTGCCTTAATCCCGGCTCTATCTAAACAGAATTTAATTGCTAGTTTTGGAAACTCACTATCGTGCTTTTTACGGCTAAATCTTTCTTCTGCACCGGCTGCTATTATC
>MFBV01000023.1:12139-19084 GCA_001776505.1 Candidatus Curtissbacteria bacterium RIFCSPLOWO2_02_FULL_40_11 | reverse complement strand
TTTTAAAAGACAAGCTGCAGCCTCATGATAAAAACAAGAGATCCCGAGTATATACATAAAGATAAATTTCTAATTTTTCTAATTTCTAATTGACCTAATCAAATCCCAATTTATAAATTCTTAAATTAAAAATTATTTAGAAATTAGGTTAATTAGAGCAATTAGGTTAATTTGTCTCAATATTGTTTCCTCGCTTCATCGACATCCTGTTTAGGATGTACCCACTTCTCAAAGTTTGATTTTTGGCGATTCAAGCTGGATTTTTTAATCTTTAGAACATCGCTAAATAGCCGTATTAGTATTCCGAGTGGCAAAAGAATAATTAAATAAAAGACAGTCATAATGAACTGCCCCATAAAGTTTCCCACTGACTGGGCAATCGGTTTATAAACTTTCCAAATTCGTTTAAATAAATTCATCATTGTAAGTGGAAAACTTTATATCCAGAGGAGCACCATTGGCATGACCGAAGGGTACCAAGGTGACCTGCTGATTTAAAATTGCCGACAATTTGCGCCAGTCGTAGCCACTTGCGCCACAAAACTTTAATAAATTTCATTGCCAGTTAAAGATAGTCTCGAAGCTTTTTAGCGCGAGTTGGATGCCTTAACTTACGTATAGCTTTCGCTTCGATTTGCCTAATACGCTCCCTTGTTACTCCAAATTCTTTACCAACCTCTTCTAAAGTTCTTTGCTTCCCGTCTTCAAGTCCAAATCTGTATTCCAAAACCTTAGCTTCGCGTGGAGACAGTGTATCCAACATCTCACTGATATGATCTTTAAGAAGTGCATGAGTTGCTTGTTCTGTAGGGCTTGCGCCAGCATCTTGAATAAAATCACCAAGGCGGCTGTCTTCTTCTTCGCCAACCGGAGCTTCAAGTGACGCGGGCTCTTGAGAAACTTTTACAATCTCTCGAACCTTTTCAACCGGCACTTCCATTTCAAGCGCAACTTCTTCCGGTGTAGGCTCCCGTCCGAGTTCCTGCATCAACTTTCTGGAAATCCTGTTGAACTTATTAATGGTTTCTACCATATGAACAGGAATTCTAATTGTTCTAGCTTGATCTGCTATCGCCCTCGTGATTGCCTGTCGAATCCACCAAGTGGCATACGTAGAAAATTTGTAACCTCTGCGCCAATCGTACTTAACAACTGCTCTCATCAACCCAATATTTCCTTCTTCGATCAAATCCAGAAGAGTCAAACCTCGATTAACATATTTTTTGGCAATAGAAACAACTAATCTAAGGTTTGCATTAATTAATTTTTCTCGAGCCCGTCTATCATGTTTTTCAACCCGTTTTGCAAGCGCTACTTCTTCTTCATATTTCAAAAGCGAAACTCTACCAATTTCTCGCAAATACATTCTCACCGGGTCAGAAAGATAACCCTCTTCCATAGTGGCTAAACTTTCTAGCTCTTTTTCAAGTTCGGTCGCCGATTTAGATTCGTCGATGTCAAATTCTGTCGTATCGAAAACATCTATACCGTCGTCTAAAAATTTATTGTAGAGATCGTCGACTTCTTCAATATGTTCTTCCGGTTTGGGGAATATTGCCAAAACTTCTTCTTGTGCGATAAAACCTTGCTCACGGCCTCGCTTTATGAGTTTGCGAGTTTCAGCCTTTATGTCAATTTCTTTTTCATCTACGCCTTCTTCAAGCTCTTCTATCTTAGGCTTTAAAGTCTTAACACTTTTTTTAGTCTTGCTTGTCGCTTTTGTCTCTGTAGTTTTATTTTTGGGCATTACAAAGATTCCTCCTTCAATGTTTTGCTCATTTGGTCAAATTTCTTAGTTAAAGTTTCAATCCTTTTAATCTCTTTCTTGGCTTGAGCATCTTTAATTTCCCGCGAAATCCCAGCTAATTTCCTCGCAATAGCAGCTTTTTTAATCCTATTTGCTATTTTAGCAAGTTCGTGAGCCCAAATTTCCCGATCAGCAAAAACTGGGCTTATATTAACCAGGTACAAATCATCAACAAATTCCTTGAAATTGCCAGGAACTTTGTCAATTACCTTTTTTGTTGTGGGCTGTTTTAAGTTTCCAATTATATCACGAAGCCATTTCCAAAAATCTTGAACTTCACTATTTGCAAAATCTTTTGGCTTAACGAAATTCAATGCTTGCTTATAAATCTCATCTTGAAACAGATATAGCGCGGCAAAATATTTTTCGATGTCTAATGATTTTTTAGAGTCTTGAGAGAATGTAATCCTATTGTCTGCAAATTCGCTAACCTTCTTTTTCTCTACAGCTCCAGCAATCACATTAACATCAATCTCCAAATCTTTAGCCAGTCTATTAATATAGTGGGCTCTCACTAAATCATCGGAAATTTTAGCGAGAGTAGGCAGTATTTCTATACCAATCTTTTTCTTTCCCTCGGCGCTTTTGGCCTCATACCTATTTAGCGCAGAATCTATAAAATAATCGTAAATATTCTCAGCGCTTTTTATGGCTTTTTTAAAGCCCACGGCATCTTTCTGCGCAAAATCATCAGGGTCTTTATATTTGGCTTCAGACAAATCCGCGCCGCCCGACGACGCAGTCCGAGGTGGACCATATTTACCCAGCCTAACTACCTTTACCTGCAATCCTGCTACGTCAAGAAGTTCGATCCCGCGTCTGGCTGCTGCATCCCCCGCCACATCTTCGTCAAAAGAAAGAATAACATTCTCACAAATTCGAGAGAGAATTATAACCTGTTGTTCTGTTAACGCTGTTCCTTTAGAAGCAACAACATTTTCAACTCCGGCTTGCGATGCGCTCATAACATCAAATTCCCCTTCAACAAGTACTGCTTCATCCTTATCTCGAATCGCTTTGCGAGCTACATCCAAACCAAAAAGGAGTGAGCCTTTGTTAAAAATCGGTGTTTGGGGAGAATTAATATATTTGGCCTGCCCCTCGAAGCTCTTTGAGCGAAGTGGGGCTTCGTTGCTCTTCCCCTCATCGATCAACCTCCCTGCAAATCCTAAGATAGTCCCTCGGCTATCGCGAATAGGAAACATTAAACGGTTGCGAAACCGATCAAAATATTCCTGCCCGGCCCTTTTTTGCTTTGCTATTATTAATCCCGCATTTGCGATATCTGCAGCGTTGTATCTGCGCTTTACTAAAAACTTAAATGTATTTTCCCAGCCTGCCGGAGCGAATCCAACTCCAAATTTTTTCCACGTCGCATCTTTTATACCCCGCCCTTTTAAATACTTTCTTCCTCTCTCACCGAGTGCATGTTTTTCTAAAATGTAAGAATAGAATTTTGAAACTAAATTATTAATTTCAACTAATTTTTCTTTTTGTTGGCCTCTTCCGCTGGGCGCAATTTTTTTCAGTTTTATTCCTACTCTGTTAGCAAGTTCTTCAAGCGATTCTCGAAAATTCCAACCTTCAATTTTTTCCAAAAAAGTAAATACGTCCCCACTTTCCCCGCATCCAAAGCACTTAAAAACCTGCCGCTCGGCACTAACCATAAAAGAAGGCGTTTTTTCCTGGTGAAACGGGCAAAGGCCGGCAAAGTTGCGGCCCGCCTTTTTTAAAGGTAGATAAGAAGAAACAATTTCTACTAAATCTACTTTTGCTTTAATCTCGTCCTTTTGATCCATTGTCAAATGCGGAGCATGTGGGTCTGGGACCCAACGCTCCCATAGTCACCTGAGCGTTATTGTACCAAATCGGAGAGGTATAGTGTCTCACATCCAAGGCTAAATGAGACAAATGAGACACTATAAAAAGGATGTCTCATTTCCTATATAATTATCCCATAAACTTAAATCACTCTCTGATACAGTTTGATATATTAATACTCCTGCCTTTTTATCATGGAAACGACAGGGGAAAAGAAATACAACACCTTCTACAAAACGCGATTCAATCTTTTTGTAAGGTCCTATATTGGTTACTCCGTCCAGAACTACTTGAAGATCAAATACAAAATCGATAGTAATCTAACAGAACCTCAATTACGTCAACAGTTTTCCAGAAAAAGAGCGATGCCTGAGATATCCAGACTTTCACGAGCATTAAACCTAAACTATCAATTACTTTGGCAATTTATGGTACTTGGTAGAAAACGAAAAATGAATACTAAGATAAATCCTCAAGACAAGCTAAAAGCGTATCTAGGAATAGAAAATGAAATAGTGATCCTTAAAATAACGAGACAAGAGAAAGAAAACATAATCCACGAAGATTATGAAAGAGCACTTTTATCTCCTG
Source organism: Candidatus Curtissbacteria bacterium RIFCSPLOWO2_02_FULL_40_11 (assembly GCA_001776505.1). Classification (GTDB taxonomy): domain Bacteria; phylum Patescibacteriota; class Microgenomatia; order Curtissbacterales; family GWA2-41-24; genus WO2-FULL-40-11. Next base: position 14,865 of record MFBV01000023.1, on the reverse strand, counting down.
CAATAGAAAGAGCTGCTGGCAATAGTCTTAAAAATATTAAAGATGATTTGATATTTGAAAAAAAGCTAGAAGAACTACAGAAAAGGTATCAACGTTGGTATTATGAAATTGCTCATGAATATAAATTGCCCACACTGGTAAATTTTCATTTCATTCTGATACTAATCAGCTAATAGAATCTCGATGTATAATTCACAAATGCCTGCCCAAAACATATGGAGAATCTTCTGGGGATTACGCAAGCCAAAATTAACCTTTTCAAATCCTTATTTAGAGGACGTATAGATATTTATGCGAAACTTTGGAAGAATCCAATAAATTCAAAATCCGGTTATGCTCCAGTATTCACATTAAATAGTGGCTTTGCACTAAATGATTCTGTGATAAAGCAACATTTGGTCGGCAAGGAAACTATTGGCATCTATCCTCTTTTGCACAACAATACTGTTTATTTTTTAGCAATAGATTTCGACAAGGAAAATTGGCTGAAAGAATCTTTGTCATTGATTGAAGCAGCCAATAAATACAGTTTGCCTTGTTATCTCGAAAGGTCTAAATCCGGAAATGGTAGCCATGTTTGGCTCTTTTTCGAAACTGAAATACCAGCTTGGAAAGCAAGACAACTTGGAAAATATCTATTAAGCAAAGTATTATCAACTTCACATAAAGCTTTTGACCGCTTGTTTCCAAGCCAAGATGAACATTCAGGTAAAGGATATGGTAATTTAATTGCCTTACCGCTGCAGGGAGAATATTTAAAACATAGCAACAGTGCTTTTATCGACCTTGATGGTAATCCTTATAAGGATCAATGGGCATATTTAAATTCCTTCGTTAAAATCCCCGGTTCAGATATTGATAAAATACTAAATTCTGTGGAGATAATCCAGCCTAAACCAAGAACGAGAACAGATACGCCAGTTAGGGAGATAACTGATGACGAAGAAGATACATTTGTAAAAACAACTTCCTCACCGCACACGAAACTAATTTTGTCCAGCCAAATATATGTTCCATCAGCTTTTCTGCCAGATAAATTATATAAATTCCTAAAAAGCAGACTAAACTTTCCAAATCCTCAATTTTACGAGTTGCAAAGAAGAGGTTATTCCACTTGGAACACACATAAATTTCTTAAGAATATTGAAGTCATCGATAGCGGTATTTTGGTTCCTGCCGGAATTCTGGATGAAATACAAAATTTTGCCGCAGAAAACAATTTAAAGTTAGAGATTGATGATCAGCAAGTTACCATAAAACCTAGTAGTTTCAAAACCACTTTAGAACTTAACCCTGAACAATTAAGGGTTACCAGAGAATTATTAAGGCTAAATCGGGTTATTCTGGAAGCAAAGCCGGGGTTTGGAAAAACCTTAGTTGCCCTTTACTGCGTTAGCCGCAGAAAGCAACCTACTTTAATTGTTGTCCACACCAGATCGCTGCTTCATCAGTGGCAAAAACAATTGCAAACTTGGTTTAGCCTAGAAAAAGGAGAGCTCGGTATGATCGGGGAGAATAAATGGAAGTTAGGCAAAAAGGTTACTGTTGCTTCATATTACACTTTAGCAAAGCGTGGACTTGATGATATTAAAGATAAATTCGGATTTGTAGTAGTTGATGAGTGTCATCACGTACCAGCCAATACGTTTACCCAAGTTCTGAAAAGCCTACCTGCAAAATATGTTCTTGGACTCACAGCCACAGCTTATAGCAAAGATAAACTCGAAAGACTAATGAATTTTTATATCGGGCCAGTAATTCAATCGAAGATTAAAACCCGTACCATAGTAGAAGAAAATACCGAGAACAAAGTAACAACCCATTTAATTACTAGAAAAACCAATTTTACCCCAAAAGAAAAAGGTTCTGATTTCAACGAGATAAGCTTGGAATTAGTCGAGGACGACGAGTGTAATCAGCTGGTAATTGACGACGTGGTTGAAGCTGTTCAGTCAGGTTCCAAATGCTTGGTGTTAACTGAACGTGTTGATCATTGTAAAACCTTATTAGAACTCATGAGAAAAAACCTTAAGGGGATTCACGCGGCAACTTTTACAGGTAGGGCTACTAAAAAATCGCGGGAAAATTTATTTAAGCGAATTAGACAAGATAGGTTCCAAGTATTAATTGCAACAGGTAAGGTAGTAGGTGAAGGATTTGACTGGCCCGAACTTACCCATCTCTTCTTGGTATTCCCTTTTTCATGGAAAGGCAAACTTATTCAATATATCGGCAGGGTGCAAAGGCAAGCAGAAGATAAACAAGCTGCCTATGTTTACGATTATGTAGATTTTGAAGTACAAATGCTTAGAATTATGTATTTTAAACGTCTGAGAGCTTATCGCAGCTTAAACTTAGTTAAAGAAAAAACGATTAGTGCAGTTAAAAACAAAGTTTCAGAAAACCAATTGGCGCTTATATAATCGGGGGATAGACCCAATAAAGCTCATCCATGGTAAAATACCCCTATGACTACTCAACTAGTTAACAAGAATAAAGGTCTATTAAAAGCGTTCAGACGCTACAACAAGCGTTATCTTGCCGTGGGTAAAAAGGTGAATGTTAAAAAACTTCTACCTGATGACCTTTATTCTACTATGCGTCTTGAGGGAGAAAAAATCACCAAAAAAGAAGCTCGAATTCTCTTTAAATAATCTTCTCTCTAAACTCGTGTGGCAAAATCAACTAAACCTAAATCTGCAACGAACTATAAGCAGAGCTTTACT
>MFBV01000023.1:11851-12002 GCA_001776505.1 Candidatus Curtissbacteria bacterium RIFCSPLOWO2_02_FULL_40_11 | reverse complement strand
CAATGTACACAGGAAAGGATTCGGCTTCATATTCCCCGATTGGGCAGGAAAGCTCAGGACTGAGGATGTAACAGTAGGAGAATACGAACCGCCCCACTATAGCAAAATCCCAGAACTGATAAAAAATCTCTGTGAAGATCTTGAAGAAAGG
>MFBV01000023.1:8885-11782 GCA_001776505.1 Candidatus Curtissbacteria bacterium RIFCSPLOWO2_02_FULL_40_11 | reverse complement strand
TTCCAGCATCGTTTCGTCTGGATTCACCCATTTAAAGATTACAATGGAAGGGTAGCAAGATTACTTACTAATCTTTTAGCGCTTAATTTGGGATTGCCAATTTTGATAATAAAAGCAGACACTGGCAAAGACAGAGATCGTTATATAACAGCCTTGAAAGCGGCAGATCAACAGGACTATTCCAAGTTAGAAAAACTTATTACAAACGCTCTTAAGGAAAGTCTAGAAAAAGTATAATATTAACTAGATTAATCTCTCAATGAGAATAAGTATTGCAAGAATTATTGGGTTACTTAATATAATTTTCGGTCTTATCATACTAAGTTTTCTTCTGTGGTATCTATATTCGCCTGAAAAAAATTCATCAGGCGATGTTTTTTTAGAGGATTTACTTTGGTTTGTTCCTGCTTATCTACTGCTTGGTGTAGGTTTACTATCATTGTATGGATCCAAATTATCTCTTAGAATTGCTGCTTGGTCTGCATTTCTACTGATAACTCCTTCAATTCTTCTTACTCTAGTTTATCTTAATAGAAGTGGCGAGTTAATTATCTTGGGAGCGATAATTTACGGAATTCCCTTGTTTTTAATTTCCGGTATTTGCGCTTTTTTCTTGAATAGAGAGTCAAATAGGATAGTAGAAGGCGAAGGATTTCGAGAAAAATCTACCTTGGTGTTGATGATCTCTACGATGGTGCTTGCACTTTTACTTTCTATTCTTCCAATCAAAAGAGTAGTGGCCGATGAGGCTTTTAGGCAAAAAACAGAGACATTAAAAACCAAAACTTCTATATCTAATTGGAATGACACTTTAGTTTCAGAAGAAAATTCTGCAGGCTGTACCCAGTTGCAATTAGCAAAAAAAATTCAGGTGCACTTTGACATAGTTGTTCCTGATGGTGAGCAGCAATTTATACTTGATGTACTAAGGTCACAACGAGGAACTGGTGTGAGTCAAGCTTTTAGTGGGAAAGTAATGACGGATAATTTCCAAGAAATGATCTTTGAGAAAAAGGGGATAGATAAATCTCTCGTCGGCGGCACACATGCTTTTACTCTTGAAATTAGTCCGTGCCTATTCGAATCTGACACAACTGCGATATCGTATCTTATAAATGTGGAGCTACATCCATTGGGTGCGAAGTATCTAGGTACTAATGATCTCTTATACAATTCAAATCGAGGTCAAGATTTTGTAACCAAAAAATATTCTGTTGAAGAGTTGCGCTAGTTTATGAACTGGTATTACTTGGAAAAGAGAAAGTTTAAAAAGCCAAAGATCTTCTAATTAGCCTTATTTAAAATCCATCCGACCATAGTAATTTTGCCTCTGGATATTCACAACCGTTGCGGTATCCTCCACCACAAACATGGATATCAATCGGCCAATCAACTATTGCCTCTACGCACGTAAATCCTCCGAATCAGACGAGCGACAAGCAATGTCAATTGACTCCCAGATTAAAGAAATGCAAACGGTTGCCCAAAGAGAAAACTTGCTCATTAAAGAAATCCGGGAAGAAAGCCATTCGGCAAAACAATCAAGTCAAAGGCCTGTTTTTAATCAGCTTATCATCGACATTGAACAAGATGAATTTTCAGGAATTTTGACTTGGGCTCCTGACAGATTAAGCAGAAACGCTGGGGATTTAGGAAAATTGGTTGACCTAATGGATCAGGAAAAGCTGGCGCAGATTAAAACCTACTCACAAACGTTTAGTAATAACCCAAACGAGAAATTTCTACTTATGATTCTCTGCTCTCAGGCCAAACTAGAAAACGACAATAGAGGGATAAATGTCAAAAGAGGCCTTAGAGCCAAGTGTGAAATGGGTTGGCGGCCTGGAGTTGCACCAATTGGCTACAAGAATGTGATGGCAAATAACAGGATAAGCCAGGTTGTCATAGATGAAGAACGGGCACCGGCTATTAAACAAATGTTTGAACGGGTTGCCGAAAAGGGACACTCCGGAAGAACTATCAGGATGTGGCTAGATAGGATTAAATTTAGAACTAGACATGACAAACCACTCGCACTGAGCAGGATTTATGCCACTCTTAATAATCCCTTCTACTACGGTTATTTTGAATTTAACGGCCAACTTTACAAAGGAAACCATCCGGCGCTTATAACCAAAACAGTCTTTGATCAGGTTCAAAAGCAATTAACAGTACCACCTAAAACATGGCACAAAAAGATATTTCCATTTAAAACCCTTTGCATCTGCGGATCCTGCAAGGGCGGAGTGACGGCTGAGGAAAAATTCAGGAAGCTGAAATACGGTGGCTTTACAAAACATACCTACTATCACTGCGCAAGGTCAGTTGACTACGAATGTAATGAACCGTACATAACAGAAGAGGATCTAATTCGCCAACTTATTGGCCACATCGAAAACATTAATATTAACGAAAAATTAATTACATCCAGAATTAAATTGGAAATTGAAAGATTTCATAATTTAAGATCACATGTACTTCATAAAGAATATCTCGAGGGGAATCTTAATCAATTCGATTACCCGGAAAATGATCCGGTTAATGAAGAAATGGCCAAAACATATCTCCGGCACTTACTAAAAGTTGGCACTTCTGAAGAGAGACAGCTAATTCTCTCAACGATTAGAACCAGATTCGTCCTGACGCAAGGTGAATTACTGATTCAGTAATGTGATATTATTTATTCGGCTGGAACTCGAATAGTTTGGCTAGCTCAGCTGCTCCAAAAACTTGTCGCAAGATAGTCACGTATTTTTCTACAAGTGTTGTCAGTTGAGCTTTTTTGTAAACTAAGACCCCAATATCTTACAGGCTTTACCTCTCAAAGCTAAAATCAAGGTAATTTCATGAGTTTTGAAGAGAAAACAAGAGTAAAAAGAGGCTTTTCAAGTCTTTTT
>MFBV01000023.1:212-8814 GCA_001776505.1 Candidatus Curtissbacteria bacterium RIFCSPLOWO2_02_FULL_40_11 | reverse complement strand
TAATCCGCGGTAGTGCACGGGTCGCTTAGACATTATAGGGTTCGGCGGAGGAGGTGAGATTCGAACTCACGAACACCTTGCGGTGTTAGTCGTTTTCAAGACGACCGCACTAGTCCACTATGCGACTCCTCCTTCATATTCGGATGTACGCTTACGCGTAGTATAGTACCTTCCATCAAGCCAAACTCGATTTCAGTTGCACTATAGCAGCGATTGCACTGCAATCCTGATATATCAGAGAACTTCGTTCTGCTGATATAAACGAACCCACGATGACGTTGCCGCCATAATCGTTTTCAAGACGATCCCGTTAAACCACTCCGGCACGCCTCCAGCTCCAATATTTTACCAAATCTGTGAATATTAGTGTCTCAAGTGCAAGGCTAAATGTTTACGCTGAGCGTTTACCCTGAGCTTATCGAAGGGAAGTCGAAGTGAGACAAATGAGACACTATATCGCTCTTGCGATACAAGAGCAGATGTAATCTGCGATTATAAAAAAGGGTGTCCCATTTCTTCTTACTTACTGCTGGTTGCGGATTATTGACAAAATATTTGAGATTATAATAATATATACGTATATTGTATATACAATAATGAGTTCACTCAATGATGTTGCAGGATTTGAATGGGATGAAGCAAATATAGCTCATATCGCACGTCATAATGTTACACCAGAAGAAGCAGAAGAAGTGTTCTTTGATAAAGATAACGCCCTTGACGAAGATATTAAACATTCGACATTAGAAAAACGCTTAATCATTATTGGAAAAACACAAAAAGGAAGGCTGTTGTATCAAATCTTTACTAGAAGAGGAGACAAAATTAGAGTTATTTCTTCACGCGACATCAATAAGCAGGAGCTTGCGCTTTATGAATAAGCAGAGCTTTTCGTTGAATAAAGCTAAAAAAGGAGGTGAATTTATTATGAAAAAGCAACTCGTCGTACCAAAGTTTAAAAGTGAAGCAGAGGAAGCGGAATTTTGGGCTAAGCTTGATTTATCTCAGTACTTTGAACCATCAGACTTCAAAAGAGGTATGGTCTTCCCAAGCCTCATGAAAACCAAACGGCTAATTTCAATAAGGTTGCCGGAACAGCTGCTTCTCAAAGTAAAGGTAGAAGCAAGTAAACTTCAGGTACCATATCAACGCCTCATCCAAAAATATATAGAGAGGGGTGTCAGGTCAAACTAACAATTGATACACTATATCGCTCTTGCGTTACAAGAGCGCGCGATGTAATCGCAAGCGATTATAAAAAAGGGTGTCCCAAAACTCCTGCTGATGATCTAGTTTGATATATTTATAATTCAACCTGTTTCCTATCTGAATCAGAAATAGTTATCTCAATTTTTGAGTCTATCTTTGGATACTTCTTGAGAAGCAGCTTGTTTCGGGCAACCCTAGGATTTTATGGTATCCTAAACACACTTTCCTTTAAAAAACTTTATGGAGCCTCCTGTTCATTCAAAACACCATACTCTTATTAAAAAAGCCCTTTTTTATATTTTTCCTACTCTCTTTTTACTTTTAGCCGGTATAGGTTTATACCTCCACTCTACTTATCCCACTGTTTCTCCTTTAGTTTCCGGACGATACATGCTTTCTAATTTAGGCCATTCTCATGCTCAAATGCAAAAAGATGTAGTCGGGTTTTTACCCTATTGGAATTTAGATAATTCAAAATACCTGCACTTTGATCTTTTATCAGAGGTTTTCTTTTTCAGCTTGACTGCCGATGAGAATGGGCAAATTATTAAGATAGTCAACAACGAAACTGATCCCGGCTGGAGGTGGTGGAGTTCTCCCACAATCCAAAATTTAATTGCTAAAACTCAAATCACAGGAGCAAAATTTGGTTTAACTATTGCCATGCACAAGAACAAAACTCTGGAAAGCTTTCTTGATAACCCTTCGGCACAAAAAACTCTTATCAGTAACCTAATCCGGATTGTAGAGTCAGATAAGATTGATGGACTAAATCTTGATTTTGAATATGACGGAGAGCCGGATGATGAATATAGACTTAAATTTACTAGTTTTGCTAAAGATCTAACCTCAACTTTTAGGACCCAATCTCCCAAAACAGAGCTGAGCATAGATTTTTTCCCTTTGTCTGTCGAAAACCCCAGGCTTTATGATGTAGCTTCCTTGGCGCCGCTTTTCGATAAAGTGATTGTTATGTCTTATGATTACTACTCAGGCTCTTCCGACCTTGCTGGTCCAGTGGCTCCTATCTTTGGCTATATTGCAAGCCCTTCCGCCGACCAAACAAGTTATTTCTTCGATGTTAATACCACTTATAACGATTACCTGAAAGTGGTGCCAAAAGAAAAATTGATTATGGGAGTTCCTTATTATGGCTGGGATTATCCGGTTGAAGACAATACTACTATCCTAAGTAAGGTTCTTCCTCAAAATGACCAGAACGGGTATCCTGAGGTTATTTCTTACGGGAGAGCCAGAACAAACACAGATCTGAAGACGGAAAACTGTCAGTGGGATGATACGGCCAAAGCAACTTGGTGTGCTTACACAGACTCAAACAAAATTCAAAGAGAGGTTTGGTTGGAAGATAATAAATCAATTGAGATTAAGTTTGATTTTGCAAAAACAAATAACTTAGGAGGGATTGCTATCTGGACTTTGGGATATGACAAAGACTATCCGGATCTTTGGAATTTAATTAAAAACTACTTCACTAAGTAGCCAAGGCTACCTTTGCTCCCTGCTAGAAAAAAGCTGGCGGACGTGGACGCTATTCGAACCTATTTTAATACTACACACGAACAATTTAATATACTTAATTATGCCTAGTTAAAATATCCATTGATATTGGTAAATATCCTTGCTAATATGACTATATGAAATGGAAACTACTTGCTTTGTTACTTCTATTTCCACTCTTTTCTCCGACGGTTTATGCAGCAAAACCTACTCCACCAGCCCCAGTTCCAAACTCTGTATGTATCGATGCGGGACATGGGGGTACAGATATAGGAACAAGGAATAACGACCTCACAGAAAAAGATGTCAATTTAGATGTTGCTAGCCGTTTGGAAACTAAACTTACAGAAGCTGGCTATACTGTATTTATGACAAGGGAAGGTGATGAAACGCTTTCAAATGCTGACCGATACAACCATTGTAATAACCAAAGAGCAGCGATACTCATTTCTGTTCATCATAACGGTTCTTCGGATAGCAGCGTTGACCATACAATGGCTTTATACATGAAGAAGTCTGACCAAAAACTTGCTCGAACTGTTGCAGAAAAAGTTTCATCACAATTATTACTTCCAAATCAAGGGATATCTCGCTTTGCATCAGGTGTATTATTAAAAGCTGATATGCCTGCAACTATTTCAGAAGGGTTTTTCCTAACTAATACTAATGAGTATAATCTTATTAAAACCACAGACAGACTAGACCAAGAAGCAAACGCTCTTTTGTCTGCTGTTCAAACTTACTTCGGTAATTAAAAATTTTTACTAAATCTTTCCAACCTGCTGGGAGTAGTTGATGATTTCCGAACTTTTGGTTGGTTCGAAACTATCAAATATCCAGAGTTAGTTTACCAAAAATCAGCACAGCTACTTCAATTTGCTAGTGCCAGTTAGAGAATAAATCGAATATGAACTTGGCACCAACGAGCAAAATAGCGATCAAAACAATTTTACGAAAAACTGTATAAGGAAAACACTTCACAATTTGTTTTCCAGTAAATGACCCTGCAATCGCAATAATAAATAATACCGGAAGATACCAATAATACTGTCTTTGAAGAAAACCCTCACTAAGATATACAGGTATTCTAGTTAAATCAACTGCTAAAGCTATTGCAGCTGCAGTTGCGATGTATTTATCCTTAGGTAAGCCAAAACCGGTTAAAAACGCTCCTCGCAAAGCACCGCCTGTTCCAATGAGACCCGCGAGAAACCCTGACAAACCACCACCGACAATTACAGTTGCAGTTGAAGCTTTAATACGAAAATTTTCCTTCCAAAGAGAATAAAGTGCGTACGTGACAAGAAATATTCCTAATATACCTTTTAAAGCATTTTGCGGTATGTAGGACACAAGCAACGCACCGATAAGTGTGAGAATTATGCTTGGAACGCCAAACTTTATTAGAAGTGTTTTATCAAGACCTTTTTTGAAAAAACTTATTCTACCTATATTTCCAACAACATGGAAAAACGCAACCAAAACTAATGCTGTTTTAAAATCAAAGAAAAGCAAGGCCAGAGGAAGAAAAATTGTTGATGAGCCAAATCCTGCTATTGTTCCAAGAATTTCAGCTATAAAAGCAGAAAGGAAAAACAGGAGCAAAAAGAGGTTTTTTAAGCTTTATGATTTTTTACTTCTCTAGGCTTCAAAACTGAAAAATGTTGAAATCAAGGGTTTTTGGCAAGCCCAATTAAGCTAATCCGCGATAGTGTGCGGGTCGCTTAGACGTTTCAGGCTTCGGCGGAGGAGGTGGGATGTTTGCTCCGCAAAGAATAGTGCGCAAGCTTGCACTATTGACGAACCCAAATGGGTTCTCGACACCAACCCTCTTTAACAAATTTAGACAAAAGCCTAAATTTGTTAAAGGGCGGAGGAGGTGGGGTTCGAACCCACGATACCCTTGCGGGCATACAGTCTTTCCAGGACTGCGCACTAGTCCACTATGCGACTCCTCCTGATGGACTATAATTATATCGCATGAATAAAATTATTTATGCGGACGACGACACCACCCCGGTAAACCGCCTAATAAGGATGAGGCTTCCTTCGTTAATTATTGGCCTCACTCTCGGTTTGCTTCTTTCCTTTTTAACATCAAGGTTTGAAGAAGTATTGTCTACAAATATCGAGGTCGCTTTTTTTATTCCTTTCATTGTTTACATGGCCGCTGCTGTCGGTGTCCAAACACAAACTATTTACACTAGAGATTTAAGAACCGGAAAAGCAAATTTTCAAAAATACTTGATTAAAGAAACACTTTTAGGATTCTTTATAGCCTTAGCATCTGGTTTGATTGTGGCCGTGGTTACCCTGGTGTGGTTTGACTCCCCAAAACTATCCCTAGCGGTTTCTCTTGGAATGTTCGGCACAATTGTTTTGGCGCCGCTGGTTGCTTTAATCGTTACCGAGCTACTGCAACTGGAAAAAACAGACCCCGCAGTCAGTGGCGGACCAATTGCCACGGTGATTCAGGATGCCTTAAGTATTATGATTTATGGCTTTATTGCCAGCGCAATTCTGCTTTAAATAATTGTTAATGGTTAATCGCTTGCCCTGAGCGAAGTCGAAGGGCCAGTTGTTCAATGCGCTTACGCGCATTGCCCCACATTTCCTTAGTCGCCTTAAATGTCAACTGATCCTCGACCTTCTCTATCGGCAACCATTTCTTGTCACTAACTTCAAAAGCGGTTGTTGCTTCACCCTCGCCAACATATTTCATAAAAAAATAATTGACTGTCTTTAAAACTTTTTCTCCTTCATCATAATAAAAATATTGCGTCTGTCCGGCTTTTTCTAAAACTTCCGCCTTTACCCCAACCTCTTCTTCTACCTCACGAACTGCTGCCTGCTCACTGGACTCCGCTGTCTCCAAGTGACCTTTCGGGAAATCCCAACCTTTGTGTTTAGAATGTTGAATAACTAATACTTCCAATTTACCAACTTCTTTTTCCGATACCGTTTCGTCAATTTTCGAAACGGTATCGCGACCCGAAGCCGACTCGGTTCCTCGAGTCTGAGTGGCTTCAGAACCGAAGACCTGAGCCTCACGGTCGAAGACTTGTCGGATGGGTCGAAGAATTATTCCACCGGCGCTGAAGATTCGCTTAATAGCCATCGCTCAAGATTTTAGCAGATAATATAATTTAATTGTTATAATACTTAATTCAAGCGCCTATAGCTCAGTGGATAGAGCGATCGCTTGCGGAGCGATAGGTCGGGTGTTCGAATCACCCTAGGCGCACACTTCGATAAACTCAGTGTAAACGAGGAAGCGTCGTATACTTGCCCGCCCTTTGGCGGGGTGGACTTCCGCCAGAGGCGGATAAAAGTGCGCTAATTATTGGAGGCGTGCCGGAGTGGTTGAACGGGCTCGTTTCGAAAACGAGTATCGGGGAAACTCGATCGCAGGTTCGAATCCTGCCGCCTCCGCCCTTCGACAGGTCTTCAACCCTGAGGGCTCAGGCCCGATGGGCTCAGGACTTCGGTGGGCAGGCAACCAGGCACCATTCTTGACATAATCTAATTTCTTAGCTAAAATTAGCTAACTTAGCTAATTTCAAAGATTAAAACATGCAAGTAATTAACATACATCAGGCAAAAACTCAACTTTCCAAGTTAATAGAAAAGGCTCTTGTTGGCGAAGATGTAATTATTGCCAAGGCTGGCAAACCTGTTGCAAAACTTACAGCTTACAAAAAACCGCTAAAGCCTCGCAAGCTTGGTTTATTAAAAGGGAAGATCCACGTTCCAGATAATTTTGACGATGAGGATGAAGAAATAAATAAGCTTTTTTATGGTGAATAAGCAAAGCTTTTCTTCGAATAAGCAAAGCTTTTCTTCGAATAAGCAAAGCTTGCGGTCCTCCCCCACAAAGCGGGGTGCGGGCCTAAGGCTTTTCTACGGTGAGTAATTCCCAAGGTTATCTTCTTGATACTCATATTTTCCTTTGGTCACTTGACGAAACCGAGAGATTGTCAAAGAGGGTTACGAAAATATTGAAAGACCCCAAAAAGCGCATATTTGTAAGTGTAGCTACGGCATGGGAAATCAGCATTAAGCACAAGAAAGGTAAATTACCTCTCGAAACTACTCTGGAGGAATGTTTTAGAAAAACCGCTTTCGAGATTTTGGAGATCAAATTACCTCATATATTACAGCTTGAGAATTTACCTATTTATCATCATGACCCTTTCGATAGAATGCTAGTTGCCCAAGCCATCGTTGAGAAACTTATGATAATTACTGAAGATGAAAAAATTAAAAAATATGACGTGAGTGTCTTGGCCTAAATTGTGTTTTAAAATTGGAAATTCGAAATTATTCGAGGTTAATTCTTTCCTGAAGGAAATTTGCCCACTTATCAAAAAGAGTATGCACAGGCCCTTCGTGGTAATGAAGATGTTCTTCCAAAATATCTAGAAGTGTTCGCTCACTTACGGAATTTAAGATAATAATTAACCGGGAAGGAAACCTTAAGTGCGTTTGCACAATAAGCAAATGGTCATCTCCTTTTTTATCAAACCAAAAAGAATCAAGTTCGCTCCATAAAAATGATTTACCTCCCGAAATAATCCCCATATTTGTTACCCTGTGTTCAATCGTCATAGGCTCATGTGAGGCGAGTACATAAACTACAAACATTACAGCCAAAATCACTCCAACCAAGAAAAATTCTTTCAAAGCAATCGCCAGTAAAATAAAAATTATCCCGTAAAGCGCAACTTTTACAAAATATTTTTTACCTCGCGCTTTAAAAACTCTGTCTGGGGATTTCCAAGAAATCAAAGATTTTGCCTCAAGTGCGGCAACATGTTTGGTATCCAGCTCCTCTTTAGAAAGTATTTTTTCTATGTGATGAACTCTTTCGCTTTTGTGAAATCTGGGCATAGGCAAGTCTGACTTACCTAATCGAGTCTGACTCGATAGGCAGTATTAATTAAAGTTTATCATAAGAGCGGAGGAGGTGGGATTCGAACCCACGTGAGCCTTATAGGGCTCGCGAGTTTAGCAAACTCGTGCAATGGACCAACTATGCGACTCCTCCTTAGTCCCTCGAAGCTCTATTGAGCGAAGTGGAACATGTTGCGTGCATATTTTACCAAATATATGTAAAGTAAAATAAATTAATTCGTGACTTTAAAAGAAAAAAGGCCTAATTACTTAAATTACACATTTATATTTATATTAATTTATATATCTTTTATTAATATCTTTGTTATAAAAACCACTCCCGAAATTATCTTTATCCAATTCGCAATCTTAGTTCTCATTTTTAGGAAAATTCGCTTCAGGGAATTTTCCAAATATTGGATTCCTTTCATAGCATTTTTTTTTATATACGAATTTCTAAGGGGATTTGCGGACAATTTTGCACCATTTTACAATAATGTCCTATTTTGGGTTTTCGGGTTGGAAAAATCTTTGTTTGGAGAAATCCCAACCCAAGTATTGCAGAAAAAGTTTCCTGTCGACCATATAGTTACCCAAACATCGATCTTTTTCTACAGCATATTTTTCTACTTCTCATTCCTAGTAGGTTTTATCATTTGGCTCAAAAATAAAAAGTTATTTAAAAAATATGCGATTAAATTCCTCCTGCTTTCATACATTAGTATTACATTTTTCTTCCTTATACCTACTGCACCCCCATGGCTTGTAAACGAAACAGTAGATTTAGGCATAGAAAGGTATCTTCTTCATAACTCAATATTCCAACTTTTTTCCTTTTTAACAATATGGGGGTATCTACTGTACGGGAATACTGTTGCCGCTCTACCCTCCCTGCATGTAGCATGGCCCGTTTTTACCTGCTTTTTCTTGCTAAAATATTTTAAAAATAGGTTCCTTTATTTACTTCTAATAATTCCTATTC
>MFBV01000023.1:0-113 GCA_001776505.1 Candidatus Curtissbacteria bacterium RIFCSPLOWO2_02_FULL_40_11 | reverse complement strand
CTATTTATGTTTTTTAGCCAAGCGCAACGACCATTGCCCATACACTCCTCGCGCCGGCTTTTTTCAAAATTTTTGCCGCTTCCATCATCGTTGCGCCAGAAGTGAAAACATCG
>MFBV01000022.1:4552-18306 GCA_001776505.1 Candidatus Curtissbacteria bacterium RIFCSPLOWO2_02_FULL_40_11 | reverse complement strand
TCTAAGCGCCAAACAGGCCCCAAGACTAGAAATCATTAAGATCCCAGAAAGACTATCTGGTTCGTCCATAGGACGATCAGCCTTTGGCTGAGATAGGCACCAAGTGTAAAGGCAGTAATGTTTGTCTCACTTAATGTGAGGGTTAAGTTTGCGACCAACATTTGGCATTTAACATTCGATATGTGACATTTTGTCATTTGTCAGTTGTCATTTGTCAATTGTTGTTTGTAACTTTTCAGCTTAGGTGTACTAATAGATCAATTACATTGATCTGCGAGAACTACACGTCTATTGAAATAGTTTTTTCAATAGTATTCCGTTCTCTAAGATCAATTTACCCATTTAAGTTCTATCCAGTTTTAAGAACGCTAGATTTTTACTTGACAACCTTTGCCTTGCGAGTTTAGACTATTAGTGGAATCGTCCTCTTTTTAATTAAAAGAGGCGTATTTTTTTGGAAAATGGTAGAAAGACCAGATATTTCAGTACAAAATTTAATCGAGAGGTCATCACAAATGCCTTGGGGAAGTGACGTCGTTGATCAGTACAGAGATGTGAGTGATGAAGAACTTGATCTGGCACTTCAATTGGGTGAGTTCATTCAATCAAGAGCCGATGATAAGGGTTTAGGGCTTAGAAGTTTATCAAACGGCGAAGATTGGATGAGGTTAGTGCCAGAGATTATAATCGGTGATCTTTGTTTTAGTGACGGAAACCAAAATGTTAAATTATTGCTGAAAGACGTCAGGAATCAGATTAATCGTGGAAAATTTCCAGGATCAAAAAGGCAATCCTTGGATATCATATCTCGATTAATGAGGACTTTAGGAAAAGGCAACAAACCACACCAGTTACCTAAAATTCCCCAAAGAGTTGCAGTTTCAGTTTCGAGATAGTAAAATTTCTGCGCTGGTGTCTCTAGCAGTGTGGAACCACTCCATCCTCGCCTTGCTTCGGCGAAGCGGGCCATTCCGAACTGGATAGTGAAACGCACTAGCGGCGACAATAGTATATGGGCAACTGTATGCGAAAATAGTTCGATGCCAGCACAAAACAACTCACTAAACGTGAGTTTTTTTGTTTGTCATCGTCCTGTGCTCCTCGTCCTTCGATGAACTCAGGACTGCGGGGCTAAGTTCGATGAGGGCATTTCATCAAACCCTGTTTAAAGCAGGGTTTTTTGTTGTTTTGATTAGTTAAAACTGTTATACTTTCGGGCAGCAAATTGATGTTGGAGATGAGAAGTGAGAAATAGGAGATGGGAAGCTAGAAATCGAGGTGAGAGGTGAGAAATCTAATATCGCACTTCAAATTCCAGTTTCTCACATCCAACTTCTAACTTCAGATTACATTTTGCAAATCTAAATAAGGAAGTGATTATGATTGGTCCTTCGACCCGTTCGAAAATCTCAGGGCAAACAAGCTCAGGATAAACATACAAAATCTAGACGAGATACCTCACCTAAATCTTCAAAGAAGGCTTCTTTTGCGCGTTCGATCCGTTCGACCCTTTCGACAAGCTCAGGGCAAGCACACTCAGGGCAAGTTTCGCTCAGGGCTTCGGATAAAAAATTATCCTTCGCCGATCTTTTTAAGGCTAGTGAAAGCAAAGTTCCGGCCCTAAAGAGAAATCAGGAAGTTTCCGGAAAAATTGTTTCTGTTTCCCGTAACGAGTTATTGGTAGACATCGGTGCGAAGAGCGAGGGCTTACTAGCCGGCCACGAATTGACTGCCGCTGCGGATTTAGTTTCCGACCTTTCCGTAGGTGATCCTATTGAGGCAACAGTACTTTATCCGGAAAACGATGCAGGGCAGGTGGTGCTTTCCCTTAGGAAACTTTCCGGTGAAAAGAGATGGAAAGAACTTGAAGAGAAGAAAGAGAATCATGAAGACATTGATGTGGTGGCGATGGAAGTAAATCGCGGCGGGGTAATTTGTGAGTATTTGGGAATTCGAGGATTTTTGCCGGCTTCCCAACTTGTTAAAGCTCCCTCAAAACTGGAAGATTTGATTGGAAAGACACTCAATGCAAGAGTAATTGAGGTAGATAAACAGTCAAATCGTCTGATTCTTTCCCAGAAACAGCCTGAAAAGAAGGATTTGAAGGAGGTAGTCAAATTACTTTCTAAAGTAAAGATTGGTGAAGAAATATCCGGAGTGGTTACTGCAGTTTTGCCCTTTGGGATATTCGTGGAAGTAGACATAGAGAAGGAGATCGGGCGATCAGGCGATCAGGTTGTCAGGAAGGCAAAAAAATCTGAACCTGATGACCTGAATACCCAAAAACCTGATAACCTATCCAAATTAGAAGGCTTGGTTCATATCAGCGAAATTTCCTGGGAAAAAGTCGAAGACCCTGCAAAATATTTCAAAGTTGGCGACAAAACAGATGTAATTGTAATTGCCAAAGAGAATGAGACCGGTAGGCTTAATTTAAGTATAAAACAACTTAGTGAAGACCCGTTCGTAGAAGTTTCTAAAGACTATACAAAAGACAAAGAAGTTAAGGGGACAATATCTCGAGTTACTCCATATGGTGTAATTGTGGAGTTAACTAGGGGTATCGAGGGTTTAATTCATATTTCCAAATTGCCCCCAAATGAAAACTTTGATGTTGGGCAGAGTGTTGAATGTAGTGTTGAAGCTGTAGATACGAAATCAAGGAAAATATCACTGGTTCCGCTCGCCCGCACGAAACCGGTGCTATATAGGTAATTGGGATGGTAGGATAGTAGGATGGTAGGATAAAATTTATTTTCTTTTTCCCACTATCCCACCGACCCACGAGCCTACTTACCTAACATGGCGAAAGTATATTCTGAATTTGTTTGCCAGCCCTTCGACTCCTTCGATAAAACTCAGGACAGATTCGTTCAGGGTAAACTACGGTATCAATGAAAACTCGATCTGTGTATATCTGTCAACAGTGTGGATATCAGTCAGCCCAATTCCTTGGCAAGTGCCCCGAGTGTGGTGAATGGAATAGTTTAATAGAGTCGAGTGTAACAGAAGAGGCAACAAGAGCCAAAATTCAAGACATTAGTATAGGCGAAAAATTAATAAAGCTTTCGAGTGTAAAATCCCAAAAATTCGGCAGACTGGCTACGGGTTTTGGCGAATTTGATCGAGTTTTAGGCGGGGGAATAGTTAAAGGTTCTCTGGTATTAATTTCGGGTGATCCTGGAATAGGCAAAAGCACGTTGCTGTTGCAATGCGCGATGCAGATAGCGGGGTCAGTAGGTAGGTTGGATAGTAGGATTGTGGGTAAGGAAAAAGATAGAAAAAACCCACCATCCCACAAACCCACCATCCCACAAACCCAAGAGCACTCCGTGCTCTACGTTACCGGTGAAGAATCAGCTCAGCAAGTGAAGATAAGGGCAGACAGGATAGGCAAGGTTCCGGAGAGGCTTTTTATTTTGCCTGAGACAGACGTCGAAAGCGGACTTGCTGCTTCTGAGAAACTGAACCCATCTTTGTTAATAATAGATTCAATTCAGACGCTTACGACCGAAAAATTAACCGGAGTAGCCGGTAGCATTGGTCAACTTCGAGAATGCTCACAGATTCTGCAAAGATATGCTAAATCGTCAGGCGTTCCTGTTTTTATTGTTGGTCACGTGACTAAAGAGGGGAGCTTGGCCGGCCCGAAGGTGCTAGAGCACTTAGTTGATGCCGTATTGAGCCTAGAGGGCGACGATATGCATGCGTTTAGGTTACTGAGGACAAATAAGAATAGGTTTGGTTCGACCTTTGAAGTAGGAGTGTTTGAGATGCAGGACAAGGGTATGGTTGAGGTTAGTGACCCCTCAGGCATATTTTTAGAGCAGAGGATAAGTAAGCGTGCCGGAAGTTGTGTGGTTTCGACAATTGCTGGTGGGAGGCCAATGCTTGCTGAAGTTCAGGCTCTTTGTACTAGAACTATATTTCCCGTGCCTACTAGGCGTGTAACCGGCCTTGATTTTTCTAGAATCCAAATTGTGATAGCTGCTCTTTCAAGAGTAGCTAAACTTTCGCTGGGAAACCTAGATATATACGTGAATGTGGCTGGCGGTCTGAAAGTGACTGAGCCTGCTGCCGATTTAGGAGCAGCATTAGCTGTAATTTCAGCCTCGGTTGATAAACCTGTAAGAGAAGGAATATGCGCTTTTGGTGAGGTCGGTTTGCTTGGTGAATTGAGGCCAGTAATAAACACGAAATCGAGGATAAGTGAGGCTAAAAGGTTAGGTTTTAATGATTTTGTTACGCCTGATAAATTTAAGACGTTAGATGAAGCTGTATCTTATGCAATACATGGGAGGTGATGAGAATTTCTAATTTCTAATTTCTAATAAATTTCCAATACTAGAAAATCCCGAAAATCAGGTGCCTGGAATATTGCAATTTGGAATTTGAATATTGCTTAGAATTTAGATATTCGTACTTGGGATTTATTTTCGCTTCGCGAAAACCGTGGATTATTAATCCTCGGAAGTTTATTTAGTAATTAGATCAATTAGGTTAATTTTTTAATGAAATTGAAAATCTTCTTAAGACCGGCACTGACGATTGTATTTGGCTTTTTTGGGGCATTTATAGCCCGTTCAGGTACACCACCAGCTATATTTGCGGTAACAGGCGAGTATTTTGTTTTTGTAGCTTTCATTGCGTTTGCAATTCTTGGCTTCATTCTGCCTGATATTATTGAGCTTGCAGGTAAAGCTGGGATAGCTGTTCTTGCAAAACAAATATCGGAGAAATTACCGACGTCACCTACTTCGAGGCTATCCGTGCCTAAGATTACCTTAAGGCGCAATCGTAAGAATGCCACATACGATAACCCTTTGATTCTGGATACTTCAGCCTTGATTGATGGCAGAATTGCGGAGGCTGGCAAAACCGGGTTTTTGTACGGCACATTTTTAGTAATTCCTTCGGTTATATCTGAGCTTCAGAGACTGGCTGACAGTGCGGACGACGGTAAGCGTGCTCGAGGCAGGCACGGACTAGATACCTTAACTGAACTCCAGAAACACAAGAAATTGAAGGTAGTTGTTTTGAGTAGCGAGCCTAAAGACGATAAAGTGGATGATAGGTTGATTTCTCAGGCTAAGAAGGTTGGCGGTAAATTGGTGACTGTGGATTTTAATCTCAATAAGGTGGGTAAGGTTAAAGGCGTGGAAATTCTAAATATAAACGAGCTCACGAATGCGGTAAAAACGCCCGTTTTGCCTGGCGAAATGCTCTCCATCAGGGTTACCTCTTTAGGGAAAGAAAAAGGGCAAGGAGTAGGGTACTTGGGTGACGGGACGATGGTGGTTGTTGAAGGTGGATCGAATCTAAAAGGTGAAAAAGTGAAGGTAAAAGTACATAGAGTGCTTCAGACGGCTGCCGGGCAGATGATCTTTGGTAAGCCAATATGAATTTCAAATTTCCAATTTCCAATTTATAATTTCAAATGAAGAAATACGATATTCACGATAGAATATTTAGCTTTATAGTCAGGGTAATAGAATTTTTAAATAAAATTCCGAAAACTCCTACGAATCTAGTTTTTATCAATCAATGTACAAGATCAGCTACATCTATGGGTGCGAATGATCAAGAGGCTGATGGAACTCAAACTAAGAAAGATTTCGTGCATATGTATACAATTGTAAGAAAAGAAGGCAAAGAGACGGTGTACTGGGTAAAATTAATTGAAAACACAAATTCAGAGAGATATCGACATGAATCGTGGGAGATAGTTAACGAGGGAAACGAGATAATCGCGGTTGTTAGCACGATTATTAAGAATACTCTTAAGAGTTCAAAGTTAAGTAAATAATTTGAAATTTGGCATTTTAAATTTGTTTATTAGAAATTATTTTAATAATGTTTACTTCCCTTTAGCCCAATTTTTAATTTGCGCAAGGGAAGTTTACTTCCCTTATTATATACTAATATAACAATTAGCCTTGATTATTTTATTGCTTTATTAAATTCCCGATGTTTCCCGTAACGGGAGAATCGGGCTAATTTTATTAGTTGGCTAGATTACGTTTGGACTACTTTAATAGTCTAATCGGGCTGATGTTGTTAAAAATAATAACTACAGGCTATAGATTTTAAGTATGAATTGAAACTATGGGGTAATAAAAATACTTGACAAAAATTATAAAAGAGTGCTAAATTTTAAGAGCAGGCTGAAAGTTATCCAGATACCATACGGTATCTGGTAAGAAAAAGGCCTACGTGATAGTAGGCTTTTTTCAAATCTTAAGTTTTTTCTGATTGGAAAAGATTTGAGAAGATTGAAATAGTTTTTACCCGATAATAATCAAGTCTGACTTGAGAATAATTGGGTTAAAGACAATAATAAGCAATGCTTGCAGTCCTCACAGGATTGCGGGTTTAAAAAAAGAGCATCACTACCGCAGACTGAAACTCGAATAGCAATGCTCTTTTGAGGTGTAAGGGAAGCGACTTAGGGCAGCTAAGTTGCTTTCCTTTTCTAGCTTAGAACACTTTTTTCAGGTTTGTCAAGAGAGTGTTTTCTACGGGTTGTTGCAGTAGGCTAAACGATTCCACGTTTTATTATGTTCCGGGTACTAAAAACCCCATATATTGAGTATATTGTTTGTTCAGCAGTAAATTCAAAAATCAAAATTGTGGAAACTTTTTTAAGATAAAAAGTTTTTAATTTTAAAGACTTCCACCAGTATTATCCTGAGTTGATCGAAGGATAATTTTTAACTTTAAACTTTTCTTGCCCGATAGTTTAGCCTTGACATAGCTGTTCTAGTATTGTATATTCCCACCACCTGGAAATACTGCCCATATCAACTGCCCAATAAAATACTGCCCCATAGAGAGTTAATTCAAAATTTGAAATTTTTAATTTTAAATCAATTTTAAATGATTAAAATTTTAAGAATTTAGATTTCATTTTAAATTGAAAATTTAGAATTTAAAATTTTATTAATATCCCATAGTACTTGACAAGTGGAATTGATTATGCTATATTACTCGCCATTAAAAATATCCTGTAGTAATTTGTCCGCCAAAGTAAAAACTTTAAGCGGGTAAACAGGAGAAAGACTGTCTAATATGCCCAATAGAATAGAACAGCAACCATATATACCCGAAAACCAAATTCCTTCCAACACGGACTTTGCGATATCTTCTAAAGACAGACAAGAAAATAAGGCTAAAAGCCGCAGAGAGGCTCGTGGGGGGAAGGTTATTAGAATTAGTACCTTAGCGGTTATTGGTGGTGCTGCAATCTTCAATCTTTCTGCCGATTCTCCAAATATTATTGAACCAGATGATGATGTGAACCAGACCAGGATGACCATGACATTGGCTGATTCAGGCCAATTTATGAATCCGGATGATGTTGCCCACTGGCATGGTGTTAACCAATTGTTAAATAGGGGATTTAACCCGCTCCAGAACATTGAAGTTGATGACAATGATATTCAAACAGATTTAGACCAAGAGCCTCCGGCCGATCTAAAAACCAATTCTTCTCAACTAAATAGAAACGAAGCGAAAGCGGCACTTGACGGAGTTGACGGTGTTGAAGACGGGAGGATCAGATTAACAATTGGTAAGGGTTCAAGTGTCGATGGTGAAGTCCAAAAATCTTTTGATCTGAGCCCGGAGAAAAGCTGGCCTTTAACTAATGAGATTATCAATGGTGATGTTGAAGGTAATCATTGGTTTAGTCCCGGTGATCAGCCATCTTACGGCATAGATGATGTTGATGCGCAGGCATTTAGAGATGCAGGGGTTGATTTGCCAATAGCGCACCCTGAGCATACATCTCAGGTAGCGGAAAATCCGCCTGCCGTCGGTGGGATTGGCGATCCAGATTCAAGCGAAGAGCAACCAGAAACTTATCCCGATACCGGATCGGGAGATAGTTCGGCAAGTGCAGGCGTTCAAGATTCTACAGAAAATACTGAATCTTCAGTTAATAATTCTCAATCGGAGATTGCAGAATCAGCCGGTTTTCCGGCATTTCCCGAACCTGACGAACCAAACGACGAGCCACCGATAGGAATTACACCTATACCATCACCCACAGGAGCACCGTTTCCGACATTTGAGCCCGAACCTCCGCATGGTGGTGACGAACCCACACCTACACCCATAGGTATTACACCTATACCTTCACCAACCGGTGAACCCTTGCCGACGTTCCCACCTGAACCAACACACGAGGTAGATGCTACACCTACACCCAGAGGCATAACACCAATACCTTCGCCTACGGGCACACCGCTGCCGACATTTCCGCCCGAACCGACTCATGAGGTGTCAACAGTTACGCCTACAAGAACTCCGTTGGAGACTGATACGCCAACTCCGACGTCAACCAGAACGGCTACGCCAACAGAAACGCCAGCGAAAAAGACGGATACACCGACACCGACGGATACACCGGTTAAAAAGGAAACAAAGACGCCGACACCAACCGAGACATCGACAAATACACCTACGGCGACAGCCACACCGACTGGCACCAGAACGCAGGAAATGCCGATAAAATTACCGGACACAGGTTATGGGTATCAAGAGTTAGAAAATGATGAAGATAGCGAGCTTATATTAGGGTGGTTAATTGTTTCTTTAGCATTAGCGGGTGTGGTTGGAGTTGCCGGACATAATGCTTGGAGATTGGGAACAAGGGATGATGAATTGAACAAATATCCACTATCTCGACGTAGTTTAACTAAAAGCGTAAATAATGAAGAAGAACAAGACGACTAAGAAACTGAAGAAATATGAAGAAAATGAGGGAATTTATAGGTAAAAATGAAATCCGCCTTCACCCGTACCATACGGTACAGGTTTGGCGAGACGAGGGGAGGTGAATAAAAGAAAAAACATGAAAGATCCAATTAAATTAATCAAACTGGGTTGGAAAACAGGAATGACTGCAATGGTTGTACTGACTATGGTTTTAGGAGGTTTAGCATTAAACCTTAACAGCGCACTTGCTAGCCCTACACCAAATATGACTGTTAATCATTTGGTTACCGGACCTTCAAGTTCAGGATGGGGTAAAAGTGTTACGTTAAACCCTGGCGATACAGTTCATTTTTATGCAGGAATTCATAACACTGTTGTAGGTTCTACTGCAGAGGGTGTTGTTATAAGTGCTTCTATGCCAACTGGAACATTTACAGATGGTACGAGTACAGCTCAAGTTCGAGCAGAAAACGCTAACACTGCATCAGACAACGTTTCTATCCATATTAATGGAGGCGGAAGCTTGGAAATTTTGCCCGGAACTACCAGACTTACCTGGGATGTCGATGGAGACGGTAATAAAGAGTATGATACTACTTTTATAGCCGGAAGCCCGCTTGAAGGATCAGGAATTTTGCTTGGTGACCAGAAGGGGTGTAATGAATTTATTATCCAGGTTGGTTGGTCTGCCAAAGTAGTTGGTGGACAAGAACCCGAACCTACACCTACACCAACTCCGACACCGGCTCCACCTTCTGGTGGTAATAACCAGGAGCAGGAGCAAGAGCAGGAACAGGAACAAAATCAGGATGTTGATGTTAACGTTAGCCAAAACAACAATCAAACCGTGAATATTACGAATCCGGCTCCGCCGGCTGTTGCCGGAGTTAAGGTTCCCTTGAAGCAACCTGAAACCGGTGTTAGTGTGCTGGGAACGTCACTCATGGCAGGAGCAGCTCCAGTTGGTTTTGCTCTGTCAAGGTTTGGTCGAGGTAGAGTTGTAAGTAAAAAGGATGAAGAGACATTAGGTGAGTTTGCAAACAGAATAGTTAGCACGCGAGGTAAGAGCAACGCATAAACTAGCCCTGTGCCTGACTCTTGCGAGTTTCGCAGGGCACATAAATAAGTTGAAAGTTAAAAGTGCCACGTCAAACGTGGTTACCAAGTTAGACTTGGTGCAAAGTGAAAAGTGATTTTTGCATTTATTTTAGGACCGTAAGTAGGGCAGGCTTGCGGTCCTTATTATAAATACCCCAAATTAAAATTTGGGGACCCCAAAAAAAATAATAATTGGATTGACAAAGGAAATTAAAAGATTTAGAATCACAATTGGTACTTCTAGATAATTTCCCAAACTTACGCTTAATGCTTAACGACTAAGGACTAAAGACTAAAGACTAATGCTTAAATTCGAAGCACGAAATCCCCGCTTCGATGAGCGAAGCGAGGCGAGCGAAATTCGAAACAAATTACAATGACCAAAAAAACAAATGTCAAATAGAATGGGATTTAAAACATTAGAATTTGAAAATTTATGCCGACAGCAAAAGTTTCTGTAAAAGTTAAAAAAGAAGACACAAAGCCCGAAGTAAAGACTCTCGTGGGCTCTACCTCTGGTGCAGAAGCTGACGGGGAGACTTCGAGTAACGTAATTGATTTAAGAACACAGGGGCGAGATATTAGTAGCAGCAGTCAAAGCGCTTCCGCCACCAACGGCGACATGCGGATGAATGAACCTGCCGGGAGAGATGTTCCTACTCAAGAAGTAAATGGAATTTTAGATATTACGAATGAAGGTCACGGATTTTTAAGGCCGAAGTTTCGGCCGAGTGATGCGGATGTTTATATAAGTGCGTCTCAGATCCGGAAGTTTATGTTAAGACCGGGTGACGATGTAATAGGTTTGGGCAGGCCTCCTAAGGATAATGAAAGATATTATGGCCTTCTAAAGGTTGTTAAAGTAAACGGGCAGCTTGCCGAAAAGCAAGAAAGAAGACCCAAATTTGGTGATCTAACGCCAATTTATCCTAACGAAAAGCTAAAACTCGAAACAGGAAAGCTGCCGCTTTCTGCAAGAATGATAGATATTATTGCCCCAATTGGCATGGGTCAAAGGGGAATGGTTGTTTCTCCGCCAAAAGCCGGCAAGACTACGATTCTAAAAGATATAGCCAAAGGAATTAGTGACAACTTTCCGAAAGTGCATTTGATGGCTGCACTAATTGGGGAGCGGCCGGAAGAAGTAACGGATATTTCCCGCAGCGTTAAGGGAGAAGTAATTGCTTCAAATTTTGATGAGCCGGCGGAAACTCAAACGAGAGTTGCCGAAATTGCCCTTGAGCGAGCCAAAAGGTTGGTTGAACAAGGAATGGATGTAGTGATTCTTCTCGATTCTATTACAAGACTTGCACGAGCTTACAACCTTTCGGTACCGCCTTCAGGGCGAACCTTAACCGGAGGATTTGATCCGGCTGCACTGTACCCGCCAAAGCGATTTTTCGGTGCTGCCAGGAATTGTGAAGGCGGCGGTAGTTTGACGATAATTGGAACGGCTTTAATTGAAACCGGTTCTAGAATGGATGATTTGATTTATGAAGAGTTTAAAGGAACCGGAAACATGGAATTGCATCTGGAAAGGAAACTAGCCGAGCGCAGAATTTATCCATCTATTGACGTTGAAAGATCTTCTACAAGGCAAGAACAACTGCTGTTTAGCGCTGATGAATACATGAAGATTGTAACTATGCGTAGAATGGTTTCGGTACTCAACCCGGATGAGCGGACCGAGATCCTTATAGATAGGTTGAATAAGACCGCATCGAATAAAGAATTTTTGGATTCACTATCTAAAGATGTGAAATAAAAATTCTTTGCGGTCCTCGTCCTTCATAAACTCAGGACTGCGGGCCTAAAGGAGTTTTTAGATTCATTAAGTAAAGACGTAAAATAATATGGAAAACTCTTTGTGTCAACCTTCGGTTGGACTTAAAGAATTTTTGGATTCACTATCTAAAGATGTGAAATAAAAATTCTTTGCGGTCCTCGTCCTTCATAAACTCAGGACTGCGGGCCTAAAGGAGTTTTTAGATTCATTAAGTAAAGACGTAAAATAATATGGAAAACTCTTTGTGTCAACCTTCGGTTGGACTAAAGGAATTTTTGGATAGTTTATCAAAAGATGTAAAATAGGTTGGTAGGTTAGTAGGGTGGCAGGAATATAGGTGTGAATAATTAATCTTTTTTTTCTGCCTACTATCCCACATGCCCACAATCCCAAATACCTAAATCAATGGATCACGACCCGATTTATAAAGAGTTTGTTTCCTTTGTAAAGGCGCTTGCTTCGTACTTAACTTTTCGACTCCACAGAACCGGACTTTCGTTTGAAAAGGCCAAGAATTTTGTAGTAGACATTTTGATGGTCAGGCGAGGGGCAAACACCTCGCTTTTTGTACATGGTTCGATTTTGGGACTGGCATTTGTTGTTTTGGCCGGTGGAGGGGTTCTACTGTCATCTTCGGTAGTTTCAGGTTCATATCCCGGAGTTCCGGCAAATCCACTGGTAGCCGGAGCTGCCACAGAAAGTGTGGATACCGGGGTAATCACTACGACAATTACACCGGTTACCATTATTTCCGATAAACCCAGAGATGAAGTTATCGAATACGAAGTAAAAGCCGGCGACACGGTTTCTTCTATTGCCCAAGAGTATGGAGTAAGTGAGGAGACAGTTTTGTGGGAGAATGATTTGAGTGCAAAGTCTTTGATAGAAGAGGGAGATAGGCTGCGAATGTTGCCCGTTTCCGGCATAGCTCATACAGTTCAGTCGGGCGATACGATTTATTCTATAGCAAAAAAGTACCGAGCCAATTCTCAGGCGATACTCGATTTTCCGTTTAATGATATTGGAGATGATTTTCAACTCGCTTCGGGGGATTTGTTAATAGTGCCGGATGGTGCACCACCGGAGGTTAAGAGTAAACCTGCACCGACTCAGTATTTGGCTAGCGAACGACAGAATATTTCCGTAAGTCAGCTCGGATCGGCCCAATTTATTTGGCCGGCAAGAGGAGATCTTTCTCAATATTTTGCCTGGTACCATCCGGCAATTGATATTTCTAACTTAGGTGGAGGGCCGATTTCGGCTTCAGATTCTGGAACTGTGACTGTTGCCGGTTTTGTGGACAATTCCGGTTATGGTAATCGAGTAGTTATTGACCACGGCAACGGTTACACTACGTTGTATGCCCATTTAAGCGCTAATTATGTCGTGCCTGGCCAACGGGTCGGCAAAGGAGAAGTCATTGGCGCAATGGGTAGTACCGGCAGGTCTAGTGGTGTCCATGTACATTTGGAAATCAGGCAAAATGGTGTAGCACTGAACCCTCTTTCGATATTGGGGCAATAGCAAGAAATTTCTAATTTCTAAATCCTAATTTCTAAATAAATCCTAATGAAACAATGAACTGGTTTCAAAACACATCACGTTCGTCATTCTCAGCTTGACTGAGAATCAGATCCTCACTTTCGTGAGGATGACGCAGGGAGTTTTGAAACGGGTTCAATATCTAAATTTAAAAATTGGTCATCATAATTTGGGTATTGATTAGATCAATTAGAGCAATTAGGTTAATTAGAAATTGACAGCTACTTCTCGATCCTTGATACTTTTTCCATGAAGAAAATTAGCGGGTGGTTTTTTGGAGTTGGGGCATTTTTGCTTCCCTTAGCTTTATATCTAAAAACTCTTTCCCCTGCTTATATCCCCGTAGACAGCGCGGAGTTTGCGCTTTGTATGCATACGTGGGGCATGTGCCACCCGCCGGGTTTTCCGCTTTATATTTTAATAGGAAAGATTTTTACGAGCATTTTTCCATTTGGGCCGGTTATTTTCAAAGCAAATTTATTGTCTGCCCTGTTTGGAGCGGGGACAGTTTTAATTGTTTATTTGAACTTGGTTGAGTTGAGGGTAAAGAAGGCTTTGGGGTTGTTAATCGCTCTGCTTCTGGCTGTAAGCAGTGCGTTTTGGGAGTTTT
>MFBV01000022.1:0-4467 GCA_001776505.1 Candidatus Curtissbacteria bacterium RIFCSPLOWO2_02_FULL_40_11 | reverse complement strand
TATATTTACTTTGGGTTTATCGGCCTCTCACTTTTATATAAGTGCGGTTCTAGTACCAATTATCTATTGGTATTTTATCGGTTTAAAGTTTAAATTGAGAGAAGTTTTGTACTCAGTCGGTGTTTTTATTCTCGGGTTTTTTCCTCAAGGCTTAATGTATTTAAGGATGCAGCAGAACCCCCAGATTAATTGGGGTCATGCCCAAGGTGTGGCTGGATTCATTGATTACGTGCGCCGAAAAGAATTCGGAAATATTTTCTTGATTGCTAATCCCGTATTGAAATTCTCAATAATTAAATTTTTGAAACACACTTGGGTGTTTTTGGTCCATATTTTTACAAACTTTGGTGTTATTTTGCCGTTTCTGGTAATAGTTTCCGGGATCTTGGGATTTTTTCGCGATAAAAAGTCTATTTTTTTGATTCTGTCTTTTTTGGTTATTATAACTACTCAACTTTTCTTACTCTCTACTATTGATCCGTCAGAAGTAGACTCTCCTTTTCAGATTTCCAAGTTTTATTTAGCGGCATTTGTACCTGCGGTACTATTGTTTGGTCTCTCTTTCCAAAACATTGTGGATAAGTTTTTTGAAAATGACGTGCAGTTGCCCGCACTTTTCTTGGGTTTGCTCCTGATAGTTTATTTGTTTGCAAATTTTAAAGCCAATGATCTTTCGAAAGTCTATTTCTCGCAAGATTTAGTACTGGACGCATTGGAGCAGTTGCCAGATAATGCGCTAGCAATTACTGTTAGTCATGTATTTAAATTTGGTTCACTCTACGAACAATTAGTTAATAATAAATTCACGGATAAAACCGTTTTGTATTTTCCAAACGAAAAAAACCGGGATAATGAAAGTTATTTCCCGGATTTATTTGCGCCGGAAGCAGATGAGCAATTCGTGAATAAGGTTAATAAGAGTCAGGATTTAGGCAGGGCAGAAGCCTATATTCTCTCGGTATTGGCCAGAAATTTAGATAAAGAAGTTTACATTTTGCAAGGAAGTTTTGAGGAACGATTTTTTGGATATTTAAAACCGTTTATTCGGCCGAATGGGCTGTGGTGGCGACTTGAGAGTGATATTAGCGCTCAAGATGATTTAGTAAAAGCTGTGAACCTGTTGAGTGAGTTAAGAAATGAAGGGGTAAAGTTCGAAGATTTAGGGCTTAAGCCGCAGCAGCAGGATACTTTGAGTTATGCGGTTGCATATCATTCGACTGCGATTTTGCTAGCCAGTTACGGTGAATACGAGCAGGCAATCGAATTTTTAAATAAGAGTTTTGGGGTCAGAGGAAAGGGTGAAAATATTCAGAATGAAATCGAGCTGATTAGGAAAACAAGGGAATTGAGTTTAAAATTTGATCAATCGGGGTTTGAAGCCGGTTTCGAAAAGATTGAGGAGCTCGGGAACAATCTATTTATTTTGATGAACTATCAAAAGTGCGCGGAAGTTTTTCAAACATTGGTTGAGATTCGTCCTCAAAAAGCAGAGAGCTACAACAATTTAGCTTCTTGTTTGGCTTTTCAAGGAAAAGAAAGTGAGGCTCGAGTTGGTTATAAAAAAGCCTTAGAACTTAACCCGGATTTAGAAAAAGCGAAAAAAGGACTGGAGGCACTAGATGAATAAATTTCTAATTTCTAATTTCTAAATAATTTTCCAAATCCCAATGTTTAAAATTAAAATATTGAGAAATTATGATTTGTTTAGTATTTAGTATTTCGTGTTTAGAATTTATACTACTAAGAGATGATTGACTTCGCCCTTCGACAAGCTCAGGACGAAGTATTAGTATTGCTGCAATGATAGACTTTGCGAGAATTACAGTAATAGGAGGCAAAGGTGGCGATGGGGCTGGTTCGTTTACTCATATCAAGGGTAAGAGACGAGGAAAGGCTGACGGCGGAGATGGTGGAAGAGGTGGCAATGTTTTTCTCATCTCTACGCGAGACTTGAACACACTGGAGCCTTTCAGGTACATAAAAGAATACAAAGCTAAAGATGGAAGCAATGGGCTTTCTAGGAGGCGTAAAGGGGCTGGGGGGGAGGATCTACTAATTAAAGTTCCTTGTGGAACTTTAATTAAAATTCTAAATTCTAAATTCGAAATTCTAAATTATGATCTTGTAAACGAAGGCGACAAGATCATCGTGGCGAGTGGTGGGGAAGAAGGCAAGGGTAATAGCCATTTAAAAGATGAATATGGCCGGAGGCTATTCACGGGAGAAAAAGGTAAAAAAGGTGAGAAAGTTAATCTTGAGCTGGAACTTAAATTGATAGCCGATGTTGGTTTGATTGGTTTGCCCAATGCGGGGAAGTCAACGCTGATTGGCAAACTGACGGCAGCCAAGCCAAAGGTTGCCGACTATCCGTTTACAACTTTGGAACCGAATTTGGGAGTGATGGAGGTCAAAGTGATAAGTCAAAGTGATAAGTCAAAAACTGGAGATAGACTTTACACTTCTGACTTTGACTCTCGACTTGTAATCGCCGATATTCCGGGCTTGATTGAAGGAGCCAGTAAGGGTCGCGGTCTGGGTGATTTATTCTTGCGGCACATTGAAAGGACAAAAATATTGGTGCATTTGATTGATGTAACTGAATCAGAAGATCTTTGGCAAACTTATCAAACTGTCAGGACAGAACTCAGGGAATATTCTAAGGTTTTGGTTAAAAAGAAAGAAATAATTATTCTGAACAAAAGTGATCTGGTTGATAAAAATAAGCGGGAGCAAGCGGAGCAGGAATTCAAAATGAAACGCAAAAAAGTTGTGGCAATTTCAGCGTTAACAGGTGAAGGGCTTGATAAACTTATTGGAGAGATTAGTAAATTATTTGTTGGAAATTTATATTCGCTCGCAGAACACCGTGGACTATCAGTCCACGGAAGTTTATAGACATGAACAGCAAACGGTGAGACCAAAACCTTCAGTGGGAATCACTCCTTTCTTGTAACATCAGAAATTTTGATTTAAAGCGATGGGCTTGGTGATGGCGAAGGAGAAGGGCTTGCCGAAGGGCCGGGTGTAGCCTTTTCATCTTTTTGGTTTTCTTCATCTTGGATTTCTTCTTCCGGTTCTTTCGCAACTTGGGCTTGGTCTTGGGTTGCATTTTGTTGGATTTCCCGAAGTTTTTGATTGTAAGTTTCCAGTTTATTTTCTATATCACTGCGGGCAGGGTCTTCTTGCGGCAACACCCTTTTGGCAATCGTAAGCTCGTTGACGATTCTGGTAACATCGCCCTGCTTTTCGATTAAGAGATTAGCAAGATTGTAATGGGCCGGACCAAAGTCGCCTTTGACGATGATGGCGTCTTCATATTTTCTCTGGGCAAGATCAAGATCGCCCAGTCTTTGATAAAGTTGACCTAGGCGGTTATGGAGGATTGGGTTCTGGGGGTCGAGAGAGACTGCTTGCGCCAGCGTATTGGTGGTATGGACATCTGCGCCGTTAATTGAGCCGATTAGTGCCTGGTAAACACTCGAGAGTGTTTCCCAATTAGCTACGTTAGCAGCGGAGATTCCCGGCAATCTCAGTGGAAGGATTTGATAACCTGAAGCCGCTTTACCCTGATCGATAGCAACTTGAGCAAGCTGAGAAAGAAGTTGGCGTTGATCGTCAGTAAGCTGTGATTGTCTACTCAAATTGAGTGCAGCGTTGAGTGAAGTCTGCGACAAGGCTCGATGGTATGTATCTACTCGCGGGTTTGCCCGAATTGCATTTTGCAGCATAGTTACTGTTTTGTTGCCGTCATTTGAGCGTGAAGCAAGAAGAGATTGCCTATAAAAGTAATCGGCTTGGTAAGCATTTATTTGGTACCTGATTACAAGAGCCGACAATATTAAAACGACAATAGCAAACAGCCATGGCAATATTTGAGATTTTGCACCCCTTGCTCCTTCCTCAGTTTTTATCAAACTATCACCGCTACTACTTAAGGGGAACCAGGCGAATTTACTTTTTAGGGCGGCTAACTCGACTGTAATTTCATAGACATGATTTTCGCTGCTTACTTTAGCAAGTATAGAAAGTAGAGCGAGTAAAATAAAGAATATAGCAGAGGTTGCAAAAGATGAGCTAACTGCGAAAATTGCAACTGAGTATCCGACAATTGCACTAGCTATCGGCAGATAAATTAGTGAATTTTGGCTTTTAAATATGAGAGACCAAATAAACCGGAGTATTGTAACGACAAAAACCAGGAAAGCAAGCGTGCCAATGATGCCCGTAGTTGCGACGATTTCTACAAATTCGGACGATGACCTTTCAAATCTGGTCGCCCAATCGTCCGTAGTGTTAACGTATCTCGGTTTAAGCTGGGTGTAAACAAATTGGAAAGTTCCCGGACCCGTACCCAGAACCGGTCTTTTGCCAATTACTTGGGCAGCTATGTCCCAAGAAGATCTTCTGCCAGGGGATGTTTCTTTAGGGGTATCGATTTGTTGTGTATCGGTTACTCCTTGATCTTTG
>MFBV01000021.1 GCA_001776505.1 Candidatus Curtissbacteria bacterium RIFCSPLOWO2_02_FULL_40_11 | reverse complement strand
AAATAGCTTCTAGATCTTACTCCTCAGGATGACAGGAGAAGATGATTGAGAAGTGCGAAACTCGTGGTTATTTATAATATTATCATATTATCAAACATTTAACTCACTAAAACTAAGGCTAATTAAAACTAATAAGGGAAAGTGTAAAATCAAAACTCCACAAAAACCTTAACCAAATTATTAGAAGCTTCAACTAAAGCTTTTTCAACCGCTATTTCTCGCTTGTTTCCGGCTTCATCCACAATCACAATCGGCCCATTAACTATACTTGCGAAATTTTCGTGAAGCGGCAAAATATCAAAATTCCCTTCGCTGTTTGTACTCGACAAACTTTTTACATACCCACTGTATGCTAAATGCCGCTTATATGAAGGTGGCAGAACAGCTGTATAAAACTTATTTTTATTTGGCTCTTGCGCCACTTTTTGCTACCTCCGCCAAGGTTGATATATACAATAGTTTGTCATATGGCCAATCGTCAATTTTACCGGAGACAATGTCCATAATATCCTCAACTACATCTGCCCGCTTCACATAGATGCCTTTTCTTCCGGTTTGGTTTTCAACCATAAAGAAGTCCTGAGTCATGTAATTAAGAATAATCTTGGCTCGTCTATATAAAACTCTATCTTCAGGTGAAAGCTCATGCTCACCGGCAATCGAAACAATTCTATCCAAATAATCATATCTGCTTACAATTCTTATCGCCTCCAAATAAGCTTGATAATGCCTGTCGCCAATAAGCGACTGCGTAAGCAACCCTGACGTTGAAGCATTGATATCAACAGCCGGCATTCTACCTTCTTCGGCAATATCCCTTGAGAGTATTACCTGCGAATCAAAATAAGGCATCAAGCTTTGTACGCCCGCATCCGAAAAATCATCGGCAGGCACATAAATAGCCATAACCGACGTAATTGCCGCGTTGCCTGCTGAAACCAATCTTTCCTGAAAAATTCCAATGTCGGAAGATAAGGTCGGCTGATATCCGTCTTCCGAAGGAATCATGTTCATTAAAATCGAAAGCTCATTCCCGGCCTGGATAAACCTGTAGGCATTGTCTACGAAAAATAATACGTCTTTGTCCTCTTCATCCCGGAAATATTCAGCCAAAGTAGCTGCAGTATAGCCTGTCCTAAACCTTACGGCCGGCCGCTCGTTCATCTGTCCAAACACCAAACTAACGTTAGGTAAAACATTCATTTCCGTAAGACTCTCAATCATTTCCTGTGCCTCACGTATTCGCTCTCCAATACCTGCAAAAATACTTATGCCTTTGTGGAAAACAGTAATGTTATGCATAAATTCGGATAGAATCACTGTTTTCCCGACTCCGGCACCTCCCAAAAGCCCGATCTTTCCACCTTTCAAAAACGGCGTAAAGAAGTCGATTACCTTAATGCCGGTTTCCAGAATTTCACGGTCGACTTTAATCGATTGAAAATTCGGCGGTGTGCCGTAAATTGAACGTCTTTTTGTAAGCTTTATCGCACCCTTACCATCGTGGGGCTGACCGAAGACGTCCACAATTCTCCCTAATAGTCCGGGTCCTACAGGCACGCTTATAGTCTCAAATTGTCTAATAACTTTTGCCCCACGATAAAGTTTCGAAGGATCCGTATAAGACAAGCAATTTATTCGATCATTGGGAGAAGATCCATAAACTTCGAGCTTAACCGAATTGTCTTCAGTAAGAGTTAAAAGCTCGTGTCTTCCAGGTTTGTCCCGCGGGAACATTACCTCGACAACATCCCCCAAAATTCCAGTTATGATGCCTTCACTTGGTTCTGCCATAAATTAGTTTAGGTTATTAGTTCATGGTTCATTGAAAATTTAACTCTCTGTCTATAATCTATACACCATACACAATAATCTACCTGTATATCGTAAAAATACTGCTACTTTGCCAAACATCACTTGACGAATACAAACCGGCCAGTTTTCGGTTATTTATATTTCTAATCACTTTTCTTTTAAACTTCTCGAATTTCGCCAAGTGCTCCGAAAGTCTCTCGGCAATCTCGCCAATTTCCAGAATCTTTACGCGAATTGCATTCTTTGCGAGTCCATTTTCGTAAAGTTTCTGCAGTAGTTGGCTGGTAATAATTTGTTTTTCCAAAAACGAAAGGGCTGTCGCAGGTTCAGGCTTTATCAAATATTTTTTATGCTCTTGCGGCCTTACATTAGTAATCTCTTGCGCCACATCCTGTTTTCTCACATCCTGAGTCATAATACTCTTATATTTTGAAAAAATAACCTGGATTTCAGCATAACCAGCCATAATTTCGGCAACATCATGCACAACATTCCAATTAGGTTTTGAATCATCAAAATCATAAAACGCATATTTAATTCTCTGTTTATTTTTTTTATCAAATTCTTCCCTGCCGGGTTTACCGATAATCAAAGCGTCGGCGCCACCAAAAGAAACCTCCTTTAAAAATGAATCCACCATGTAATTTAAAAGGTGACCATAATAACTGGGCTCACTAGAAACTAAAACAACAATTTTTTGCTTGGTCGGCTTTCGGGCGTGAGACCGATAAGCGGCTTCCGTATTTTTCCCTTTGCCTACCACCGAAATTTTTATATTTACATACGTCTGTTTAACATCAAGTAAATACTTATCAAGCCCCTCAATTTCCCTTTTATTAACCTCCATTCTTTTGGTTGCACTGTGCTCAAATGCCCGCGTGATGGACTTTAAAACATCTAAGTTCCGTTCAAATTTTTCGAGCTGTTTCTTAGTGTTCATTTTTCGCTGGAGCTATTAGTTTCGTAATACTTGGGCTAGCTTTTACCATTACTGCTTTAAATTGTTCCAATGTTTCACACCTATTTATTTCGAGCTTTAATTTGTCAAGGCTTCCGGCTTCCGAAACTAATCTCAATTTTTTAATATCTGCTTCAATCTCCTTCCCGCTCTTTGCGTTCCAATATTCGGACAAAAACAAGCCTATTATTATCAATTGTAATTCTTTTGAAAGTACTAAGTCGGAATCCTGGTTGAAAACCGCTTCCAACTTTTCGCTGTTTCTAATAATGTGCATCGTCTGTTCAGTTAATTCGACTCCGAATCTTCCAAGTTCTTCCGCTTTCCTGGCTTGAGCTAGCATTTGGTGAAGGTGCCTGGCAATTTCTTTTTCAAGCTTTGATCGAGTTTGATTTCCAACACGCGAAACCGAAAGCGTAAATGAAACAGCAGGGTGCCGCGCCTTTTTTTGCTCCGCAATATCAACAAATATATGCCCGTCTGTCATAGCCATTAAATTTGTTTGAATGTATCCGGATAGATCACCTTCCTGAGTTTCAGCAATTGGCAGCAGTGTAATACTCTTTACTTTACTGCTTTTCATCTTAATGTTGCCTGCCCGCTCGGCAATTCTTGCCTGAATATGGAAAATATCTCCGGGATATGATTGCCTCCCGGGCGGTCTCCTGGAAAGTAAGGAAAGCTCACGGTAGAATTTTGCGTGGGTTGAAAGATCATCAAGCACAACTAAAACGTCTTTCCCTTTATCTCGAAAATGCTCGGCCATTGCCATCGCGCTATATGGCGTTAAGTAAATCATTGGTGCCGGATCACTACTGGAAGATCCCACAATAATTGTCCCCTCTAGGACTTTCATCTTCTGCAAATAAGTTTCAATCCTTTTGATATCCGATTTTCTTTTCCCAATCAGCGCATAAATACAAACTGTTCCAAGCCTAGCTTGCGAAACTATCGCCTGCAGAGCGATCGTACTTTTACCAACCGAAGGATCTCCTAAAATCAGTTCCCTCTGACCCATTCCAAGTGGCGTCAATATGTCAACAACCATTACACCCGTATGCATAGGTCTCGTTATTCTCACTCTTGCAGAAATTTGGGGCGCAGGAGATTCAATATGCCGGTATGTAAAGGTTTTGCTATCAATCTTCCCGTAATGGTCTTGAGCAATTCCGAATGGATCCAAAATTCTTCCCAGGAATTTGTCGGATGCCGGAACCTGAAAAAATTCATTTGTCCTCACAACTTTCATATTGTGAACTAAAGTTTGACCTTCAAACACCATTACTTCAACAAGTTCGGGAAGCAGTGCCTTAACAATTCCAATCGTGCCACTTTCCGTCATCACAATCTCATTTATCCTTGCGTTGGGCAGACCGTTAACATAAAAAATCGAAGAGATAATTGACTGGATGTAGCCGATCTCGGCTGTCTCTTTATAATAAGTTGTAAAATCCTTCATTCTCTATTTCATATTTCAAGCGGCCCCGGAAGCAATCTTTGCGTCGGATTTTTCAACCAAGCCTACAAGTTCATCGTGGAGTT
This sequence comes from Candidatus Curtissbacteria bacterium RIFCSPLOWO2_02_FULL_40_11, assembly GCA_001776505.1. Classification (GTDB taxonomy): domain Bacteria; phylum Patescibacteriota; class Microgenomatia; order Curtissbacterales; family GWA2-41-24; genus WO2-FULL-40-11. The sequence continues at coordinate 1,953 of MFBV01000021.1, read as the reverse complement.
TAATTTTCAGGGTTTGGTCACTCATTTTTCCATTAAATTCAATAATGGCACCGCCTATTACGTCTTCATCAATAATCATTTCCAAAATGCATTTTTTGCCTAAATAACCTGAAATTTGATTGTTGAGCTTCATAACGTAGCTATGTGTAGACTCAAATGCAACCGTTACTTTAACAACAGGTAAATTCTGCAAATAAGTCATCAAATCTTTCAAAAATTTGAGCTGACCTTGGTCGTCTTGGGGTTCAAGCCCTACTTTTTCAACTTCTTCAAAAACCGCAATAATATTGCCGGTTAAATAGTCTCTGGCCTTCTCAGAAATCATTCCCTGCTTATCTTTAAACAACGATCTCTCAATTAAATTAATCTGGTCAAACAACCTGCCTAATCCGGCCATGTCGTAAACAGTATTTGAAAAGGCAGTAAACGCAGTTTCGTTTGGTCGGCTCATGAGAAGATTTTCTCCTTTTTGGCCCGCTCCAGCGCTTTGTTAACTAAATCTTCGTGTTCGCTGAAGCTGATAGATCGGCCGATTACTTCTCTTGCCGCTCTAAAAACAATGTCTCTTACCTGCTGATCAACCTCTTTCATCTTAGTCTGCTTGTAGCCAGCCACTTCTTTTTCAGACTTCAGAAGCATATTGGCAACGTGATATTGGCTTTCGCGGGTGATAGCTTCCTGCTGTTTAATAATAAATTTGCCCATCTCGTTGCTTTCCTCTGCCGCGAATTCAGAAAGATCGGTAAAATGCTTTTTTAATTCCTCTTCCAGTCTGGAACCGATTGCCGTAATCACGCCGTCAATTTTTTCTATCGCCAAGCTTTCGATCTTTTTCGTAACGCGCCTATTAATTTTTTTATCCAGCAAAATAATCTCTTCCTGTTGCTTCAATACTTGTCTCATTCGAACGAATAAAAATGTCAGCATCGAAAGAGAAAGAAAGCTCAAAGCAAAACTGATAATGATCAGTAATGTTAAAATCTGAGTTAGGTTAAAGCTCATGACCCTCCTAAGCTAATTATAGCTACAATTGCTGCCACCCCAATAGTCGCCAAAACTGCAATAATCACACCTGCTATAAACATGCTTCGGTAAATTGAACCTTTTGCAAGCGGATTTCTGCCAACAGCCGTAACACCTGTTGATATCAAACGAATAAAAGCAACTGTTGCGCCAATTGCAACGATGATTCCCAATAGCGCAGCCAAAACATATCTCGAGTTCTCAGGGTTAACGGCAATCCCTATCAAAGATCCAATCCCGGCGCCCGCACCTGCTCCACTGCCAAAACTTGGCCCTACCAAAACTGAGATTAGTCCCACTTGCCCAGAATCCGTATATCCCTGTAAAGCTTTGCCGATAACATATCCGCTTCTTGTTGCCTTTATGCCAACTCCGGCCTCACTGCTGGTGGTTATCAAATCCCCTTCAGCAATTTCACCGCCCGCCGTACTTACCCGAACTAAAGTTTCACCGGAAGAAATAACCGGGCGCGAAGTATCCGTTCTGGGTTCGACAGAAAGAATAGGCGCATTTACGACGACTCCAAAAACCAATACGTCATACTCTTGGGTAGACCTTTTAAACCCGTCTCTGGTTGCCGAAATTATGTCGCCTGCCTGAACATCGCTGTCGTTAATCTCGACATTGACCGCAACGCCACCCAGCGTTGGCAAATCCTGCGCCAGCACAACACTGGCAAATGGCGTCTGGTAAATGGCCAATAGAGGAACTAAAACTATAAACAATAAACTATAAACTATAAACCTGTACAAAAAGGCAGTTTTCATTACAGCTTAACTATCCCCAGAAATTGTAACACTTCAAGGAGTACTAATATTGAGCTTGCCCAAAAACCTCTCCCTATGTCATTGCGAGGGAACGCTAGTGACCGAAGCAATCTTGCCTAAAAAGAGATCGCAATGACAAAAAGTTCGTTTGTTGCAACAGTCT
>MFBV01000020.1:512-5685 GCA_001776505.1 Candidatus Curtissbacteria bacterium RIFCSPLOWO2_02_FULL_40_11 | reverse complement strand
GAACTAAGGATTTGGAAATTGCTAATATTGCTACTTCATGCATGTGCACCAAAGCTTACCTAAAACAAGGAGACAATAAAAGCGAAGGGTTTGGCATGAAAGGGATGTCTGCTTCTTCTTCCTGGAAAGGCATTGTAAAACCGGGGCAAACGGCAGAAATAATTGCGGATTTCGATCCTACATACCATGGTCCTCAGGGGACAGGTCCTGTTACAAGAATGGTAAGCTTTGAGACAAACGATCCGGATAATCCCTATGTTGAAGTTTCTTTTGAGGGAGAGGTTGTTAAGTGAAGAAATTAAGAAAAAGGTTTAAAAAATATAAAATAAAAATTTCCAGCCTTAATTTTGTTTTAGTTGTTCTTCTTGTGATTGCTGTTTTTCTTTCCGGAATGCTGGCAACCAAAGTGCTTGATTTAAAACGAAAACAGGACATTAAAAATCAGCAGATTTATAGTCAAAAACAACAAGAAATCACTATTCAAAAACTTCAGGACAAAGTAATTAAGGAAAAATATGTTTTTAAGATTAAGTGGGGAGATTTGGGGAAGAAAATGGTAGAAGACGGAGTTTTGGACAAAACAAAACTTGCTAAGGCTGTAACAGGTAAAGATGAATTACCCAAAGACTTAGATAAATATTTTTCCAACGGCCAGAATAAAATCGAGCTGACCCAGGCAAACTCACAATTTTGGGTTGATATATTGTGGGGCTTGGGACTTGCCAATAAAAATGAAATTTTGGAAAAAGGAGAAATGGTAAGAGGTGGAAGCGCAGCTAATTTTGCTTCAACAGGAGGATGGACGATAGGCGCAAAACAGCCGATGGATATTTATTCAAAATATAAATACATAACGCTTTCAGAAAAACAACAAAAAATTGTAGAGGAAATAGCAGGCAATATTTACAGACCTTGCTGCGGAAATTCAACGGCTTTTCCTGACTGCAACCACGGCATGGCAATGTTAGGGCTTATTGAGCTTATGGTTTCGCAAAATTTCTCAAAGGAAGAAATTTATAAAACAGCGCTTGCTTTTAATGTCTATTGGTTTCCTCAAACATATCTAGATATTGCTTTTCATTTTGATAAAGCAGGACAGGATTATTCAAAAAAATCCCCTAAAGAGCTTTTATCAAAAACTTTTTCAAGCGCCATGGGATATCAGACAATAAGGGAAAAGCTTGGCGATATTAAGTGGCCTGCGCTTCAGGGCGGAGGAAGCTGTGGGGCATAATGAAAAATCCGATTCTTCTTTTAATAGCTTTAGTATTGCTTTTGGTTGGGTTTGGGGTTTTTTTAAATTTTAAGAATTCCGCTCAAAAAAGCGCAAAAACAGCTTCTTTTAAAAACATTTCTCCGCAAGAATTAGATAAGATTTTGGCAACCCGCAATACTTTTTTGGTTGACGTACACATTCCCGAGCAAAAACATCTTGAAGGAACGGATTTGATTATTCCTTACAATAAAATAAAAGAAAATCTTAATAAGTTTCCAAAAAACAAAAATGCCGAAATTATAGTTTATTGTAAGTCCGGGAGAATGAGCATTGAAGCCTCCAACGCTCTTTTGGAAGCAGGATACACGCGGGTTTATAACCTTACAGGAGGATTAAATGCGTATTACGAATCCCATTACGGAATTTACATAAATCCTGTTACAAAAAATTTGGGTGAAGTAGTTTATGGAAACATTGCAAAGACCTCTTTTAAACTAATCAACAATACTAAAAAAGAAATAGCTATTACAAAAATCTCAACTTCCTGTTCTTGCACATCTGCGACTACAGTCAAGAAAAATCTTAAACCCTACGAAGAAGCTGAAGTTTTGGTAAGCTTTAACCCTGCTGTTCATAAAGATGACACGGATTTAGGGGAAGTTATAAAAACAATTTATATTGATACAACAAGTGATAATTTTCCAAGAGTCGAAGCTTCAATTACGGCAACTGTAGTTAAAAATAAAAACAAAAGTTCATAATTGTTATGGAAAGCATATTTCAAATATCATTGATTGCATCATTTGTTGCAGGCATGGTTGCTCTTTTTGCTCCTTGCTGCATTACTTTTTTGCTCCCGGCATATTTAGGAAGTGTTTTTAAAGAAAAAGAAAAAGTTTTATTTATGACTTTGGTTTTTGGAGCAGGAATATTTGTAGTTTTGATGCCTGCGGTTTTGGGAGTTGCAATAATCTCCCAGTTTCTTTTTAGATACCATGACTCAATTTATATTTTTGGGGGATTACTAATGCTTTTTGTGGCTGCGATTTCGCTACTGGGAATAAAGTCTCCTTTTATGATTCATGTGCCTTCTCAAAATCAACAAAAGACGGATGTAGTTTCAATTTTTACCTTAGGCGTATTTTCAGGCATCACCAGCGCCTGCTGCGCTCCCGTATTAATAGGAATACTTACTATGGCGTTTTTATCCCCCACATTTTTTGGCTCGCTTTTAATAGGAATGGTTTATGTTTTGGGAATGGTAGTCCCGCTTTTAATAATTTCTATTTTCCTTTCGGATAAAATTAATAAATTGCAGGTTATAAAAAGAAAGGTTGGAAGTTTAAAAATAATGGGCAGGGAATTTGTCGTTACTTTTAATAATTTAATAGCATTTTTAATTTTCTTCACGGCAGGAATTTTGACTTTGGTTTTAACCTTAAAAGGACAATTATCTATGGCAAAAAGTGAAGAGTTTGCAAAGATAATTCAAAACGCGGGAGGGATAGTTAATCAATACGTTGGCGGAAATATTATTTTAAATATCTTGTTTTTGATACTTTTAATAATAGGAGCTTTTTATATATCGAAAAAGATATAAAGGAGGTGAAACTGATGTTAAAACCGACAGCATTTGCTAATTCACTTACGGTTGTTGGTCTTGGAACATACGTAATTTGTAGGATTTTGGTGCTGGTTGCGCCGGATCTGCTTTTTACAATTGGACAAAGTTGGCTTCATACATTGAATTTAAGTTCAGTAAGAGCCACAGTGTCAATGGATATTGGTACATTTTTGCTTGGCGCAGTTACAATTAGTATTTTTGTTTGGATTGCAAGTTATGTATTTGCAAGTCTTTATAACCGGTTAGCTAAGCAGAGATAATCTTGAATTTGGAAAATATGAAAAATAATAGTTTGCTTATTATTTTATTGGTTTTTGTCATAGGGCTTTTTTACTTGGCTTTTTTTTGGGATGGAGGAGGAAATCTCAGCAGAAATCAAACTAATGAAAAAGACCTTTATGCTAAATTCAAAGTTCTCGCATCTAGTGGAAATTCGTCATGTTCTGCAGTTTTTAACGATTCAATTTCATCAATGCCCGACAATGCTCGTCTTCAAGGCTCATGCTGTTCACCAATGAACTGGCATCGTTACAGCGAGCAAATAGAAGGTTTAAGAAAGTATAAAAGTATAAAAGAAATTCCAAAAGACCCTTATGATATAGATGCTTCATTAGCCAAAAAACTTAAGAGTTATTATGATGCAAAACTTTCGGATAAAGAACAAAAAACTTATGACTTTGCAATGCAAAATTCAGAAGAAAAAGGTCCTTGTTGCTGTAAATGCTGGAGATGGTATGTGTATGGAGGTTTAGCAAAATATTTAATTAAAGAGAAAGGTTTTACTGGACAGAAAGTAACAGAAGTCTGGAATTTATCAGATGGCTGCGGAGGGGAAGGAGACCACGTAAATCATGGATAATACTTTATACACATGTCCAATGGATCCGGATGTAATAAAGGGTACTCCGGGGACTTGTCCCAAGTGTGGAATGGCGCTTCTCGAAATCAAAAATCAAAAATTAAATGGCAAAAATAAAAATACCGAACATAAAAACATTGATCATAAGGAGCACGACATGGATTCGATGAAGCCGCCTGCAAAGATGTCCTTTTGGGAAAAATTCAAGATGAGTATGGCAATGGCTATGGGTATGGAACATACAGGTCTTGCCGGGCGGGAAATGGCAAAACTAATGGAGGAGGACATTAGACAAAAGTTCTTTTTTGCGTTAATACTTTCAATTCCGATTATTGCCTATTCTCCTTTGGGAGAAAAAGTTTTAGGTCTAAATCTTCCGCAGCCTATTCCTACTGCCTGGATACTTTTTATACTCACAACTCCTGTTTTTTTCTATTCCGGTTGGATATTTTTATACTCCACTTTTAAAGCTTTACAGCAAAAAACTTTTAATATGGCGGTTTTAATTGCCGTTGGTATAACTGCCGCTTATGCTTTTAGCGTTATGCTTACAATTTTAGGAAGCAGTGATTCTTACTACGAAGCCGCGACTCTTCTTATTACCTTTGTTTTATTCGGGCACTGGATGGAAATGAAATCAAGGAGAGGCACAACAGACGCCTTGCAGGCGCTTTTTAACCTTGTTCCTCCGCAGGCAAGAATTTTAAAAAACGGAAAAGAAGAGCTTGTATCAACTTCCCAGGTAAAGGTCGGAGATATTGTTATTCTAAAACCTGGCGACAAAGTTCCCGTTGACGGAGAAATAATCGAAGGAGAAACAGCAATAGACGAGTCTTTAGTAACGGGTGAATCTTTGCCTGTTACAAAGATAATAGGAGACAAGGTTATTGGAGGCTCTATAAACCAATCAGGCTCGGTTAAGTTTAAAGCAACCAAAGTCGGTGCAGATACTGCTTTAGCACAAATTGTAAAACTTGTTGAAACTGCGCAAAACTCCAAAGCTCCCGGACAAAGAATTGCAGACAGGTTTGCAAAGTACCTTGTTATTGTTGCTGTCGGAGGAGGTCTTCTTACTTTTTCCGTCTGGTTTTTCCTTTTAGGCCAACCTATTTTATTTGCCCTTACTTTTGCTATATCAACTGTTGTTATTGCCTGTCCGGACGCTTTGGGTTTGGCAACTCCTACTGCGGTTGCTGTTGGGACAGGGCTTGGGGCAAAACATAACATTCTTATTAAAGATGCCCCTACTCTTGAAGGCGTTTCAAAAATACAGGCAATAGTTTTGGATAAAACAGGGACTCTTACTCAAGGAAAACCCAAGGTTACAGATGTTGTTGCAGTAAATGGATTTAAAGAGAACGAAATTTTGTCTTTTATAGGAGCTGCCGAAGCAAAATCAAGCCACCCTTTAAGTAAAGCTGTTTTAGAAGAATTATCAAAAAGAAAAATTAAGTTTCCAACAAAAGTAGAAAAT
>MFBV01000020.1:277-408 GCA_001776505.1 Candidatus Curtissbacteria bacterium RIFCSPLOWO2_02_FULL_40_11 | reverse complement strand
AGTTCAAAGAGAATCAGAAAAGCTTTTAGATAAAGGAAAAACAATTATGATTATTGCTATCGACGGAAAAGTTTCAGGAGTCATAGGAGCAGAAGACCAAATAAAAGAAAATGCTAAACAGGCGATTGTAA
>MFBV01000020.1:0-265 GCA_001776505.1 Candidatus Curtissbacteria bacterium RIFCSPLOWO2_02_FULL_40_11 | reverse complement strand
TGGGGCTCGAGGTGGCAATGATTACGGGTGATAATAAGAAAACAGCAGAGGCAATTGGAAAGAAATTAAATATAGACAGAGTTTTTGCCGAAGTTTTACCGGAAGATAAAGAAAAATATGTAAAAAAACTTCAAGACGAAGGCCTGCCCGCCATGCCTGGGCAATTAAAAGTTAAAAACAAGAAGGAATCTTTTTTAAAACGCTTGGCGAATATATTTTCATTGGAGAAAGGCGATGGCAGGCGGGGAAAAATTGTAGCAATGGT
>MFBV01000019.1:3498-7871 GCA_001776505.1 Candidatus Curtissbacteria bacterium RIFCSPLOWO2_02_FULL_40_11 | reverse complement strand
TGGACAGTAAACATCATCTGACGGAAATGTTCCTACAGATGCCATAGCCCATTGTTTTGCTACCGAACTGTCATTTCGTAAAAACCGGTTAATCTCTTCTTGGCTATAAAACCGATGACCGCGTGGTCCTATTCTAATTGACGAAAGACGATACGTTTTGTCCCACCTTCTTAGGGTATCTATAGAGGCACCCAACTGCTTCGCGGCATGACTGATAGAAATAAGGTTTTTGGGCATATTTACTCCAATCTATGCATATTCTACCATATCTATGCAAATCTATGCAAAAAGCACATAATCTATGCATAATGACAAAATAAATCGTGCCCAACAGAGCCTCATTGCTCCCGAGTCCTGAAATTCTAATACGAGCCAGCGAAGAGGTAATGAAAGCATTCGGAAATATGGCTCAAGTGGATCTGATCAAGGTTAGGTTGGAAGAAATTAAGATTGATCTACCAGTCTGGCATTCTTGGTAGAATCACCTCCCCACTCCGGTTTTCCAAAACTTTTTCCATAAAATTGTCTTTCCCATCGATATAAATTACCAAATCATCGGTTGTATTCGTCACCTTTCTATTACCCTCATGGTAAACAAATCTTTTGATCGCTTCTTCGTTCACTGAAAATCCACACTTTTCATAAAAACCTCGATTATAGATCTTACAAAAACCCACCCCTGTCTTTTCTTTTTCCTCTAGATACTCCCTGATAGCTCTCACCACACTTCCCCCGTATCCCCTTCCCTTTTCCGCGGCCAATATACCCCCAACTCCCAACAAGGAGTACGATTCACCCCCAAAAAGTACGGGTTCAACTATTATCAGTCCTCCCACAGCCAGTAACTTGCCTCCTTCTTCAAGTAAGAAAAAAATACCATTGCTAAAATCCCTTTTTCCAAGCGGTTGCATTCCAAGCTCTCTTTTCTTCGCCTCATCTATTTGCTCAATCTCACCCTGACTTAGCGCGGACCTCCTCCTTATTAGAACTCCCATCAGTCAATTGTATCGCAGGCTTCGGAATCCAAAGAAATCCGTAGAAATTGCTCGCCAAATGGGACGATCACCGAAGGGCTGATTGGTCTGACATAGCTGATTACCCAGATTTATTCTTGGAACAGACTAAACAACTTCTTTCTACCTGGTCATTTTTTTTACCCGTGAGTGCCTCAAGGAATTTTTAAACTTGAAGTAGCCACTCATACAGAGGAACGACTTGGATTTGCAGACCTTCTCGTTCAAGCTCAGATTTCTCGCTTTCGGTAACGATAACCAGTTTTTTAGTCCTTTTCTGCTCTTTAGCTGCATTCACCAGTGCCCGCAACTCTCTTTCTCTGGTCTCCTCCAAATCAAAGTGTTGTGCCACTTGGATTAGAGATCCCTCACTAGGTAGAAAAAAGTCAACTTCGTAGTCTTCAGTCGTTTTGTAGTAGTACACATCAAGGTACTTTCTTCGCAGTTGCAAAAAAACCATATTTTCCATTAATTTGCCTTTATTCTGAGAAAAAGAAAAACCTACAGACTGAATCAATCCTGTATCAATACCATAGATTTTTTTGGCAGCAATTTGTTGTTCTTTGACTGAGTAGGCATACTTGTTGACCACAAAAAATAACCAGCTATTTTCCAAATAATCAACATAGTTAATAACAGTATTTACGCTTCCTAGCTTGAGGAGATCTTTAAGTTTATTGTAAGACACTAAGCTGGCGGTATTGCTAACCAAATAAAAGGCCAATTCTTTTAAACTCTTGACGTTATCCAATTTGTAGCGAGTGGCAATGTCTCGATACAAAACATCATCGTACAGTGCTTTATGAACTCCCAACTCTGGATATTTAAGTGCGTCTGGAATACCACCAAAAGAAATGTATTCATCAGCCAATTTACGCAAATTGCCTTTTTGTCTGGTTGTTAAGACATTTAAATCTGGAGTTTTTACTTTACGAAAGTCTAAGTATTCCCCAAACGAAAATGGATAAAGTTCTACTCGTATTGAGCGACCAGTTAACCGAGTTCCCAATTCCTGGCTGAGCAGTGACGCATTTGAACCAGTGACAATAAATTTATATCCCTGATCGTGAAGCCGACGCACAAACCTCTCCCACTCAGGTACATTTTGAATCTCGTCAAATAAAAATGTTCTCTTCTCGCCAAACAAGCTAATCAAGGTCTCGTGGAGTACATCAAAGTCACTGACTTGGAAGTTTAATAGTCGTTCGTCCTCGAAATTGACAAAGTAAAAGTCATTTTTGAGATATTTTTTGACTACTTGGGCAAGCAAGGTTGATTTCCCTACTCGGCGCAGACCAGTGATAACCGTCACCTGTGGAGCAGAAATTGTCTCTTTTAAGTTTTCTAAAGTATCTCTTTCCACTCCTAAATCACGAGACGCAAAAGCTTCGTACTGTTCTTTCAAGGCTGTAGCCAAGAGGTTTTTGGTGATTTTTGTCTGGATTTGATCATTCATACCTCATCTACTATAATATAAAAAGTTTTCACTGTCAATGAAAACAACTTGGGTATAGTTTTCAACCAGGATGAAAGCATAATCCCATATTGCATAACAGTGAAATAAAGATGTGTCACAAATAACTGGAGAAAAAATCAGGCTTTATCGTTCAATTTTCAACACTCGTGATGATGTGCTTGCTAGATATTGGGAGGATTTTGAAAGTAAAAAGTCAGGTTATGTTCCAATTTATCGGTTAAGTCAAAGTCCACAAGCATTGACAGATACTGTCATTAGCAACCACCTTATGGGCAATCAGACAATTGGTATCTACCCATTGTTTCCAGATAACACCACTGCTTTTCTTGCTATTGATTTTGATGGATCAGAATGGTTTGAGCCAGCAAGACGAGTGAGCGAAGTTGCTCAAACTTATCAATTAAACTCGTATCTCGAACGTTCTAAATCCGGAAATGGTGGTCATTTGTGGTTTTTCTTCACGGAGCGGATATCAGCCTACACAGCTCGGCAAATGGGCAAATTGTTCCTATCAAAGGCGGGTATTAAAAACGGAGCTACTTTTGATCGAATGTTCCCTAGTCAGGATGAACACACTGGTAAAGGCTATGGCAACTTAATCTGTCTACCATTGCAGGGAAAGTTAGTTGCAGAGCACAAAACTGTCTTTATTGATTCAAATGGTCAAGCTTTTCCAAATCAGTGGGCATTTTTATCAACGATTCAAAAAATTTCACCAGCTCAAATCAAAAATCTTCTTGAGTCAAGCATGGTATTTCAACAAACACCATCAGAATCGAAAAAGACGACTTCCGAAGACCAACTGCAAAGTACTGAAGAAGATTTTGACATAGAAATTGTCGTAACTACTACACAGGGTCAGGAAGTTAAATTAATACTAGGTGCTGGAATATCTATTCCCAATATTTGGCTTCCAGATAAATTGTATCGATTTTTCAAAAAAGAGCTCAACTTCCCAAATCCCGAATTTTATGCCAAAGAGCGTTTTGGCTACTCAACTTGGCAAACTTCTCGCTTTATTAAAACCATCGATGTTAATCCTGAGGGTATTACTATTCCGGCAGGTTATTTGGATCAAGTTCTTCAATTTATAAATGAGAATCAATTCCGAGTAGAGATTGTTGATAATCGCACGACTACCAAGACCACTACCTTCAAAAGTAAACTCAAATTGAGAAAAAACCAACAGAAAGAACTCACACAGCTTCTAAAATACGAGCGAATTATTTTTCAGGCTCAACCGGGTTTTGGAAAAACCGTGGTGGCTCTCTCCCTGATGAAAAAACGTCGTCAAAAGACCTTAATCATAGTTCACACCAATGCTTTGTTGCGCCAATGGATCAAAAGAATCAATGATCACTTTGAAATGGACAAAGGTGACCTGGGAACAATTGGCAATAACAAATGGCAAATTGGCAAAGAAATCACCATTGCTTCCTATTTGACCTTAGCCCGTAGAGATATAGGTGAAATTAAGGATGAATTTGGCTTGATAATTATCGACGAATGTCATCATGTGCCTGCCAATACTTTCAGTGCCGTAGTGAGACAATTTTCTGCTAAGTATGTTCTCGGACTTACAGCCACGGCTTATCGAAAAGATAAACTTGAAAAGCTTATGCATTTATACATTAGTGATAAATCTGTTACTGTCGATACTTCAGCAGAGGCATCCAAAGATCATCCAAACAATCACGTCCAGACTCAACTCGTCACTAAAAAAACAAACTTTTCAGTAAATGGGAAAGTTGCAGATTTCCAGGAAGCCTGCCGTTTGGTTGTTGCTGATGAAGGGCGAAATAATCAAATTACAGATGATGTTGTTCAGGTATTATCAACAGGAGCAAAGTGTCTTGTCCTAACTGAGAGGCTGGAACATTGTG
>MFBV01000019.1:1991-3452 GCA_001776505.1 Candidatus Curtissbacteria bacterium RIFCSPLOWO2_02_FULL_40_11 | reverse complement strand
AGCAGTTGCCACAGGCAGAATGACCAAGAAACAACGAGAAAATATGACTAAAAGACTACATCAAGAACGATTCCAGTTACTCATAGCTACGGGCAAGCTGATCGGTGAAGGATTTGATTGGCCGGAAGTTTCCCATCTATTTTTGGCATTTCCATTTTCTTGGAAAGGAAAACTTATTCAGTATGTGGGAAGAATTCAACGAGCTAGTGAGGGTAAAACTATTGCTGTAGCTCATGATTATTTCGATGATCAAGTACCAATGTTGAAACTAATGTACTTCAAGCGTTTACGAACATACAGAAGTTTGAGACTAATCAAGATAAGTAGCCCATCCAAAAAGAAGGAAAATAATGAAAAACAACTCAGTCTTTTCTAATCAGATTTACGGTTTTGCTCTAAGCGGCGGTTCAGGTCGCATACTGTATCGGCTGAGACAAATTGATTGTTACTATTTGGTTTATCCTAATAATGTTGAGCACTACTTAGAAATGCTATTACGTGATCAGCCGCCGTATGTTTTAGGCTTAGGGACATACTCCGGAGTGGATCAAGATCAAATTCGAATTGAAACGGTTTGTACCAATAAATTCCGCAATGATTATGTCGATGGTATGGAAAAGCAAAAAATTACGATCAACTCATTTCTCCATGGAAACTCACAAATTAAATTGGCCGAAGCTGTTGGCAACTCCCATTGCAATTTAGTGAGCTGGAGAATCATGCAGTTGATAAATCAAGGCAAGCTAAACGCTCAATACACCTTTCTTCATATTCCTAAAAACATGAGGCCCTGGGTTGCAATCGAAATAATTGATCAGAAATTGATTGAGTTCAAACAAGCACTGCATTAATAGTTTATTGGGACTTCATGGTGATTTCTGTTGATCTCTTCGAACGATGGTACGAACTCGGACGAATTGATTGGGTCAGCGAGCTGGAATATCCGGAGTGGACGGTGAAGGAGGTGAATAGGTTTCTGCAGTATTAAACCGCTACAGCAACACCTAGAAGGTTAGCACCTTATCATTCTCTGCCACGATCTGACTCATAGACAACCTCTATTCTCCCTGGCATGGCATGGATTATACCCTTGCTTTCCCGATGGCTCGATTTTAGAACTAATAGCCACTTGGGACGAATCCCCTTACAATAGTGGTGTGGAAACCGAATACTTAGAAAAAGGTGGCTCTTTCGAACATGTTCACAGAGAAATACTTCAAAAATATGGAAAAGAATTACCTCCACCGTCACCCGAGCTATTAGAAAGCTTGGTTGTTATTTCTCATGAAGAATTAGGCAACAATAATTTCTGGAGACTTATCAGTTCCATTGCCAATCAAATAAATACTGATGTTAATCGATTTGAGGTCCTAATAGTCCTGCTTAATTTTTCATGCTTAATTTTTCAGATGTAGCCCAACCTTGTAGTTTTCCATCTGGTTCTGTACAAGTTGTGCTGAG
>MFBV01000019.1:0-1939 GCA_001776505.1 Candidatus Curtissbacteria bacterium RIFCSPLOWO2_02_FULL_40_11 | reverse complement strand
ATATATCTTCCATTGTACTTTTTCCAAATGAAGCAAGTGTCTTCAGGGTCGGGTCGGTGAGAGGGTCAAGTTTTTGATGACTTTATGACACCTCGGTAAGGCACTCTTAAATTTTCCATATTCCCATATTAACCTTGAGCTCATGAACAGAATTCCACCCCGGGTGTGTCATACCGCCGTTCAAATTGGCTCCCCATCCATCCCCGCCCGCCTCAGGAGGGTCCTTACTCGAATCATGGCTGGTTAGACTAGTCTCGTTCAAAATCTTGTGGTGGAAAAATCTCCACTTCATCACCCTCTTTAATTATTCCACTCGCAAAAGGCATCGCCGTCAGACCACGTTTTCCAAAAGCCGCTTTAGCGAACTTAATCGCAGTTAGTTTTCCTATTCCCCGTTTCATCATATTGTTGGAAGGTATCACACAGGGCAAGTTCTCAGCTGTTACAAACAAGATGGTGTTTCTAGGAAATTTAATAAATGCCCCTGGCGGTATTTTTGTCAGTTTTTCCACCCTACTTAACACAATATTTGCCTCCATATCTTCAGGCAGAACCTTCGTTCCCACCTGGTCTGAAATTTCTCCAAGTTCCTCTGTAGATACGATTGTCACTGCTCTTAAGTTGGTGACTTCGGTTCCTTTAGATACCAGATTAACAGTTCTAATATCTGCATTTCGTGTCTTGCCGAAATGTTTGTCGTACTTAATTCCATCCAACAGCACCTCTAATTTTTCAACCCCAATCGGAGTCTTATCAAAAGGCTGCGTTATATATAACTTTTCAACTTTTGCCTTTAAAGATTTCATGTAGATATTCTAGCAGAAAGGCAAAAAATTTTTAAGCATACTAACCCTTAATACAAGTCCCAAAGGTTTGCTGAAATTCGCCAGGATCTACGGATTTTGGAGGACTGACTATATCGCAGGGATTTTTCAGATTGTCATATTGGGTGTCATACAATTCTTGACAAGCTTTGATTCGCTCCCACAAATCAAATAGTTTACCCCGAGCCCGTTCATGGGCTGCCAAGAAATACTGTTTGGATGTAAATTTCAAAACTACATACAAATATCCACGCTCTAGTAGTCCGCCCAAACCTTGGTGCTTTTTGGTTTCTTGATTGTATTCTAGGCCATGACTAGCACACTGTTCTTTAGTCAAATTGGCTAGTACTTTGCTTGGTTGGGAGCCGATGGGTTTGACTTCAGGATTAAAGGGGGGCCAAACGTTGAGACTTAATCTTTGGCCTTGATTTCCCAACCCCACTACTTTTACAGTTACTCTGGCATCTACGCATTCCCCGGGCGTATCGTATCTCCATTCTATGGTCTTGTCTCTATGTTCTCCCTCTTTGTCTTTTTTACCAACAAAATATCCACAATTAATGTTTTCCCACGTATATCTATAATCTCCTGTTTTGGTGGTAATCAGTTCGAGTAAATAACGATGCGGCTTGTCATTATAATTTACATGAAGCTGGGTATCTTTAATCTTCTTAATAATTGGGGCGGTGTCTTGAGCGCGCACATCTTTCACCACAAAAACCAATCCTATTACCAATAACAACCACTTGGCCATCGGAATTCATTATGGAGATTTGTTAATACTCTGTCAATCTTGGTTCCCCCTCCCTCCATCTCCTTACTCAAACCATTCTCACCACCGAAAAGATTTTTCAAACATCCCAGACTTAATATTTTCCTTTGCTTTTTCTTTTTCCCTGATTGTTATTTCTTTTGGAACTCTAAACCTACTTAGATTTTCCCAGAGTATATTGCCTCTATTTCCCCGCTTCTTTTTATTTAACCAGAAGCAAAGAACTCGAACCACTTCTCAAAGACGGGCTAATTCGGGTTCGTGTAAAGACAAACTGGCTCGCCAAATGGGACGATTACCGAAGATCGGATTGGTCTGATCTTATCGATTGCCCTCATTTATT
>MFBV01000018.1:42077-47437 GCA_001776505.1 Candidatus Curtissbacteria bacterium RIFCSPLOWO2_02_FULL_40_11 | reverse complement strand
AATAATGAGGAATTTAATTTTTGACTTTTATTCTGAGCGAAAAAACTCCGGCATTCATGCCGGAGATGAAGCGAATTCTGAGCGAAGATCAGAGAACCACGGCCTTCAGGCCGTGGGAATCTATTTATGGAAGTTCAAAAATCATGGAATTATTAATTAGTGCTTCATTTATAGCCGCATTTATTGCAGGAGTTGCGGCTCTTTTTGCACCATGTTGCATTACGGTGCTTCTGCCGACTTATTTTGCCTCCATATTTAAGCAAAGATCGACAATTTTTTTAATGACATTCGTTTACTTTTTAGGGCTTTTGGCTGTCTTTATGCCGATCGGTCTTGGAGCGTCCGCAATTACGCAGATATTTAGCACTTATCACAATATTATCTTCACTCTCGGCTCTCTATTTTTGATTCTTCTTGGGCTAACACTTGTTTTGGGATTCCAATTTTCTTTACCCGCACTTGTCCATCCCCAGCTTAAGAACTCGGGCTTTTTATCGGTTTTTGGGTTAGGGATATTTTCGGGAATTGCCACAACATGCTGCGCTCCTGTTCTTGCCGGAGTTTTAACTCTGGCTGCGCTTCCGGCGTCATTTCTTTTGGGCGGAGCTTATACTTTAGCTTACGTTTTGGGGATGGTTATCCCTTTATTTATTCTGAGTATGTTTCTTGATAAAAATAAATTTACTCAGAAATTTTTTACATTTAGAAAAACGGTTAGCTACAGTATCTTTAGTAAAAAAATACGCTTGACCTTGTCCAATCTTTTCTCGGGAGTTATGTTTTTAGCTCTTGGAATCATAATTATTTATCTGTCAATTACCAATAATTTAGTAACTCATGCCTCTTACCAAATCAGCATAAATGTTTACTTAACCAGATTTATTCAGTTTGTAGGAAAGTACACACGAATCATTCCTGAGGCTGTTTGGGCAATAATGACCCTTTTTATTTTCTTGGTCATTTGCGCAAAGGCCATCAAGGAGTTTTTCTGGGGAAGAACAAAACAAGCGAAGAAAGAAGGTGATTAGTATTAACAAGTCCATAATTATTTGGGTGTTATCAATTATTGTTTTTCTAGGGGCTGTGATCGGCGCGTCTTTCCTGCTCGGTGGCAAAAGCAACCAAGAGAGTAGCGAGGCTGATCACCCGGCCGAGCACCACGAGGGTCAATCAGTCTATGAAGATAAATTTAATGCTTTAATTGGTCAAACAGCCCCCGATTTCGAACTTTATAGCTATAATGGAGAAAAAATCAGACTCCAGGAACAACGGGGGAAAAAGGTAGTGCTGTTTTTTACAGAAGGCGTAATGTGTTACCCTTCGTGCTGGAACCAGATTGCAGCATTTGGCAAGGATGAGGTTTTTAAGAGCGAAGACACCGTCGTTTTTTCAATAGTGGTTGACACCAAAAATGAATGGAAAAAAGCTATCGATAAAATGCCCGAGCTTGGTGACTCAACCATACTTTTTGATCTTACTAAGAGTGTTTCTAAAGAATATGGGGTTCTTTCGCTTTCTTCATCAATGCATAAAGGCCAATTCCCGGGTCATACATATTTAATAATTGATAAGGAAGGAATTGTCAGATTCATAAAGGATGATGTGCAAATGGCAGTTAGAAATGACGAATTAAAGGCAGAACTAGAGAAGCTGAATTAAAAATGGACCAAAAAATTATCTTGACCTCGTCCCTAAAGGGATTTTTGGGCACGGCTTTGCTTTTGATATTTTATTTTTCGATTGTTACTCTTATTTCCGGTTGGCAGTTTGCACAAGACCAATTTTCCAAATTTTGGTATTTTATTTTGGTTCTTGCTTTTGGATTTGGTATCCAAATTGGACTTTACAGCTACCTTAAAAGTGCTATTCATCAAAATATCTCAGCGAAGATATTAGCAACATCGGGGACAACCTCAACCGCTGCCATGATTTCCTGTTGCGCTCATTACTTAGTCAATGTTTTGCCAATCTTAGGAGTAAGTGGAGTTATCACATTAATTAGTCAGTATCAGGTTCAATTCTTTTGGGTTGGGTTAATTTTCAATTTTGCGGGAATTACCTATATGGCCGGTAAAGTTTACCAATTTTCTAAAAGGATATGAAATATCTCAAAGTAATCGTATTTAGTATGGCAATTCTGGCTATTGGGGCTACTATCTATTATTTAACTATAAATAAAACTACTGGAAACCTAAAAGAAACTATACCAATGGCAAGTCAAAATATGCTGCAGACTCAAATTAACTCCGAGGATTCAATCATAGTAAAAGTAACCCCCATAAATTTGTCAGAATCTGCAGAAACTTTGGATTTTGAAATCGTCTTAGACACACATTCTGGCAATCTTGATCAAGACTTGGTTGCAAATTCAGTCTTGATTGATGATAAAGGTAATCAGTTTAGCCCAATTTTTTGGGAGGGTGACCCTCCGCAAGGACACCACCGCCAAGGAATTTTAAAATTCGAACCAATGTCCCAAAGGCTTAAGTTAATCGAACTGAAATTAAATCAAATAGGGAATGTTAGTGAGAGAAGTTTCAAGTGGGATTTTGAAGTAAACAAAAAATGAATTCTAAAATGAAACAGAATTTGGTTTTGGTTGCGGATAATGATAAATTAATTAAATTTCGAAAAGAGAAAGATAAGCACTGGAAAGAGGACGAGCAATCACCTTTAACTGAAGAGCAAAAGAAAACATTCAAAAGGCTTAATTATTTTCTACCAAATCCGGATTTGAGATTTGAATTACCTTTGCTTACAGATATTCCTGATTTAGGTAAACAAGTTGTTATTAAAACTACAGGAGGAGATGAGCAGGTTTACAAAAGAGCAGGGAAAATTAGGTTTAAAGTAGATGGTAAAGAGATTGAAACTATTGTTTTTGAAGATCCGGAAGTCGAGCAGTTTCAATACTATTTACTTTTTAAAGATAAAACTACAGGTAAAGAAACTTATGAAAACGGCAGAATGCTGCAAATCGAGAAGAAAGGGGATAAATTAGTCGTAGATTTCAACTATTGTTACAATCCATACAGTTCTTACAATGATAATTGGGATTGTCCGATTACTCCGAAGGAGAATACATTGAATGTTGAGATAAATGCAGGGGAGAAGAAATTTATTTAGCTTCGTTTGACAACTGTTTTAAATTCTTTCATTAATTTTTTAATTTTAGGGTCGATTATTACTTGGCAGTATGGTTGATTTCGATTTGAGTCATAATAATTTTGGTGTGATTCTTTGGCCTTAAAAAAGTTCTGATAAGGCAAAATTTCGGTGACAATGGGAGCAGCGTAAACTTTTTCTTTCTTGATTTTAGCCTTTATTTTTTGAGCTATTTTCTTCTGCTCGTCTGAATGATAGAAAATTGCCGATCGGTATTGAGGACCAACGTCATTGCCTTGACGATTTAAGGTTGTCGGGTCGTGAAGATGAAAGAAAACTTCTAACAGTTTTTCGTAAGATATGATTTCCGGGTCAAATTCCAGCTGAATGCTTTCGGCATGGCCTGTTGAGCCTTGAGATACTTGGTCATAATTGGGATTTTCGGTTCTACCTCCACTGTACCCGGAAATTACTTTAGAAACGCCTTTGATTCTTTTAAAAATAGCTTCGGTACACCAAAAACAGCCTCCGGCGAGGGTTGCAGTATCTAATTTTGCCATTGGCTGATTTTACTATTAAATATTATAAAATGGCGAAATTCTTACAATTTATTTGGAATTAGCGGGTGACGCTGATCGTGGAACTGTCAACTTCTGAAGTTGTGCTTACAGTAATTCTGGAACTGGCACCCACAGAAATACTATAGCTTCCTGTATCATATACAGAACAAATCCCGGGTGTTCCGACTGAAGAATCTGGATCTACGGGCATTGCTGCTATATATGTTGGCACTATATCGTCACAGGTCACTTCGAAGTTTGTAGCATCCATAACTGTTGCGGTCGCAGTTATTTCACCCGCTCCCGGTAAAGTACCTTTATTGTCAGCTGCATACTGATGGACTGCATTTAAGATTGCGTTAACATCGCTTCGCCTTTGGGTGTCATTAGCTTGCGCAAATTGTCTGGCCGGGTTAATGGCAATTAGGACAATTGCCAGAAGTACGGTTAGAACACCGATTACGACGAGAAGCTCGATTAAGGTAAAACCGAGCTTTCGCTGGTGAATAGTGAATGGTAAATGGTGAATGGAGAAAAATCTATTTACTATTTTCGATTGACTATTTACATTAATATTGGGCAGGGCAGATTTCATCTATAGATTAATTATTGACGAGTAAGATTTTATTGTCAACCGGCTGGACCGGTGGTGATAACGATGTCGAAGCCGATATCATCCGAAGCCTCTTCTGTTTCTACGTTTGCCAGTGTTTTTTCAAGTTCGGTTTTGATTTCTGATATCAGGGAATCTGCAACATTTTGTTTGTAGACAATTTTTGTAGAAGTTAAATCTTGGCTGTCGGCGTTGCCTGTTTCTATTTGTGAATAGTCTAATGACTGGAGCAATGCTTGTACTTGAGATGCTTGACCGGAAATTCCGGATCCATTTAAAACCTGGATTGTTAAATCTTGTTTGGATGACAGCTCAGCCTGCCCGGTAGCTTCCTGATTCTCTAAGTCTACGATTGCAGGTATTGACTCTCGAGGGGAAGGAGCCAGTGTAGGCAAGGGGTTTTTATTAAAAGGTGAGTATTGTTTAAGTATGCCTTGTTTAAATAGAAGAAAGACGACGATTCCAAGACCAACAACAATAAATGCAATGCCGGCGACACTAATCGGGTTTAACTTGGATTTTTTCTTTTCTACTTGGGGATTTTCCTCGTCTGATGGGGTGTCTGCAGCCTGCTTTATTTGCGCGTTACCAGACAAAAAATTGCTTGTTTTGAGCATTTCCGAATTTGAAGTTATTTTTTTGATATCTTGGCGACTTAATACTAAGGATGTGATACCAAACATTGATACAGGTACTGCAGCTCGAATTTCTGATTGAAGTTTTTGAAGAACGTGAACGATCGACTCGTATAGATTTTTATTAGCCGCAATTAAATTAAGACCGTTTTTGGTGCGAATTTGTTTTTTAGCAACCTTCTGGGGGTCAAAAGGGACTGAACCGAAGAATTTTTTGGCAGCAGCTTCTTCTTTAGTTTTGTCAGAAAGCGGTAGAGTTTTTTCGAAAAGATTTTCGGCAGATAAAACTATAATAATTTTATTATTTTTGAGGTTAAGTTTGGAAAGAAAATTAGAAATTAACTGTTCAAACTTTTCTATGTCGATAATTTCCTGGTCTTTTTCATAGTTAGGCGGGAAATCGAGCCTTGCTTGAACCCCCTCCGATTTTTGATTGTAGACTTCCAA
>MFBV01000018.1:38620-42069 GCA_001776505.1 Candidatus Curtissbacteria bacterium RIFCSPLOWO2_02_FULL_40_11 | reverse complement strand
GTTTTAGAAAAATTATTGTGTCAGGATTTGAAAACAGCATAATTTAATTGTATCTAATCGACTTCTTTGAAAGAAGTAATTGAGAATTTATTGTTAGAATAGTTACCAATTACTTCAATATTGCGAACGAAACTCCCAACAGTACCGATAGAATTAATTGTAACAGTCGGAAGAGCGTAGTTGACAGATATAGTTGCAGACCCATTACCAATAGTAAATGTTTCACCGCCATAAGTTGAATTGGGATCGCGCAGAATTCTCAGTATTGCGTTGTCGGCACCGGCTTCGGCTACTGCTAAAGCCTCTTCTCCTATTGAATATTTGCTTGTGGTTTGTGAGTTAATAATTGTTACTGCTACGGCGCTGGCTACAATAACAGTTGCTATTGCAACAAAGACAAGAAGAGTGACGAGGGCTTGGCCGGGCAAGTTGGATGGTTGGATGGTTGGATGGTTGGATTGTTGATGTTTCATCTTCTGCCTATTGTTGTTACGAAATTCTTAACTTCCGGGTCGGAATCCGGGGCAGCGACACTTTGGATAGTAAACGTAACTCTAACCGTGTTTTTACCGCCGGCATTACCGATTTTTTGAAAAAGTAAATTAGAAATTATGGTTTCTGAGCCATTCAGATTCAAAGAACCGTTGCCATCGTCGAGGAGAAGATTATTAGCATTGATTTGATATTTATAGGTGACTCCGCCAATATCTAACTCTAAAGTATTCGCGGAGTCACCTCGATTGGCGGGAGTGATAATTGCCGTGGCGCGAGGGATATCATAACCCATTCTGCCGATAATTAATCGGCTATCTTGTTCTACTGCCGATGTTGCTTGTGATTCTAGTTGAATATCCAAAATTGAAACTAAAACGTCTGTTAGAGTGATGACAAAGATCGCCAGCAAACCCATGTAGATAATGAGTTCCACAAGGGTGAAACCTCGTTTCACTTTGGAGTGACAAGTTGTTTTATTTTCGCTTCGCGAAAACCTCGCCAAAAATTGAATATTTGGGCGGGGATGAAGCGAAGGGGAAACATACTTCCGAGGACGTTCGATCTTGGAGCTTGAGCCAAATGATAGAATCGGCGAAAATCGAGGGTTCTTAACCCTCGGAAGTTTATTTCTATTGGCTATTAATGACGGACTATTAACGGTCTTCATGGCGAATAGTTAATACTTACATCGTGTAGTGTAGGTGTAACTGCTCCGGGTCCACTTAAGTTAGCTCTAAATTGGATTCTTTGGCCGAGAGTCGAATTCAGCGGAATTGCACCGGGGCTGTCGTAGAAGGAAGTGGTACCTGTTGGCCCCATAAATGGCGCGTTATCGACAGATATTTGCAATTGAATATTAGTATTAGGATTAGGTAATGTTTCACTCCAAGTGATATTGTTGAATGCGACTTCTTGCTCCGCATCAAAGATTTGTGACGTAAATGTCCCGGAACCTGAACCGCCACTCTGAACCGTAAAAAACCAGCCTGCTGCATCCCAATAAGGAATTGCACCATAGCCGGTAACATAATAGATTGAGTTTACCCCATCAAAATTTATCGAATTTAGTTCTTGGGCTGTGCTATTTTGTACTCTTTTTATCATGTAAGCTCGGGCTTCCGATACATTTGGAGCGCTTACATAAACTCTATAGGTATTGCCGGGCAAGAGCTGAATAGGCGGATTGAATGTGTATTTGTAATATTGATATGTTTGGGAAACGGTCCCCGAGGTGACGATATTGGCATCTGCAAGAGTTGTAGCTGTAGTGATATTTTGAAGAATTACTTTTAAAGGGCCTTGAGGATTTTGAGCCACGCGTTTTCTTACCAGCCAATTTATATCTGAAACGGTAATAGCATTGGGGACTGTAAATTGTTCTCCGTGAACAATAGAACCATAAGTTTGAAACTCATCCCCGGTTTCATACGGGTTGCCTTCGAATGAACTGTCTGTAAACTCCAATGCATAAATAGGCTGATTGTTTGAATATTGCCAGCTACTACCAGAGAAATAGCCTGTGTTGGCTTCTAGATCGACTTTGTTATCAAAGGGATATAGTCTATTGAGTGGTGTAGACTGACGAAGTTGGATATAGTTACCAAAACCGATAGATCCAGTTTCATACTGGACTACTATGTGGTAAGTGCCGCCTGAAACAATAGCAGCATTGCTGATGTTGATTGAATACCAACCTGTAGAAGTTGGTTGAAATGTTGCTGACCCTAAGAATGTTCCGGAAGGATTATTACTGACGTCACTTTGAATTCCTACCCTGTAAGTGGGACTTGTGCCCACAATGTTGTGGACATATATTCTGATTCGGTCGACGGTTTTGGAATTTTGTGCAGTAAAACGGATATTGTTCCTAATGCCTGGAGTAATTAGCCACACCATTGGTCCAACTGAATCAACTAGAAATTGATTTCCGTATTCAACACCGGTTGACGATGTAGGATCGAGTTCAACCGATGCGGCATTACCCGTTCCAACGGTTCTTGTTCCATTATGAGTACCTGCGTTGAAATGAATATCGGTAGTTTGTTCCCAAGCAGTATTTTGAAGATGCCTTTGTAAATACGTGGTTGATTCAACTGACGAGGTAACTGGAGTATCCCAGGAGACAGAAGATGTAATTTTTTTGGTTGAAGAGTCAAGTGTACCTCCGGTTTCTGTGACGTTTCCGCTTGAATCGCGGTTGACATTGGAAATTTCGATTTGACGTGTGAAACCGGAGATTGTTTCAGCTCCTGGTGCCAGGCTCCAGACTTGACTGGAATCAAGTCCGGAGATTGTTAATGCGTTTATATTTGCGAATGTAAAACCAAAACAGGCGAGCCCTGAACAACCAGGGGGCGGTGGTTGTTGAATCCAGACTTCGAAAACCGCAGCACCTGTAAATGATGGGGCGTATGCAAATGTTGCATCAAGTACGCCACTTGTTGATTGGCCGTTGAATTGGGAATAATTCTGTCCGCTGATACAGTTTTGTTGGCTGCAAACAGAAATAGTGTAGTTAATTCCGTCGGTTAGGCCTGAGAAAGAAATACTGTCTATTTTGCCAACTGCAAAGCAACCGAGCCCGCTACACAAGGAGCCAGGGGTTCTTGTAATCCATACTTCAAATGCGGCTTGGTTAGTTGTGGGAGAAAAAACTGCATTCAAATTACCACTATTGTCTGCTTGTCCAGTGTAACTTGTAAACGGAGGTATGGGCGGGGATACAGAACACCCGCTAAATGGGCAAATTGAAATTCTATATTCAGTTCCCGGATGATAGATGCCTGGGGAGGTAATATGTTCCCAGCCTTTTTCGCGGACACTTCTTACTACTTCTTCAGATTCTCTAAGCAGAGCTGTAGCAGTTAGTCTTTGGTCTTCCTGGGCTTTGCCTTCGCGTGATGCGACTAAACCAGTTAATATTGCCGGAAGAAGAATGGTGACTAAAGCCATGG
>MFBV01000018.1:30830-38604 GCA_001776505.1 Candidatus Curtissbacteria bacterium RIFCSPLOWO2_02_FULL_40_11 | reverse complement strand
GAGGCTTTGGCCAGATTTGAAAATTGAAAATGGAAAATTGAAAATGGAAAATGTATGGAAATTTAAAACTAATTTTAAATTTTTCATTGAAACTTTCATCTTTGAATTTTCAACTTTCAATTTATCGTTATGGCGCCAAATTTATTTATTGATAATGTTTTTTGGTCGCCTGATTGAATATGCTCAATAACCACATTCCCTGCGGAAGTTTCACCACTTCTTTTGGCAAAAGAAAATTCTTGGGGAGAGTTTACTATTAAAACACTCGGTTCTAAATTAACAGTGAAGTCACTCGGCGAGGGATATGCCCCTCGAAATAATATGTATCTATCAGCTTCGAATCTGACGCCGTAAATTTGTGAGGTACCGGCACCTTCACTATCACCGGCCATTGATTTTAATTGTTGCCCCTTTATATCTGAAGAAATTTGAGTAGTAGTGGATTCGAGACTTGCAGAAATTTGGGGTCTTAATAAGTTGATTGTTGCATAGGAAGTTATGATAGCAATTATTGCCATAACTAACAGAATCTCGATGAGTGTAAAGCCGTTATAAGTTGAGAGTTGAGAGTTGAGAGTTGAGAGTTTTCTCATCAAAGTTTTTCTCTTGAGGACTTAACACTAGAAGTAAGTATAGCGACAATTTCTTCACATTCAGCAAGTTCCAAACTGACGTAATTCGGCTCGATTAAATTGGCTAGCTTAATAACTTTTAACCAGTAGCGGGTTTCCTTGGATTCTCTTAAAGAAATACCCATTTTATGCACAAAATCCTTTAGGGAATTGGCGTCCTGTGCTTCCTCTGCATTAGCCCCGATTGAGGTGCCAGCTTTGATTAATTGGGAAGCAACTGCAAATCCGGCAGGCGTTTTAGGTAATTTTTCGGCAAGTTTAATTATCCTGACGGAAAATTCTAGCAACCTTTTTAGTAGTTGCTTTTTCCATTCTTTGTTTGATAATTTTTTGTTGACACGCATAACTTTCAACTTTCAATTTTCCACTTTCAACTCTATTATCTTTGGCCGATTTGGCCAATAAGGTTGTAAATTGGAGCGATGATTGCGAGCATGAGGCCTCCTACCAACAAGCCGACTATTAAAAGTAGAAGAGGTTCTATAAGCAGTGTAATGGTTTTTACACGATTCGTAACTCTGGATTCAAATTGGTCGGATAATTCTTGCATTGACTTTTCCAGAGTGCCACTTTTTTCGCCAGCTTGAATAATTCTTATCATAAAACCCGGAATTACCCTTTTGTTTTTTTTAAGACTAGAGGAAAGAGTTTTACCGGCAGTTACTTGTTTAAGTGCGTCTTTTAAGACTATTTTAATTTCATTTTTATTAATGACATCGTCTGAAAGTTCAATAGCACTATCGATTGGAATTCCGGATTTTAGGAGTAAAGCCATGCTTCTGGTGAAGCGGGCGAGATCGATTTCTATTATTAATTTAGAGACTGGGGGCAGGGAAAAGAGAATTTTACCCAAGTACGATTTTTTGGATTTGTAAGATAAGTAAATTAAAATGGTAATAATAAAAAGGGCAAAAATCACGAAAATAAGATTTTCTGTTGCAAAATTCGAGGTCGCAATTAATATTTTAGTCGGTAGGGGGACATCGATTTTTAAGCGAGTGAACACTTGAGAAATTCTCGGGATGACGAAAAATAAATTAAGAACTATGACTGCAAATAAGATAACAAGCACTAAAATTGGATAAATTAAACTGCTTTTAACCGTACTGGAAAAATCAATGTCTTTTTTAATCGAATGAGTTAAGTCTTTTAGGGTTGTTTCCAGGGTGCCGGCTTCTTCAGCGGCTTTGAGTAAATTAACTGTGATCGGATCGAAAGCTTTGGGGTGGCGAGCTAGAGAATAAGATATTGTTTTACCCTGATTTAAATCTTCTTTTAAGAATTGTAAAATTTTGAGAGAATTTCCTTTTGATTCTTCGATCAGCGATTCCACTGTTTCAATAATCGGGATACCGGAGGCGAGTAGCGTTGCCAAACTTTCAACTATATTAAGTTTTTCTTGTGCATTAAGCGGTATTGATTTCATTTCGGGCAGTTTTTAACCTTTGGTCGCTCTTAAAACTTCCTCTATCGTTGTTATACCTGTTTTTACTTTTTTTAAACCATCTTCCATCATAGGAGTCATTCCTTCTTCTAAAGCTTTTTCTTCGATTTCCCCCGAGTTGGCTTTGCTTTCTATTAATTTTCTTATCGCTGGGGTGACTTGTAAAACTTCAAATATTCCAATACGATCCCGATAACCTGTATTGTGGCATACTGAGCAACCTTTCCCTTGGTAAACTCTCATCTCATTTTTATTGTCCGAATATTTATTTGTAGAATTTATCGGTATTATTTTCTTGAGTTCGCTAGCCGCGATTGTTGTAGATTCTCTGCAACTTTCACAGATTTTTCTAATTAACCTTTGGCCGATGATTAAGTTCACGGTGCTCGCTACTAAAAATGGTTCAATACCCATGTCGATAAGTCTGGGAAGGGTTGTAGCGGCATTATTAGTGTGCAGAGTAGAAAGTACGAGGTGGCCGGTCATGGCTGCATTGACCGAAATTTCCGCTGTTTCATTGTCGCGAATTTCACCGACAAATATAATGTCAGGGTCTTGTCTTAAGATTGATCTTAGGCCTTTTGCAAAAGTCAGATTAGTTTTAGGGTTAACCTGAATTTGGTTGATACCATCGATATCGTATTCAACCGGGTCTTCTATTGTCGCAATATTTTTTTCCCGAGTGTTGATTATTTTTACGACAGTATAAATTGTGGTGGTTTTTCCACTTCCGGTCGGGCCTGTTGAAAGGATGATACCGTAAGGTTTTTTATACGCTGTTTTGAGTTTGGCTATATCAGTATCGCTCATCCCTAAATTGTCTAGAGAAAATTGTCTTGAATGAGAAGAAAGAAGCCTCAAAACTACTTTTTCCCCATCTACAATAGGGACAACGGAGACTCTAATATCTAGCTTTTCGCCAACATCTGCCTGTATTTTGCCGTCCTGGGCGCTCAAGTGCTCATCTGTTCTTAGACGAGACATGACTTTGATTCTGGAGATTATTTGATTGTGAAGTTCTTTGGGCAAGTGGAGTACGTCGTGAAGAACACCGTCTACTCTGTAGCGGATTAAAGTGTCAGTGTCTTCCGGTTCAATATGAATATCTGATGCCTTGTTTTCGAACGCGTACTCTATCAATAAATCGACGATTTTAGAGATAGGAGCTTCTTTTTCTTTAGACTTTTTTGCTTCTTCCACTTGCTCCCCTAAAAGATCATTAAATGTTCTTTGCATTTCTTTTTGGTAGTATTTAAGCGCGTCTGCAATATCTTGCTTGGTTGCGTAGTAGGGGATGATTTTTTCGCCAGTTTTTTTGGAAATAAGTGAAATTAGCTCACTGTTTGTTGGGTTATTCATTGCAAGTTTGATGCCATCCTTACTTCTTGCAAATGCAATTAAATAAGATTTTCTTGCCAGTACTTCTGGGACCACTAGTAAAAGATCGTCGGTAATGTCAACTTTTGAAAGATTAATGAATGGGGTTTTTAGAGACTCAGCGATTACTTCACCTAAGTTTTTATCGGAAATCAACTCCCTCGACAGTAGTATTTCGTCAAAAGGTTTATTATTAGTTTGGCTTTCCGCCAGAGCCTCTTTCAGCTTATCTAGAGGGATTACTTTTAGCTCAGAAAGGGTTTTGTATACTTGATTACTATCGTATATTTGCACATTTTGATGATAACACTTTTCGGCTTGGGGTGAACCTAAAAACAGCGCTTATTTGATAAGCGCATTAATTTTTTTAACAAGATCCTCAAGAGAAAGATCACTTTTTACTATATAGTCGTTTGCACCCATTTTCATTCCCTGATCAATGTCGTTGGTTTGTCCCAGATTCGAGGCTATTATTACCGGAATATTTTTCCATTTGTCGTTTGCTTTAATGTCTTTAAGAGCTTCGAAACCATCCTTTTTTGGCATAAGAAGGTCTAAAATAATCAGATCAGGAATTTCTTTATTTAGCGATGCAATTAGCTCTTCACCGTCGGCAGTCATTCTGACCTCATAGCCTTCTTTTGTAAGTTTTACTCGATAGGCGTTACTTAAAAATTGGTCATCTTCTGCGATTGTTATTTTTTTCATAATTTAGGTAATGTCTTTAATCTCGTTTACTAAATCGTCTAATCTGTGCTCTGCTTTAATTAAATATTTTTTGACCCCTAAGTCAAGCATCTTGTGCACTTTTTCCGGGCTTGCGCTGTTGGAAACAACCAAAACAGGGATTGATGACCACGTTTTATTTTCGTGAATTTTTTGCATTAATTCTATTCCGTTACTGTCACCGAGATAATAATCCAACCAAATAGCATTAGGTTTTCTTGAAAGATTTTTGAGGTAATCGAGAGCTTGTTCCCCACTTGAGCAACTGACAACATCACAATTGTTAATTTTCAATTTCTTTGAAATTGCTTCAAGCAAAAGCACTTCGTCTTCTATAACTAAAATTGTCAATTTTTTATTTGCCATCTAACTATTTATAGAAACTTCTCCTTTTTTAGCTGCGGTACCGCTAGTCGGCAGACTTATCCAAAATGTTGTGCCCTTACCCTCTTCACTTTCAAACCAAATTTTTCCGCTGGATGACTCTATAATCGATTTTACTAGATATAGTCCTAAACCAGTACCGTCAAGCACTTTTTTAACAATGTTGCTGCCTCTATAAAACTTTTGAAATACTCTATACTGTTCCTTTTTTGGTATTCCAAATCCATTATCGCTTATTTGAGAAATTATTTCGTTACCTTTTTTAGAAATAATTATAGTAATTTCGCTTCCTTCCGGGGAATATTTGATTGCGTTATTTAAAAGATTTAAGTAAACGGCACGCGTTAAATTTGGATCAACGTTTATATCAGGAAGATTTGGGTGGTAGCTGACGACGACTTTTTGATTTTTTGATTTATACTTGAGTCTAACTTCCTCTAGGACTTCTTCAATAAGTTTTCCTAAATGGGTGGGTTTTGGTTCAATAATAATTCTTCCGGATTCGATTCTGCTGATATTGAGTAAGTCATTCACTAGAGTGATCATCCTCAGTGTCGAGTCATTAACATTTTTTAGGAATTTAGCTTGTTCTTTGTTTACGGGGCCGGCGTCACCATTTATTAGCATTTCCAGAAACCAGCGAATTGCCGAGAGGGGAGTTCTTAATTGGTGGGAGGCAAGGGAAATAAATTCAGTTTTCATTCTGTCGACTTCTTTTTCGTGAGTAATATCCCGAAATGTGATTATGGAGCCAATAATTTCTTTATTTAGAATTATAGGAGAAGTAGTTATCGCGGCCGGGAATTTTGACTTATCACTCCTAACGTAAAAATTTGCAGCGTGGTTTGTAAAACTCTGGCCAGTCGCAAGTACGGTTCTTAATGGTCTGTTTTCCTTGGGGACAATTTTACCGTTTTTATCTGCCGCCGGGACCGTATCAATTAGATCCTTACCTACTACTGCTTTAGCGTCTTGCTTGAGCATTCTGGTCGCTGCCGGATTCATTAACAGAATCCTTCCCTCTTTGTCGGTAACAATAAGCCCGTCTCCTACCGAGGAAATAATGGCTTCGTCAATTGCCAATTTCTGTTTAAGTTCAATTGGTTTGCCGTGAGGTTGAGAATTTTGAGTTTGAGTTATAAGCGGCATTTTAGAAGTATAATTATATTATTGAAGTTGAGCATAGTTTTTGTCTAGTCTTAGTACATTGACACTTTAGTTTTCATCAGTTAAGTTGTTCATCAGACACCATACGATATCTGACAAAGCATGAATCTAAATATTGATTTTGGTTCCATCATCCAAAGATTTTCTGCCTCAGGAATAAAAATTTTAATCATTGTCGGTGCAGAGATAGCCGCCCAAATGTTTTTGAGACGTATAGTTCCCAAGCTCCTTGAATTTGGTGAAAAAAGAATAGGGGAAAAAGAGGTCGAGTTTAGCAAAAGAATGGCTACTCTCGGATCGGTTATTGCCAATGCTGTTGCTGTTATTTTATATATGATGGCCGGTTTGATGATTCTTTCAGAGCTGGGCATAGATATAGTGCCGCTTCTTACGGGTGCCGGGCTTTTGGGTTTAGCTTTTGGATTTGGGGCCCAAAACACGGTTCGCGATCTTATAGCCGGTTTTTTTATTCTTATGGAAAATCAATATCGCAAAGGAGATGTAATAAAAGTTGCGGGTACTTCCGGACTCGTTGAAGACATAAATCTTAGAAGAACAATCCTTCGAGATCTTGATGGAGTTGTCCATTTTATTCCCAATGGCGAAATTACCTCTACATCTAATTTAACGCTGAGATATTCAAGAGTGAACTTGAATATTCCAGTTTCTTATGAAACTAATCTCGATAAAGCTATAAAAGTTCTTAATAGGATTGGTAAGAAGATTGCCAATGACAAAAAATTTGGCGAGATGATTGTTAAGGCACCAGAAGTTTGGGGTGTTGAAGATTTTGCCGAAAGTTCAATTGAGATTAAATTTGTGGGTGAAACTAAACCAATTAAACAATGGGACGTGGCAAGAGAATTGAGAAAGCGTATAAAAATCGCATTTGACCGTGAAAAGATAGAGATTCCGTATCCTCATAGAGTTATTGTTCAGCATTAATATTTTTTCAAAAAGTTGACTAAATTTCGATTTTGGCGCTAAACTGAGTCGTTAAGGTTGTAAGGTGAAGCCCTCCTAATTTTACCTTTCGCCTTTATAGTATTATTCATACACGGCTCAAGGGGCAATTTATGGAGGGTGGAAGGAGGTGAAAATAATGGATAAAAAGATTTCTAAATTAGTCCATATGGTTACTTTTGCCCTGCTCGTAATAGGCGGTCTTAATTTAGGATTAGCTGCACTTGTTCAAGGTCTTAATATAGTCAATTTAATTCTGGGTAGTGTGCCAATACTAGAAAGAATATTTTACATACTTGTAGGCCTTTCGGCTGTATATATAGGTGCAACTCACATGCAGGACTGTAAGATTTGTTCAGAGAAGAAAGCATCTTAAGTTTTCTAGACAGATTTTCACGAAAGTGAGATAATATAAGCTGTATTCCTGTCCGAAGGAGGACGGTTTGGGTAGAGTCGAGAGATTACCAACTGCTCTCGGATACAGCCCGCTTGCGATAAGGCAGGAAGATATCCCCCAATCAAATAACGGATTCCCCGGTTCTAAAGAAGAATTTCGTGTTTACATGGATAATTTACCCTTCGAGCAGCGAGTTAAGGAGGGTGAGATGCTTTTTAGAGATTTACGAATGGCCGCAAGTGAACTTGCGGATTTCCTGTTTTGGCAAACAGTTGAGGACACCAGAATGATACTTGAAGGAAAGAGAGTAGTTGCTGATAAGAGCGCGACAATTGTCGGTCTAGTAGGATTTCATTCTCCTGAGTCTGCTTTCTGGGGTATGAAGGTTTATATGGGGAATCGCGGTCATCGGGTGATAATTTTTCATCCAGAGGCGCCACTTAACGTAAGACCAATGAAGATCCAAGAAGTCCCTTTCATGAGATTGCTTGAACAAGTAAAGGAGGAAATAGGGGATGATAATGATTTAGTTGTGGTTGGTCATAGTAGGGGTGCTATTCTTAATATGATTACAGCGATCAGACATCCTGATTTCCATCGCAGTGTAGTTTCCCGTAGCATAAACCTTGGTGGCCCAATTCCAGAGTGGGTTAATTCAACCTTAGGTCAGCCATATTTGTGGTG
>MFBV01000018.1:25257-30807 GCA_001776505.1 Candidatus Curtissbacteria bacterium RIFCSPLOWO2_02_FULL_40_11 | reverse complement strand
ATTTTTCTTTGTCAGAACTTCGTGACTCTGTAGATGAGTTGAATAGCCTGAATTTCACGTCTTTAGGTAGCCCGAATGACTTGGTTGTGCGCGGAATACATCCTGGAAAGTTTATACGAATAAACGGTTCACACTCGGGAATGCCGTCTAATAGAAAAGAAGTTCTTCCCAAAATTGGTGAAATTATTAGCGGGAAATTGAATTTGGCTGCTTAATTTTGATTTCAAACTAGATACCCGTTGCCTTTAAACAACGATGCCTTACACCTAAACTTAGTGTTTAGTTAATGGCGCCTGCTCTCATTAAGCTTTGTTTTTCAGTCTGAAGATCTTCGTGGCTTATCCTTAGACCTTCTCGAGCTGAAAGGGCAATCCCCTCAACTAAGCTTCTGATCTGATAAACGTCGCTTCTAAAGAGATTATCTACCATTATCTCAGGCCCTCCAGTTAAGCTCTGAACGTGGACGTGGCCAAAGAATGGACCGGCAGCACAGTTAACACTAGCGATGTCGGTGGCCATTATAGAAACGATCTCATTCGCAAGCGGACCTTGCTGTTTAAGCCATAAAATCCTTAACTCCTCGACGATTAATTGATCCCTAAAGAGAGACAGTGGGAATATCTGGCGTGCCCTGAACAATACTCTTGAATGACCTGTTTGGGTTACTGTTTGGTCATTTGTTCCATTGGTTCTGGGTCTCATTGCCATTTCAAGACGCCACCTCTCGCTTAGCGCTGGGTATCTCATTTTTCACCTCCTTTCCTGCAAAGTTTTCCAAATTTAAGTCGTTATCATCAGACAATTTTTCGAGTGCATTGAAAAATGTCTTAATTTCATTTTCAGTTAATTTACTTCTTATTAATTCTTCAATTCTGTTAGTTTGAAATCGTATTTTTTTAACTCCCTCCTTACCTTTTTCGGTGAGTTGTATATCATATTTTCGCCTGTCGCCTTCAGTCGTTTTGCGACTAACTAAATTAAGTTTTTCTAATTCGTCGATTAGGCTAACAATTGATGCCGGTTTCAAGTGCAGTTTTAAAGCGATATCAATTTGGCTTGTGTCCTTTTTAGAATCGATTATTAGAAGTGTGCTTGCTTCTGAAGGCGATAGATCGTAAGTATCCGATTTTAAGCCTAAAGCATTCTGGATTTTTTTCGAGACTTTAATTAAGTGGAATACGATAGTATGTGCCATAGTCAATTTCTCCTGGCGATTATTATTAGAACTCTTATTATTAGATATCTAATAATTAATCCTATTTGATAATATACCTCGTGTAAGTATTTTTGTCAAGATTAACATAGGGAAATACGCCCGTAATTCAATTGAGTACATAAATATCACCCTTGACACTTTTCTTGATCCTTGCAAGTATTAAATTACAGGTCTGAATTTTTCGGACCAAAGCCCTTTCAGTTTCCGTCGCGTCAAACGCGACTGACAAGTTTGATTTGTTGCCAGAGGCAAATGAGCCTTTGGCTCAAAGAGGTACTGGCCGGTAATATAGAGAAGACCCCTAGAAGCGCTTGAGGGGTCTTTTTTTTGGGATTTAGACTATACATTTGGTAGAATATGCCTTAATATGCAAGATTTAGAGCTTCCTAGTGCCTACAATAGTCCTACTTACGGCCGCTTGGAATGGGCGGCGACTCTTAAAAAAATCGTTTGGTTTTTAGGCCGCGATACTCAGGGTTCCTACGAAATTATTATTGGAACAGATTCACAAGGATATAACGGTAAGAGCGTTGATTTTGTTTCGGCAATTATAGTTCATAAAAAAGGCAGAGGAGGAATTTATTTTTGGGGTAAGTATGAAGTTAAACATTTGAATTCGCTAAAGCAGAGAATTTGGCAAGAAGCATTTACTTCTTTGACTCTTGCCCAAAATTTAGTTGATGATTTTTCTAAAATGGGGATTTTAAATGGAGAAGATCATACAAAAGAAGATAACGGGCTGAATTTAGAAATCCATGTTGATATTGGGCCAAACGGGGAGACCAGAGACCTTATAACGGACATTGTGGGTATGATTAGGGCAAATGGCTTCAAAGTCGCCACCAAACCTTCTTCTTGGGGCGCTTCGACTGTCGCTGACAGACACGTGTAACATGACTGGAGGCCATCCTGAGTTATATCGAAGGATCGCTGACAGACACGTGTAATATAAGTTAAAAGTCAAAGGGTAAAAGTCAAAAGTTCAATTTAAAATTCAAAAATCAAATTTAAGGAAATTCTCCACAAGGTCGAATAATAGTTACTGTTCGAGTTTGTCGACCCTTCGATATTGCTCAGGGTCGACACTGAGTTAATCGAATGTGTGGAGAACTACTTCAGTGTCAGTTCCACGATCAACAAAAATTTTTGGCGGGCAAGAAAAACAAAAGCCCACGTCAAACGCGATGGGCTTCTGTTTTGAAAAAGTTAAAATGCAAAATTGCAATTCAAAATTTAAAAGTTTTGAGTTTTGACCTGTAATTTTGACTTTTGCACTTTGACTTTTGAATTACTGATTATTTATTACTATTTGGTTTTCTTCCTAGTTGTTTTTTTAGCTATGGCTTTTTTAGTTCTCTTCGGTTTGGTTTCGGAAATCTCTTCTTCATCTTCTTCTTTGGTGTACCACCAGGCAGCAATGATTACTAAGGCAACAACCACTAAAATTACTAGCGCCGTGTTTTTGTCAAAGCCACTAGTGGCGGCGGCTTCGGACGAGGCAATCTCTGCATTAGTAAAGTTAACTGTCATCTTTTGTGGGGGAGTAAGCGACTGATGGGTATTGCCAACAAGTTCTGCCATTAATGTATGCTGGCCATACGGAACATCGGAAAAAGTGAAGGTGTTTTCAACAACTTTGTTTGCCGAAACTGGCGTTGGATTTTCATCATCTAACCAAATATGAATATGCCCCTGCCCCGCCGTCGGTTTTGTATTTTCTTCATAATTTACAATTTCAAAATTTTCAACATTAAATAATATAGGTATAGTGTTGCCGTAAATTATCTGATCCTCACCTGGGGTGATTATTTCCAGAGTTGGGGCGCCGGTAGCTTGAGCATTTACGGCAGCTGTAGCCACGAAAACAGCTATTAAACTTAAGATGAAAGTTTGGATTTTTTTGATCATATTATTTTGAGAATCAATAAATATTCGAGCTGTCAGCGAACTTAGAAATACAGGGGATATTCTATGTTATGCGCCCTAAATGCTGTCAATAGTGATCTATTTTTACTCGGAAATTGCCGAATTCGGGGTACTTTTATTGTTCAACAGTATTTTTCCGGTAATTTTTAGGGTTCGGGTTTTATTAGGGTGATATAAATTTCTAATTATTCTAATTTCTAATTGATCTAATAAAAATCCCAATTCATTAATTTTCAAATATAACTAACCATTGGCAATTGTGAATTGATTAGAAATGATGTAAAACAAGGACTAAAGTCGAGAGCACTTAGAAATTAGAAATTGAGACTTAAGTCACATATTTTCAAATTAAGTTTCGTATAATATATGAAGATTTATGGACAACGTCCGCAACGTCATCATCATCGGTTCCGGGCCGGCAGGATTAACTGCAGCACTTTATCTTTCTCGCGCTAATTTAAAACCGCTTTTGATTGCCGGCAGTAAATGGGGCGGGCAGTTGATGCTGACAACAGATGTCGAAAACTATCCCGGTTTCCCTAAAGGTATTCAAGGCCCGGATCTAATGAAAAACTTCCGCGATCAGGCGGAAAGATTTGGGACAGAAATAATGGATAGCGACGTGACAACTGTTGATTTCAAAGTGCGGCCGTTTAAGGTGAAAGTAAGCGATCGATCATACTTGACGAAATCAGTCATTATTGCTTCTGGTGCAGATACTAGATGGTTAGGGCTCCCAAATGAAAAAAGATTAATTGGTAAAGGAGTTTCTTCTTGTGCTCCGTGCGACGCTTTTTTCTTTAAGGATAAACGCGTAATTGTGGCAGGAGGCGGTGATAGCGCAATGGAAGAGGCGCTGACTTTAACCAAGTTTGCGAGCGATGTCAAAATAGTCCACAGAAGGGAAGCGTTCAGGGCAAGCAAAATTATGGTTGATCGAGCAAAAGCGAACAAGAAGATCTCATTTATTTTAAATAGCGAAGTTGTAGATGTGCTTGGTCGCGACAAAGTTGAAGGGGTGAAGATTAATAACAAGGTAGATAATAAAACGTCTGATATACTTGTAGATGGAATATTTGTGGCTATCGGACATATTCCTGTAACTAACTTATTTCAAGGCCAAGTGGATTTAGATATAAAAGGGTATGTTATGCGAAAAGCCAAAATACATTTTGGTGATCCTGATGCACCGGGAAACTATAAGATGATGACTTCAACTGAAGGGGTTTTTGTAGCCGGGGACGTTCATGACTATCACTACCGCCAGGCAGTAACTGCCGCAGGTTACGGTTGTATGGCGGCACTTGAAGTTGAGAAGTGGGTAGAGGCGCAATAAATTTGATCTCTTGACTTCGGCTCCAGCCTTAGATAAACTGCTACAAACTCAGTGGTAGTTTATGTTTAGATTGTCTCAGAAATCGGATTATGGATTAATATTGCTTTCCAATCTTGCCTTGGCCCAAACTCACCTCCGAGGTGGAGTCAAGTCTGAGTCAGGATTACACCTCGGAGGTGTAGCTACAAATCGATACGTTTCTGTTAGTGACATCGCTCGCAAAAATCAAATCTCCCCTAAATTCCTGTCCCAAATTGCTTCCGAACTCAAACGCGCCGGGATATTAGTATCCCGTGAGGGTGCTTCCGGTGGTTACACACTGGCCAAGAGCGCAAATCAGATTAAACTTCTTGATGTTTTAAAAGTGCTGGATGGCGAGCTGGTTAAGGGTGAATGTTTCGAAGAGGGGCACGAATGTTCGTGTGGGGCCGGTGAAATGTGGGCGGATATGAAAATGCAAATGGAGGAGACGATCGGCAAAAAAACCGTTGCCGATCTGGTCGTGACAAAATGACTTACTGGATGTGAAATCTGAGAATACGCATTTATCATCAGAACAGCATGAAGCAATCAGCATAGAAGCTGCGCTGGAGGCTTTTGAAATGGAACAAAGCAGAAAGATAAACTGTCGTGCGTTTGCTAAAGCATTAGATTTTATAATTACTTTTTAAAATATGCTAGAAATCAACAATTTAAAAGCTTCTGTAAATAATCCCGCCTCCACTTCATCCTCCGCTAAAGCTTCGGATGACAAGAAAGTTACGGCGGGCAAGAAAGAAATTTTGAAGGGTGTGAACCTGATGGTAAATGCTGGTCAAATTCATGTAATCATGGGGCCAAACGGAAGCGGGAAGAGTACTCTTGCAAAAGTGCTAGCTGGTCATCCAAGCTACACAATTAACAAAGGACAACTGATATTTAACAGACAGGATTTAAGAAAATTAACGCCGGACAAAAGGGCGAAGCTGGGAATATTTTTAGGTTTTCAGCACCCGGTAGAGATTCCGGGAGTTTCCGTTTTCAATGTGTTAAGGAAAGCGAAGTTAGCAAATAGTGATCAGAGACCAGCGAC
>MFBV01000018.1:19882-25247 GCA_001776505.1 Candidatus Curtissbacteria bacterium RIFCSPLOWO2_02_FULL_40_11 | reverse complement strand
GACCAGGAATGTAAAATCTGGCAACTTGACTCTGGCAACTGGTAACTCGATGTCACAGTTTCGTCAGCAACTTCTCGAATACGCTTCTTCGCTAAAACTTGGC
Organism: Candidatus Curtissbacteria bacterium RIFCSPLOWO2_02_FULL_40_11; assembly: GCA_001776505.1. Lineage (GTDB taxonomy): Bacteria > Patescibacteriota > Microgenomatia > Curtissbacterales > GWA2-41-24 > WO2-FULL-40-11. Next base: position 25,144 of record MFBV01000018.1, on the reverse strand, counting down.
GATGATTTCTTGCGCCGATCGATGAACGAGGGCTTTTCTGGCGGAGAGAAAAAACGCAATGAGATTTTGCAAATGCTGGCGCTTTCGCCGAAACTTGCAATTTTGGATGAGATTGACAGTGGGCTTGACGTTGACGGACTAAAGACTATAGCGACTTCATTATATCATTATAATGAAGTTAATAAGAGTGCCTCTATTATATTGATCACCCACTATGCGCGGATTTTGAAATATTTAAAGCCGGATTTTGTGCATGTGATGGTGGAGGGGAAGATTGTTAAGAGTGGGAAGATGGGTTTAGCAAAAGAGATTGAGGAGAAGGGATATCAATCTCTACGAAATGTCATTGCGAGGAACGAAGTGACGAAGCAATCCAACTTGTCATCCTGAGCGATTAGCGAAGGATCTAAAATTAGATTCTGAATCCCTTCGATTTCATCATGATAATGAGTGGAATCGAACTACTCAGGGCAGGCAAGTTCGGAATGACGATTTATCTGCCTGAAAGGAGGCAAAAATGAACACACTAGAAATTGTTAGTGAGGCAAGAAGGGACGATGAAAGGGCAAGAGAAGAAAACGAAAGAATTGAGTTATGGATGAGGTTAAGTGATGATTTGTTTGCAGAGCTTGACCAATTAGGAGATCCTGAGTCAGAGGAAGAATGTAAAAGAGTTAGTATCGAGGATGCTGGTTTTAACTACGACATCGTTTTTTTCAAAAGTGGGAGCTATTTAGGAATTATGCTTAGCTCGGAGTATACAAATACGTCGTTGGTATACAAAGTTGATCGTAAAGGTAGAAACGTGTTTGTGAGCAACTCGGGTAACACAGATGAGAAAAGTTTGTCTAAGGAGAGGTTTCCTATTGCAACTATGGATCAACTTGAAAAGTTTAAGGGCCTTATTGCTCTTTATGAGGAAAAATCTAAAGTTTAATCTTTAGTATCTAAACATCGAATAGATTGCTATGGCAAACGGAGTGGCGATACCAAAAACAGATTATAAGCAACCTCGAATTAAGAATTCTCGGTTGTCTCGCCCTACGGGCTCAACGAGTTTCTTTTTGCCTGCTCAAGAGCAGTACAAAAATAAATACGGTTTTTCGAAACCGGAGAATTATGTTTTTAAGAGCCGGAAGGGTTTGGATAAGTCTGTGGTTGAGCAGATATCGGGCTTTAAAAACGAGCCGGAGTGGATGAGAGAGAGAAGGCTTAAAGCGCTGGCGATTTTTGAGGCTAAGAAAATGCCTACATGGGGGGCGGATCTTTCAACTATTAACTTTGACGATATCTACTACTACATAAGACCGACCGACCGCCAGGCCAAATCCTGGAAAGATCTACCCAAAGAGATTCTTGATACATATGATGCAATCGGAATTCCCGAAGCGGAAAAGAAATATCTGGGAGGGGTAACTGCTCAATACGAGAGTGAATCGGTTTATCATTCCTTCCAAAAAAAGTGGGAAGACAAGGGCGTGATATTTTGCGATATGGATACGGGTTTGAGAAAATATCCGGACATCGTCAAAAGCTATTTTGGCAGGAGTATTCCGGCTGCCGACAACAAATTTGCGGCGCTTAACTCTGCAGTTTGGTCTGGCGGCTCCTTTATTTACGTGCCTCCCGGAGTTTCAGTAGATATCCCTTTGCAGGCCTATTTTAGGATAAACGCTGCCAACATGGGGCAGTTTGAAAGAACCTTGATTATTGTAGACGAAGACGCATATGTGCACTATGTCGAAGGATGCACCGCTCCCGTTTATAGCACCGATTCATTGCATGCGGCAGTCGTTGAGATTTTTGTTAAAAAGGGGGCACGCTGTAGGTACACGACAATCCAAAACTGGTCCAGTAATGTTTACAACTTGGTGACTAAGAGGGCATTTGTCGAAGAAGACGGTGTCATGGAATGGGTGGACGGCAATTTGGGTTCTAAAATTACCATGAAGTATCCAAGCTGCTATTTAGTCGGAAGAGGAGCGCGCGGGGAGATTTTGTCTTTGGCTCTTGCAAACAGTGGCCAACATCAGGATGCGGGCGGGAAATTAATGTTTCTGGCGCCGGATACTAGTGGGGAAATTATTTCCAAAAGCGTTTCCACTAGTACAGGTCGGACCTCGTATCGAGGGTTGGTTAAGGTCATTAAAAATGCTGAGCGCGTCAAATGCAATGTGCGCTGCGATGCCTTGATTATTGATGAAGAAAGTCGAAGCGATACATACCCGACGATGCAAGTTGATGAGGATAATGTGCAGATTGGCCACGAAGCTAGTGTTTCTAAAATCGGCGAAGAGCAGCTGTTTTATTTGATGAGCAGGGGTTTGACGGAAGAAGAGGCGACTTCCCTTATTGTTAACGGTTTTATTGAACCGATTGTCAAAGAACTACCTTTGGAATATGCGGTTGAGCTGAATAGACTGATAGCTCTCAACATGGAGGGGTCAGTAGGGTGATAGAAACAGATTTTCCACATTTATTGGATCCAGTAGTGAGCGAGTGGAAAATTGGAAATTGGATAGTTAGGCAAGAAGGGTTAGGGTTTAGTTTGGAATTTATTGGAGATTCGTCTCCTGCCTCTCGGGATATAAAAGCTCAGTTGGCTATTATAAACGAAATCAATGATGCTTGTTTGTTTTCAGTGCCTGATCCAATGACAGATGAAGGATTGTGTTCACAACAAATTAGAATTAAGGAAAGGCTTGATAATTCGTTTAATGAAGACAAATGAGTATTTCGAGAGATCAGTTAAAAGTCAAAATGCAAGAGTCAATAGTATTCATCCTTTGTAGTGAAACTACGGAGAACAGGCAATTCAAAATTCAAAATTTATTCGGTCTATTAGTTCGAAGAGAAGGAGCGATGGGGTGACTGACGAAAGAGAAAGGAATAATGTGTTGGCCGAAGCGGGACTTGATCAAGTGACTGGTGAGCGATGGAATGAAAGTAGTCGCAGAGAGTCGACTGTTAATGTCGATGGCGTAGATGTGCATTATATACAGGGGGGGAAAGGTCCTGATCTAGTCTTAGTTTCAGGGTTACTTGGTTCATCACGCGGATTTGATTTTGTGACGTCTCCGCTCGGAGAAAGTTATCGTGTGACGGCTGTGGATTTACCGGGATACGGAGTTTCAGGTCAATATCCGAGAAATAGGCGTTATTCTCCAGAGGAAAGCGCAAAGACAGTTATTGAAGTAATGGACAAGCTTGGAATAGAAAAAGCGGGATTTGTCGGGGATTCGTACGGGTGTGCCATAGGTCTTACCGTGGCTGTTAATTATCCAGACAGAATTTCCAGTTTGGTTTTGCAGGGTCCGACGAGGATTGATCCCCTAAAGGCAATAACTAAGTTACCGGAATATGTAGCAGCAAAAATGGCTAAAGATATCCAAGGTGCTAAAGCTTTAACATACTGGGCTCGGCGTATAAATCCTGAATTTAAGAATATGAATAGCGAACAATTAAAAAATGCAGATGCGAGAATGAGTGCGGTATTGCCGAAAGCTGCTATTCAATCAACATTCGATTTACTTAATTTTGACTGGAGAGAGTATGCTTCCCGTCTTGGGGTCCCAACTTTAGTTATTGAAGGTGCAGATGCAATAGTGATCCCTTTTTCTTCTTCTAGAATAATAAGGAACGCGGCAGCTCCAGGATTGGTGAAGATTAAGAGAATTAAGGGGAGACATACACTTCTACAACAAAGACCGCAAGAGTTTGTTGAGGAAGTTAAGCAATTCCATAAAAGGGCGGTTTCATGAAGATAATTAAGCAAACTGTTTATATTGATGCAAAGCCGGAAGAAGTTTATGAGGCGTATACGGATGCCAAAAAACATGGGGAAATTACGGGCGGAAAAGATAATAAAGAGTTAAGGTTAAAATTTGCAGAGCTTTGGGAAGGGGCAGTTGGATGACGAATGAGTTTGATTTTGATGCTGTATCGCAGGTGGAGGGAATCCTGAATTCTGATGCAGATAAGCCTATTCAAGTGAGATTCTCTGCTTTTGCTTTATTGGCGCTAGATCAACACTTAACTTCTATGCGTGAGATGAGAAGAAGAGAGATTGGTGTCAGTCATGTTGGAGAGCGGGACGAAGATGTCTTATCTAGTCTTCAATCTATGTTTAGACGTACTTTGGAGGGTGAGCCAGCGCCAGTGGTAACGATCGATATCTCTTTTAGGGAAATGGATGCGTTAGGGAATTCACTTCCTAGAGTTTTTGAAATAATAGATATGGTTAAGAAGGCCGCGGGATTTTCCTCTGAATACGAACAGACCTTTTACGGGGAGTTGTTGAAAAGATATCGTGTTTTACATAGAGCTTTTGTTTATGCTGGAGGTAGGGAAAATAAGGAACTGTTGGAGAGACTTGCTAGGTTAGGAGAAAGGAAATCTAAATGAACCAGATTATTTTGGGAAAAGATGAGAAAAGGGTGATTCCAATAATGTTGGGTTCTGACGTTCGTCATCCTGAATTTATTTCAGGATCCCGAAACAAGTTCGGGATGACGGAAGGTCGTTTAGATGTTGTCCTCTCTGGTGAGAACTCGTCGGTTGAGGTTGTGGGGTTAGTGATGCCTGCCCCTCGAAGCCCCGCTTTACGGGGCGAAGTGGGGGGGGGAAAAGACGATAGATCACTCGAGGTTTATATCACCCATGCGGCACCGAACACAAAATCAAACGTCAATGTGCGGGCGGTTTTGAGGGGAAGAGCACTCTTTTCTTTTCGCGGAAATGTAAAAATTGAAAAAGGTGCCAAAGGCGCCGATGCTTATTTAAGAAGCGACGCACTGCTTTTTGACGATGCTAAGATGGGTGATGATACGCCGGCGCTGGAGATTTTGGAAAAAGATGTCAAAGCAGGCCACGCGGCAACAGTTGGTAAAGTAGACGCGCAAATGCTTTTTTATTTGATGAGCAGGGGGATTAGTCGAAAACAGGCTGAGGAAATGTTGGTAGAAGGATTCGTTGAGCCTGTTAGGGAAAAAATTATGGCAGCCCGCCGAATCTTACCCTGAGGCTTTCTGTTCTATTCGAACACGCCTCAAGAAGCGATTCTTGGCGGATAAAGAAAGGAGGTCAATTAATGGCCCAAAAAGTAAGGGTTGCAGCGTTTAATGAAATTCCGGAAGAGGGAATGAAAGCATTTAAAGTTGGTGAGAAGAAAATTGCCGTTTATAAGATTGCCGGGAAAATTTACGCGACTTCTAACGAATGTTCACATGAACAATGCCAGATGGATGAACACCACGAGATTCA
>MFBV01000018.1:19659-19754 GCA_001776505.1 Candidatus Curtissbacteria bacterium RIFCSPLOWO2_02_FULL_40_11 | reverse complement strand
TATACATATAGCAGCAGGTCGTCTTGGGACCCTTCGGTCATCCCAATGGCGCTCCTCTGATATTTTTGGGAAAAATAAAAATGAAAATTGTTACT
>MFBV01000018.1:2235-19598 GCA_001776505.1 Candidatus Curtissbacteria bacterium RIFCSPLOWO2_02_FULL_40_11 | reverse complement strand
GAAAAGATTTCCCAATCCTTAAAAGAAAGGTGAATGGTAAGCCTTTGGTCTATTTGGACAGTGCGGCGACAAGCCAAAAGCCAAAGCAGGTAATAGATGCTATTAAAAAACATTTAGAAACTTCTAATGCCAATGTGCACAGAGGAATTCATACATTAACTGTTGAGGCAACAGATGCGTATGATAAGGCGCGAAAGAAAATTGCCGATTTTGTCGGTGTTAAAGACTCCAGTGAGATTATCTTTGTCCGCAATACTTCTGAGGCCATAAATTTAGTTGCCTATAGTTGGGGGAGATTGAATATAGGGAAAGGTGATGAGATCGTTTTGACCATTGCCGAACACCACAGCAACATTGTGCCTTGGCAGCAGTTGGCAACAGAAAACGGTGCTGTACTCAAATTTGTTCCGATTGAAAACGGGGAGTTAGATATAAAAGCATTTGAGAGAGCATTAACTAAAAAAACAAAACTTGTCACTTTCGCTCACGTTTCTAATATTCTGGGGACGATTTTCCCCGTAGAAAAACTTGTAAAGTTGGTTAGAGACCAGAGACCAGAGATTAGGATTTTTATTGACGGTGCTCAGGCTGTCCCGCATATGAAGGTAGACATTCCCAAAATAGGTTGTGATTTTTATGCATTTAGCGGCCATAAAATGTTGGGGCCTTCTGGCATTGGAGTTTTGTGGGGAAGGCGTAAGATTTTAGGAAAGATGCCACCGTTTTTATTTGGGGGAGATATGATTTCTACAGTTAAAGTTGATGAGTCAGAATGGGCAGAACTACCTTTGAAATTTGAGGCTGGTACGCCTAATATTGAAGGGGCGATAGGTTTGGGCGCAGCTGTTGATTATTTGAAGGAAATTGGAATGGAAAATGTGCGCAAGCATGAGGTCGAACTAACAAAATATGCACTTGATGAGCTAGCAAAAATTCCCGAAGTAACAATATACGGACCTCTCAATTCGGTCATTGCGAGGAGTCCTTCGACTTCGCTCAGGACGACGAAGCAATCTAAAAAGAGATCGCTTCGCTACCCTCGCGATGACAATCGGGCGGGTGTGATTTCTTTTAACATTGGATCTATTCCCGCTCATGATGTGGCAACGATCATGGACAGCGAGGGTGTAGAAATTCGCTCCGGTTTTAATTGTGCTGAACCACTAGCTGATTTTTTAGGAACAGGACCTTTGGCGCGGGCGAGTTTTTATATTTACAATGATAAAAGCGATGTTGATAGATTGATTCTTGGACTTAGAAAAGTCCAAGAGGTATTTGGGCGAGTTGGTAAGTGGGATGGTAGGAGGAAAAATAAAAATAATAACCTACAAACCCACCATCCTACTCTCCTGCATACCTAATTATGGATCTCTACCGCGAAGAAATTTTAGAACACTGGCAAAACCCAAGTAATTTTGGCAAGTTTGATGATGCGGATTTGGTGATTAATCAGGTTAATCCTTTGTGTGGTGATAAAGTGACTTTCTTTTTCAAATTTTCCCAAAAACACCTCCGAGGTGGGGTCAGAGCGTCATCAAGAGAACACCTCGGAGGTGATCTAAGCGATGTTATGATCGACGACGTTTCATTTACTGGTTCTGGTTGTGCAATTTCGGTAGCTTCTTCTTCGATGTTATCAGAGTATATGAAAGGTAAGAAGGTTTCCTCGCTATCTAAATTGACCGGAGACAAAGTATTAGGTTTAATTGGTGGACCGGTTACACCGGCAAGACTAAAATGTGCGTTTTTACCGCTTGAGGTCATAAGAAAACTCAAAGATAATATTTAAAGTGGCAAAAAAGAAATACCGTATTAAAATTGATCGTGATTTATGTATCGGTGCGGCAAGCTGTGTGGCACTTGCAATGAAGACATTCCAACTCGATAGCGAAAATAAAGCAGTAGTGTTGGATGAAGATGGTGATACTGCCGAAGCAATAAAACTGGCTGCAGAAAGCTGTCCGACAAAAGCAATTATTCTGGAAGATAGCGAAACTGGCGATCAGGAATATCCCTAAGCAGGTCAGTAGGATGGTGGGTCGGTGGGTGCACCTTTTTCTTTCTTTGTTATAATTTTCCTGCTAACCTAATAACCTAAATACCTTATCTATGCCAGGAAGACATATAGCTGAGCGAGAACCCGAACATCCTTCTAGCGGGCAGTTTTTGCGCGATATTGTTTTTGGTGCCAATGATGGTGTGGTTACCGCCATAGGATTTCTGGTGGGAATTTCCGGTAGTGTTGCCAACCAAACTGTTGTAGTTATAGCGGGGATTTTAACTATTGTTGCCGGTGCAGCTTCGATGGCGCTAGGAAATTACTTGGGAGTAAAAAGCCAAAAAGAACATTACGGTGCGATGGAGAAAATAGAAAAGTGGGAGATGGAGCATAAGCCGGATGTTGAGCGGGATGAAATTAGGGAAATTTATACAAACATGGGGTTTGACAAAGAGTCCGTTGAACTTTTAACTAAAAAAGTAACATCCGATAAAGATTTATGGCTAAAAGTGATGATGAGGGACGAATTAGGTTTAAGTGAGCAGTCTAATGAAAAGCCAATATTGGCAGGTGTAATTATGGGTTTATTTTATTTAATGGGCGGGGTTCCACCACTGCTACCGTATATTTTTGTAACACCGCTTTCGCGCGCACTATTAATGTCGATAATTATTGCGCTTTTTGTAATGGCATTTATCGGGATAATCCGTTGGTTTTTAAACAAAGGGAGTCTTTCTGCCAAAGTTTCAGAAACCGTAATGATTGGAATAATTGCGGTTGGAGTTGGGTTTGTCGCAGGTGAAGTAATAAGGTTTCTAGGATATTCGGTTTGAATTATAGTTTTGAAGTGTGATGTGTGAAGTGAGAAGTTTGATTCTGAGGTGAGAGGTGAGAAATCTAACTTTCCACTCCATGATTAAATATTTGGAAAACATGAAATCGACAGATTTTCTTATCATCGGTGGGTCTGCGGCCCGCCTCAAGGCGAGGCTCGCTGATCAAGTATGAAGAGTGCTGACTACCTGATCATTGGAGGTTCAGCGGCCGGTACGACTGCTGCGGAAACCATCCGCAATTTAAAACCAGATTCTTCTATTAGTATTGTTACAGATGAAAATCACGAGATGTATTCACGGGTTTCTTTGCCTCACTATATTCGCGGGAAAATTGACAGAGAACAAGTTTTTTTAAGAAAACCGGAATATTATAGTGAGAAAAATATTAATCTTTTAAAAAATACCAAAGCTAAAAATCTTGATTCCAAAAATAAAGTAGTTGAATTGGCTAACGGGGAACAGGTTCAATACGGAAAACTGTTGATTTCCGTAGGAGGTTATGTAGTGCCCTTAAAAATTCCCGGCAGTGATAGTAAAAACATCTTTTACATGCGAACAGTTGAAGATGCGGATGCAATCATTAAAGCTTCAAAACAGGCGAAATCCGCAGTGATTATCGGCGGAGGGTTCATTGGGCTTGAGTTTACGAGTTGTTTTAAGGTGAACGGCGTTAGTGATGTGACTCTTTTGGTTCGTGAAGATTATTATTGGAAGGGAAAGCTGGATAAAAAGTCAGCTCAAGTGCTCTCAAACACTCTTAAAAAAAATGGGATAACAATCGAGACAAATGAAGAAGCAGACCACTTTGATTATTCGAATAATCAAAGTGTGGTTGTAACAAAATCCGGCAATAAGTACCAAGCTGATGTTGTCGGGGTTGGGATTGGAATAAGGTCGGATTTGAGTTGGTTGGATGGTTCAGGGATTAAAATTGATCGGGCGATTGTCACCAATGAATATTTAGAAACAAATGTGCCAGATATTTATGCAGCGGGAGATTGTGCGCAGTTTAAAGATGTAATTTTTGAAAGAGAACACATTTTAGGGAATTGGGCGAATGCTACGAGTCAGGGAAATGCGGTGGGTAAAACAATGGCCCTCACTTCGCCGAAGGCTCCGGAAGGGCAAGCGGGTCAGCGTACGGTTTTTGAGACCGCTTCTTCTTATTCAATCAACTTTTTCGATGGATCTTGCACGTTTATAGGTGTGGCGGATGAGGATTATGCTGATGAGATTATTGTTCGAGGCTCTGTCGAGAACCATAAAATGACCAGAATTTTCGTTAAGACTATCAATAATGTAATGCGAGTTGTGGGTGCAACTGTAATCAACTCAACTCCGGACGTCGCACCACTTACGGTTGCTGTCAAAAGTAAGGTTGACATTAGTCAATATAAAGATGAGCTCGCCAATGCTGGTTTTGATTTAAAGAATTTGACTTTGTAAGACATTTTCACTATATTTCTACAATAATGACAAGTGAAGTTTTAGGAGAACCTGATACATTTAGACGAGTGGAATTTCAAGATTTTGAATTGAAAAGTTTAAAAGCAATTCTAGGAGAAGAATGGGATTTTAACGAAAGTCGAGTCCAATATTTAAGCGAGGATGGTTTATGGGAGATTCTTATCACGAAAGATAGAGCAAAACAATCTAATAATAATTCAATATGTGTTCAGCGTGATGCTCTGATTAGGTTGGAGCTTTCAGATATAGATCATGTAAATATCGACATGGAGCATAACGAAGCCCATTTTATTGCTTGCAAGCCTCAAGGTGAATATTCAGGCACTTTACCCCTATATAGAATTTTTAACAGAGGATTTAATCATTAAGTTATATCAGGGATTGATGGTTCCAAAATTCGGGCTCAATGTCCTATTCCCGAACCTAAGTAGATTTTAACTCAGTTGCACTAGATTCCCTTCAACCGTTAATCTTAAAGAAGAGTGAAGATATATTTAGCTGCGGATCACGCGGGGTTTTATCTTAAAAAACAATTGATTCAGTATTTGGAGCTAAAGGACTATAACGTTGAGGATTGCGGAGCATTTGAGATGGATGAGGCGGATGATTATCCGGATTTTATTATTCCCTGTGCCCAAAAAGTAGCCAAAGACATCAATCCCGATACCGGATCAGGATCATTGGGTATTGTGATAGGCGGATCGGGGCAGGGTGAAGCTATTGCTGCTAATAAAGTCAAAGGAATTCGGGCTGCAGTTTACTACGGTGGTCCTTCGACACATTCGACAAACTCAGTGCAGGCAAGCTCAGGGCAGGCAGGAGCACAAATTCCAAAGTTAGCTCGCGAGCATAATGATGCCAATATACTTTCTCTTGGCGCGAGATTTCTTAGTAATGATGATGCTAAAAAGGGTGTTACTGCATGGCTTGAGGCAAAATTTGAAGGCGGACGTCATCAAAGGAGATTGGATAAAATTACTAAAATAGAAAATGATTAATATCACAATTTATGACATATCACATAATGTGATGATGTTGAAATAGAATGAAAAGGTTTAAAATTACTTTTAAATTTGCTAATTCTACAGAAAAAAGGTTGACGCAAATTAACCTTTTGTTTATTTTTGTTTTTCTGGTAATTTGGGATTTTGCAAACAACAAACAATTTTTGAACGCGATGACATTTGGAGCTGTAATCTTCGGACCAATGGCCCTCTTGTGGTTTGTGGGAACGTTTAGGGCGGTTGCTCTGATAGTGCTTATTTCTATTTTCCAGTTTATGGTTCTATTGGTTTTTATTGCCGAAGGGTTTGAACTGGCAGGTCTTGATTCAACCTTGAAATCAATCTTCTGGCTTCCGTATCTTATAATGGCAGGAATTAATGGCTTTTGGGGTTTGAAGATGTATTCGGATATTAAGGAGAAAAAGCTAGCGCATACAAAATGACAGATTAGTTAATGTTTAAAGTAGTTTTATTTATTTTGAATATAGTAATAATTATCCCTTTCGGATTTATAGGTTTATTTGCTGTTTATCCACAGGAAGGAAGATTCCAAATTGGTGCATTAGTAATTTTTTCTGTATTAATATTATTTGTCTCCACAATCCTACCGGTTATTTTATTAAAGCGTGGCAAAATAAGTTTAAATGAATTGATTGTCTTTTCTGTTTCCGGTCCGGTTTTGTGGTTATTTGTTATTTTTTTGACTAGTATTGGAAGGTCATGACAGCCAAAGATTGGTTTACTATGGCTCATAAAGAGAATTTCGCCATCGGGGCGTTTAATGTCGACAGCCTAGATATTTTCAAGGCTATCATGATGGCGGCAAGTGCTAAAAAATCGCCGGTCATGGTGGAGTTTTCACCCGGAGAAGTTAAGTATTTTGGCATGAAGAACGTGGTCGACATGGTTATTAATGCCAGAAAAGAGTATAAAATCCCGATTCTTTTAAATTTAGACCATGGCAAGCCGGTTGAACTGGTTGAAGAAGCTATAGAGCAGCCCGGCTTTGATAATGTACATTTTGACGGATCGGACATGGAATTTAAGGAAAATATTACAGAGTGTAAAAAAATTGTAGATAAGGCGCACAAAAAAGGATTATTGGTTGAAGGTGAATTCGATAAAGTTTCCGGTTCGAGCGAAAAACACGAAGAAGATATAGATCTTGAGCAACTTAAAAATTCTTATACAAAGGTGGGAAATGCAGCGAAATTTGTTTCGGAGACAGGAGTAGATATTCTCGCATCGATATTTGGCAATATTCACGGAACTTTCCCTGTTCAGCCCGATTTGGATATTGATCTGCTTCGACAAATTCAGCAAGCAGTGCCGAATACATTTCTTTCGCTTCATGGAGGTAGTGGAATTACCGCAGATCAGGTCAAGGCAGCTGTTGCTGAAGGGATTGTAAAGGTGAATGTTAACACCGAACTTAGGGTTGCATATAAAGATGCTTTAGAAGAAGAGCTTGGTGAAAACCCAAAAGAATATAAAGTATATAAGTTAACACCGGACGTTATAATGGCTGTTGCTTCGGTGGTTGAAAATAAGATCGATGTATTTGGAAGTGCGGGGAAAATATGATAATTTACAATTTTAAATTTTTATTGAAATCAAAATGTTTCAAAATTTAATGATTAAAAATTTTGTAGGGAGGTGATACTTTTGATAATTAATCTTAGAAAATTTTGGTTTTTCATCGCGATAGCAGCAGTTGCTTTTGTGCTTTCCGCTTGCAAATATGGTCAACAAACAGGTACGCAAACTGGTGGCCAAACAACTGATGGCAGCCAACAAACTGAGCAAGCCCAACCTTCTGAAGGTGGCGTGACAGTAACTTACACGGACAGTGGATTTGAGCCGGCTTCAGTAACAGTTAGTGCAGGTCAAACTATAACTTGGACAAACAATTCATCTCGGACAGTCCAGATTGGCAGTGCTAATCATCCAACCCATACTGTAAACCCGGAACTTACAGGCGGGGAATTTGTAATTAGACTTGAGAGTGGAGAATCAGCAACTGTGACGGTTACAAAGACAGGGACTTGGGGATATCATGACCATCTTCGCCCTTCGACGATCGGATCAGTGGTAATTGAGTAAACTACTGAGTTTGCTCCATTGCCAAATAAGCTGCAGCAGTCGCGCTGTCAATATGGGGTTTGACTAATATGGCTTTAGGCGAAAATTGCTTGATATCTTCCTTTAGGTGAATCATTAGTATTGTTTGAATATTAAATACGCTTCCGGCTGTTACTATTTCGTACTGCTTGTTTTTTAACTGCAGTTTATTGGCGACCGCTTTGATCATAATACCCAAGTCGTGCGCAGCTCGTTCTATTATTTCCTTAGCTACTTTATCTTCCTTTTCTGCTGCTTTTTCTGCTAGCGGTGCAATACTGGCGATGTCTGCTTTATTCCAGGGTTTTTCGTAAACTTGGGAAACTAATTTAGAAAATGAACTTATATTTAATTTTCTAAAGAGTAGGTCTTTTAGAATTGTTTTGTCGTTGCGGCCGTCGATACTTTGAGTAATGCGTTTCAGGATTCGAAGACCGATATTATAACCGCTACCTTCGTCACTCAAAATATAGTCGACACCACCGCTTTTAGCCTCTTCACCTTTCTCGTTTCTGCCAAAGCAATTTGAACCTGTACCGGCGATAATAACGATTGCGTTTTCTGCAGTTGTTCCTGAGCGTAGTGCGGCAAGACTATCGTTGACAACAAATGGTTTTTTATTGAGATATTTAGAAAATGAATAATGATTTTTGATTGCCTGTTCCCATATAGATTTACCTTTTTTTGTATCTATGCCGGCAATTGCCAAGCAAGCTCCCGTGATATTTGAGTTTTTACCAGCACAAGCTTGTTCTATGGCGGCAAATACTCGGTCTACAGATTCACTAAGCCCGAAGATGTCGGCATTGGAGCCTGCTGTAAGGCCTCTACCCATCTCTTTTTTATTTTCGTCTATTAGGACTGCTTCGGTTTTAGTAGATCCTCCGTCAACACCAATGAAGTATTTTTTGGTGCTCATTTAACTTTGGACAAGAGGCTCCTGTTTGCTTGCCTTAAAATCATCAAGAAATTTTTTGAGCCCGATATCCGTTAAGGGATGTTTAATGAGTTTTTCCAGAACATCAAATGGGCAAGTTGCAATGTCGGTACCAGCAAGAGCTGCTTGTTTGACATGCAGGGGAGAGCGAACTGAGGCGAATAATATTTGAGTTTCGAACTGATAATTGTCATAAATCTGACGGATTTCGGAAATTGTATCCATTGCGCTGTGGCCGATGTCGTCTAGCCTGCCGGCAAATGGGCTGACGATGTAAGCATTCTGCTTGGCAACTAAAAGCGCTTGATTAGGGGAGAAAACGAGAGTCATATTTACACGAATTCCTTCTTGATTGAGAGTTTTTAAAGCTTTAAGACCTTCCGGGGTTGTTGGAATTTTAACGACGACATTGTGGTGCAATTTAGCTAGTTTCTGACCTTCTGCCACCATTCCTTCGGTGTCGGTTGAAAGAACTTCAAGGCTAATGTCTCCATCTACTGTTGCGAGAATTTCCTCCACCGCTTTTTTGTATTCGATTCCGGATTTGGCGGCAAGTGTGGGGTTAGTGGTAACACCGTCAATTATCCCGGCGTCCCACATTTTTTTAACTTCATCCGGAACTGCACTGTCTATAAACAACTTCATGTTTGTTTTACCATTCTACACCAAGTATTCAAGGGTTTTGTGTCTTTGCATACAAATTTTATTTGACATTATTTCGAGTTGCGTGGTCTAATCGGTTAATGAAGACTTCGGATATCAAAGACTGGGTTAGCGATTGGCGCTCGTATCTGGCTGAATTCTTAGGGACATTCTTTTTTGTGTTGATTTGCTCCTTTGCAGTTTTAATTGAAGCGCTTTATGGAGGTATTGGAGTTTTAGGAATCGCATTTGTGATCGGGGTTTCTTACACGTCGTTAATTTTCGTGACTGCGCATCTTTCTGGCGGATATTTAAATCCTGCGATTACCATTTCTTTGTGGTTAGTTCAACGACTTTCTGCTAGTAAGACTGTTTTTTTCTTAACTGCCCAGATTCTGGCGACTTTTATCGCAGCATTTTTCCTGTTAATGTTTTTCGGTCAGGATGGGGTTAAGCATGCACTTGGCTCGCCAAATGTAGGCTTAAATATATCGCTTACTCAGGCTGTTCTTGCCGAAGCCATTTTTACTTCTGGTTTAGTTTTTGTTTTGTTCAGTACGGCAGTCGATAGGCGCGGTCCAATTAGCTTTGGATCCCTAGCGCTAGGTTTATATTTGATTGCAGCTTCCATAATTTTAGTTTCTATTACAGGTGCAGGCTTAAATCCGGTAAGAGCAATTGGACCTGCGATATTATCCGGTCAAACTAATACGCTGGCTGTTTGGTTAATAGGGCCACTAGCCGGAAGTTTGTTTGCGATAGTTTATGAAGTTGTGTTTTTGAGAAAAGGAAGAAAATAATTGGTCTATTGCTAAATTGCTATATTGTTTAATCGGATTTAATTTACTTTTTAATTCTCTATTTAATAACTCAACTATTTAACAATAGGGCAATTTAATGTAGTAAAATTTAGTCAATGCCTGACCCAGCAAAAGCGACAGATGATAACAAGAAACAAGACAAGGTTGAGCCGGCCCCTAAACCCCGCCGGCCATCGACTGATTTCGAAGACGTAATCGGGCGAGCAGCTAAAGAACAGGAACTAGCTCAATCTCAAGAACATGCCGTAAAAGAGATCCATAAAGAAGCAGATAGAAAGGTAGAAAAAGAAGTCAAAGAAGTAGCCGGTGAGGAGGCGGGGCTTAAAGAGCCTGAGCCCCAGATCCCTGCCGACGTAAGAGACGCAGGAGTAAAATCACCGGAAGTAGAAGCATCAGAAATAATAGATAAGGGCGGGACAATAGAGCTGCCGATAGATGAGAAGACCTATCAGGAAGGGCAACATGCAAAAATTACTTCCAAAGTTACAGTTAAAAAAGAAGTTTATGGAGTTAGAAGTATTATAGCGCTTGCACTTTTTGTTGCTAGACTTGTTAAACTTGCTCATCACCACACAAAAAGAGTGATCTTCAAAGGGGAGAAATAATATATGCCAGTTGAGGATATAGTTACTGGTCCTGGAACAATAGATGCTTCAAGCGGATTTGAACTTTTTTTACAATCATTAGGATTTTTAGGACTGGCCTTATTAGTTTTTGTTGCGATTGCTGCAGGAGTAGGCTGGTTGTGGATCGTATGGATGCGTAATAAAAACAGAGAAGAGCGATCTCTTGATTTTGTTCTTTTACAAGTTGCAGTTCCGCGAGACAACGAAATTAAAATCGATGCGGCTGAACAAATGTTCTCTTCTTTATATTCTATTTATAAAGGTGGAGTCAGGACTTTTTTGCAACCGCAGGACCATTTTTCTCTCGAAATTGTTGCAGATTCACAGGAGATTAAGTTTTTTGTTTCTTGTCCTAAATCATTGCAAGATTTAGTAGAAAAGCAAATTCACGGTGCTTATCCTGGTGCCGATGTTAAGGAAATAGAAGAATACAATATTTTTAGCGAAGAAGGAAAATTGGCGTTTGCTGCTCTGAGGCTAAAAAGTGCCGACTACTACCCTATCAAAACTTTCAAAGATCTTCCCAATGATCCATTGAATCAGATAACTTCATCATTTGCCAAAATGCAGCCGGGAGAAGGAGCTGCTATACAAATTCTAGCGACTCCGTCTGACGGAAAATGGAGAAGCGCCGGTAAAAGGTATGTGACAAAAACTAAAGAAGCCGAGCTTTCACCTAAAGAGGGGAGCAAGAGTGCACCGGATCCTAAAAAGATGGATGCTATCGAGAACAATATTTCAAAAGTTGGATTTAAAGTGGTCATCAGAATTGTAGTTTCGTCTAATACGGATGAGGAGGCGAAGGTTCATCTTGATAATATTAAATCGACGTTTTCGCAGTTTACTAGTGAATACAATGGGTTTACCGGAGCCGGGATCAGGTTCAAAAAGCAGTTTTTAGTAGATTTTGTCTATAGATATTTACCTCTTTTTGGAAATTTTGGGGTTTTAAATACCGAGGAACTTGCTTCAATTTTCCATTTTCCCAATAAAAGTGTAGAAACTCCCGGGATTTTCTGGGTTTATGCAAAACGAGCACCAGCACCTGCACAAATCCCATCAGAGGGGATGCATCTTGGCAAAAGTGTATACAGGGGAGCAACCAAAGAAGTCTATATTAGTGAAGACGATAGGAGAAGACACCTTTATATTATTGGAAAAACCGGTACCGGTAAAACTGAACTTCTTAAGTACATGGTACTGCAGGACATTAAAGCAGGGAAAGGTGTGGCGTTTATCGATCCTCACGGTGATGCTGCGGAAGATTTACTTTCGTTGATCCCCCCCGAGCGGGCAGAGGACGTGATTTATTTTAACCCGGCAGATACAGAACGGCCGCTTGGTATGAATATGTTGGAGGCGCAATCTGAGCAGGAAAAACACTTTGTGGCAACTTACATTGTCGGTTTGATGTATAAGCTTTACGACCCGCATAAAACCGGAATAATCGGGCCGAGGTTCGAGCACGCTGTCAGAAACGCGATGCTTACGGTAATGAGTGAACCGGGCAATTCGTTTGTAGAAGTGGTTAGGGTGCTCACCGATGCTAAATATGTGCAGGAGTTACTGCCAAAAGTTAGCGACCCGATTGTCAGAAGATACTGGACCGACCAGATTGCCCAGACTTCGGACTTTCACAAAAGTGAGGTTCTTGATTATATTGTTTCCAAGTTCGGAAGGTTTGTTACTAATCGCATGATGAGAAATATCATTGGGCAGTCGAAGAGCGCATTTAATGTTCGTGATATTATGGATAATCAGAAGATTTTGATTGTAAATCTTTCTAAGGGAAGAATCGGAGACGAGAATTCAGACTTTTTAGGCCTTATATTGGTTCCAAAGATTTTAGTTTCCGCAATGAGCAGACAGGATGTGCCGGAAGAGCAGCGTAAAGATTTCTACCTGTATGTTGATGAGTTCCAAAACTTCGCAACGGATACATTTGCCGATATTCTGGCAGAGGCTAGAAAGTTCAGACTGAATTTAATTGTGGCTAACCAGTTTGTGGGGCAGGTAGAAGAGGAAGTCAAAAATGCAATCTTTGGTAACGTGGGAACAATTGTAAGCTTTAGGGTTGGTGTTACAGATGCTAATTACCTCCAGCACGAGTTTACCCCGATATTTAATGAAACGGATTTAATTAATGTTGAAAGATTCCATGCATATACCAAAACAATAGTTCGCAATGAGCCTGTGCCTCCTTTTTCTTTAGACACATCTCGAGACTTGACTAAGGTAGAGAAAGACCCGCGAATTGCCGAAATGATCAAGCAGCTTTCAAGGCTAAGATACGGGCGGGATGTTAATGTGGTTGATGCCGAAATTATCCACAGGGCTAGATTATAGGAGTTTGTAAGTTTCAAGTCGTTTTGCGACTTCCTCACTAACCGAGAACGATTCTTGGGGGTTTGAATGGTACCAAGCTACTAATCCAGAGGCGTCTTCTTCTAATTCTATATTCCAATAATCATAATCGCCGTTTACCCATTGCTTGAGGTAAAGCGCGACTGTTCTTTCAACGCCGAGTTGACGAAACTGTTCGACATGAACTAACTCGTGGAATTTAGTCCCGATAGCCGAGTTTCTAATTTCTGCAACGGTGTCAATAAATGTAAAAGCAACCACCTGTTCAAGGTCTAGAAGCGGAATACTGTTAAAGCCTTTATAAAAATCGGGATTTTTTATAACCGGAACATGTGCGAATCTAGCGGAGTCTAACAAATCTTGATCAAAAAATCTGGAGAAGACCCGCTTTTCTTTTTGTGTTAATCCTTTTGAGTTTGGGCGAAGCTGATTCCTTTGCTGCCTTACCCAAGTAATTGCTTGCTCAGTGAAAGAAGTCATAAATTCTTCTGACGGCACAAAAATTTCTTTTCCTTGAGTAGTCATGTGTAATTGTGGATCCGGATGGATTCGAACTCATTCGAGCCTGAGGCTCTCAGAGCCGAAGGCCAAGACCCCACCTTATATCAGCACTCCGTCTGATATATTAGGAACAAAATGGTGGACGCACTTGGATTCGAACCAAGGATCCTCACCTTATATTCGCAAGAATAATCTTGCTCATGTATCTTACTTCAGTGGGCGTGCCAGGGATCGAACCTGGGACCTTCTGTTTATAAGACAGATGCTACTGCCACTGAGCTACACGCCCATGAGCAAGATTATATCAGCTCTCGCTTCGCTCGCCTGATATTTTTGCTTCGTCGAGTCAGACTCGACTTCGCAAAAAGAAGAGTGATGCTCTAACCATTGATTGCCATCCGAAGCTTTACTCGAAGGATGGAGCTACGGATCCAAGTAGCAGAATTTTATCACATTTTTTAAAAATTCCGAGGGTTTTGTTTATGGGTACATTTTGCCGAGAGTATCAAGGAGCCGGGAATCATCGGGAGTAGGTTTTGGTTCTCCAAGACCTGGAATTTCAAGAAATAGTTGCCGAAAGACTGATTCTGGAATAAGTACTTGTATATATCTTCTAGGGCGAATGTCAGGATTGTCCTCGCCTTGATTTACATCAAGGTAACCTAGCCCGACATCTTTAAACAATCTAGGTAGGTCTTCTGCCGATATTGACAATTCAGAGCAACGGTTATCTGCTTCTACTCCAATAATATCTATCACCATTATCTCTTTAGACATACCATCTAAATAATTTTAGAACTCTAAAATCTTTATTTGCAAATATCTCATGTTAGAATTCATTTAGTGAAATTAGGAGTTGTTTATAAGAAAGATAAATCTTTCTTGCGGTCCTCCACCGCGATGCGGGGTGCGGGCCTAAAAGAAGATAACGAAAAAGCCAAAGAGGTTGCTGGTGAGGTCAAGAAGTATTTAGAAAATAAAAATGTAGAAGTAGCCGGGGAAGATAATTTAGCGGGGTGTGATTATATTCTTTCTTTTGGCGGAGATGGAACATTAATCCATAAGGCTTCTCAGTTTGCAGAACTTGGAATTCCGTTTATAGGAATTAACACCGGGAATATCGGTTTTTTAACGGCTGTTGAAGGAAAAGATTGGCAAAAAGCTGCGGATAAATTAGTAGGCGGAGAAAAAATATTCATTTCTGAGCGGATGACACTGGATGTAGAATCGGTAATAAGCAATAAGAAAAAAGCAATAAGGCATCGGGCTGTTAATGAAGCTGTAATTAAGAGTGCCTATCGGGTTTGTGAGTTGAAAATTATAGTAAATGGTGAAGAATTCATTAAAGTTTCCGGAGACGGAGTAATTGTGGCAACACAAACAGGTTCAACCGGTTATTCGCTTTCTTCCGGCGGGTCGATTGTAGATCCGGAAATAGATTCACTAATTGTTACTTTTGTAAATCCGATAGGTTTGCCAATTCCTTCGGTAGTTTTATCTCCGGAAGATGAAATTGAAATTGAAGTAGCTCGCGGTGATGATATTTCCTTAATAATCGATGGACAAGAACATGAGATAATGTCAATTAACCAAAGAATCAAAGTTTCGAGGGGTCAATATAATGTTAAGTTTGGATATTTCGATAAGCACAATTTTCTAAAATCTCTGAACGCGAAGTTTGGGCTATCAAATAGGATAGTGGGATAGTGGGAAGGTGGGATGGTAGGTCTTAATTATACTTTCTTCTATAATTGATTAAGCTATTTAATTTCTTAATAAGTATTTCATATCTATCAAATAGTCCGAGAGTTTCTTCAGAAACTGTTTTATACAAATCTTTTATTATTAATAATTGGGTTTGTACTTCCTTAATGGATGCTCTCGAGTCTACGAAAAATCTAAGTCTATCTGCTTTGCCATACCGCCCTTCGCCTTCCGCAATATTCGATTCTACTGAAATTGCTGCCCTGCGAATTTGACTAATTAGTACGAACTGTTCGCTTTTCGGGAGTTTGTTAGTAACTTTGTAAATTTCCAAAGTCAGAGCATGTGCCTCTTTCCAAACTTCTAAATCTCGGAAATCACTCATATTTTATTCCCACTATCCGACGATCCAACCATCCTACTATCCAGAGAATTCTTTTAGAATTCTCTTAGTTACTTCTTTCGGTGATTTGTTTGTTGTATCAATAATTAAATCAAAGAATTTTGGGTCTAGAAAGTTTTCGTTGGCATAAAGTTTGCGGAATTTTGTGTCGTGAGCCTCGTCTCTGAGCTTAATAGTTTTTGCAGTTTCTTTATGGGTGTGAGTACGCTTCAAAGCTCGTTTGATTCTTACCTCTTCGTCTGCTGTTAAAAGTACTTTTAAGACATCATCCATGTCTCGGGCAAAGTAGCCGACGTACAAGCCATCAAAAACAATTGGCTTATTACTTTTAAGAATTTTTGTTGCTTCATCATCGAATTTCTCGTCAACCTCATCCGGCAAATCTTCTTTTTTGTGAAGAGGAATGTTGTGTTTGAGCATGTAGTCACGAAAAAAATCTCCGGCTGATCTGTACTCAAGTCCTAATTTCTCGGCAACAGCCTTGGCAGCAGTTGTGGTGCCGGAAGCGACTGGACCGGAAATGGCGATGGAGGTAAACCTCATAAATTTCTAATTTCTAATTACTAATTTCTAAATAAAAGCCCAATAATTAAATGTCTAATTTAGATTGTGTCATTGGGGATTATTTAGGTCAATTAGGTAAATTAGAGCAATTAGGTCAATTACTCAGCGTCTATGACGACGTTTAATTTTAAGCTGTGCCAAAGACTTTTGGAGATTGGCAGCAGCCGTTGCGTATTCTTCTTCGCTAAGTAGATGTTTTTGCGCCAGGGCAACTTCTGCCTGTTTTTTAGCTTCTTCGATTGCTTTTTCTTGAAGTTCCTCTTCCGGAGTTGCTAAGTCTACCAAAACTTTGACATTGTCTTTTGTAACTTGAGCAAAACCAAAACCGGAAGCCAGGAAATTTTCTTTGCTGTGTTTTTTATAAATTAATTCGCCGGGCTCAATGGTGGTAATTAAGCCGACATGTTGAGGAAGAACTGTGATTTGGCCTTGAGTTGTCGGAAGTGTGACTTGATCGACTTCCGAATCAAAAACAGTTTTTTCGGGGGTGATGATTTGTAGGTGTAGTGACATGCGAATTAGTTCTCCTTTGTTATCCTGAACTTGTTTACCCTGAGTTTATCGAAGGGATTCAGGATCTTTCTTTTTTGTTTACCATTTTTAAAAACGCTCAGACCAATCTTATCCTGTCATTCTGAACTTGATTCAGAATCTATTTTTAAGATCAAGAACAAATTTGTGACGGGAATGTTTATGTGCGGATGGATCATGTTAATTGAAAAAAGGATAACCCAAAGCTGCGTTGCCAAATATTGCAGCCATTGTGTATGGCCAAAGAGCTCCAAGAAATATTGCATTTCGCGCATCGTCGATGGGACCCGGGTTTACTAGTGTAATAATCACACCAACCATAAGATAAATTATTATGCTTGGAATGAGTGCTGATGAGAAAATTTGAGGCAAGCTTTTTGAGACTAACTTTCCTAGGGAGAAGCAAAGCGCAAATGAGAATAGAATGAATAAGATCAATATGAGAAACCCCATAAGTAACTCGCCATTACTTCTTTACAGTCGTAATGTCTCCTTTCATATAGAATTCTTGCTCGTCGACACTATCATAATCACCTTCGAGGATTTTTTCGAAGGAATCGATGGTTTTGTCAATTGAAACATAAGCGCCTTTTTTACCGGTAAAAGTTTCGGCAACAAACATTGGCTGCGATAAGAATTTCTGGATTTTGCGGGCTCGGGTAACGGTTATCTTGTCTTCATCCGAAAGTTCTTCAACTCCCAAAATGGCGATGATATCTGCAAGTTCGCGGTATCTTTGCAAAACTTTCTGCACGTTCCTGGCAACAGTGTAGTGTTTTTCGCCGACAATGGCCGGGTCTAGCGCTCTGGAAGTTGAGGATAGCGGATCGACTGCGGGGTAAA
>MFBV01000018.1:0-2209 GCA_001776505.1 Candidatus Curtissbacteria bacterium RIFCSPLOWO2_02_FULL_40_11 | reverse complement strand
AGAGAAATTGTCGAATCTAAATGGGCAAATGTGGCAACGGGAGCCGGATCCGTATAATCGTCCGCTGGCACATAAATTGCCTGAAGAGATGTGATCGAACCTTTTTTGGTTGAGGTAATTCTTTCCTGAAGTTCTCCCATTTCAGAGGCGAGTGTTGGCTGGTAACCTACTGCAGAAGGGGTTCTGCCCAGAAGCGCAGAAACTTCACTACCTGCTTGGGCAAAGCGAAAAATGTTATCGATAAATAAAAGCACGTCCTGATTCTTTTCGTCGCGGAAATATTCGGCGATGGAAAGGGCAGCAAGAGCAACTCGAAAGCGGGCGCCCGGCGGTTCGTTCATCTGGCCGAAGACCATAGCGAGTTTATCAAGAACCCCGGCCTCTTTCATTTCGCGGTAAAGATCGTTGCCTTCGCGGGTTCGTTCGCCAACTCCTGCAAAAACCGAATAGCCACCGTGTTCCTTGGCGATATTGTTAATCAGTTCCTGAATAATGACAGTTTTGCCGACTCCCGCACCGCCGAAAACGCCTATCTTGCCACCTTTCAAAAATGGGGCAATTAAATCGATAACTTTGATGCCAGTTTCTAAAATTTCTAACTTTGTTTCTTGTTCTTTTAATGTCGGCGGTTCGCGGTGGATTGGATAAGTTTTTTTAGCCTTAATCTGGCCTTTGCCGTCGATTGTTTGACCATTAACATTGAAGATTCTGCCCAAAGTTTCTTTACCGACAGGAACAGAAATTGATGCACCGGTATTTCTGGCTGGGGTGCCTCTTTTGAGACCGTCGGTAGAAGAAAGAGCGATTGTCCTAACAATATTGTCACCGAGGTGTTGTTGAACTTCGAGTATTAGGTCAGTAGGATGGTGGGCTCGCCTCGCCTCGCTCGCCTCGATTCCGAGTCGGAGCGGGCTTGCGAAGCGGGTCTGTGGGTCGGTAGGTAATTTTATTTCGAGGGCGTCGTAGATATCGGGCAAGTTTCCGCTGGTAAACTCAACGTCAACTACCGGACCGATGATCTGAACGACGGTGCCGGTCAGGCTATCAGGTTTTCGGGTTTTCAGGTTTTCGGGTTTTTTGCGTTTAGTTTTAGCCATTTTTTCTCCTATAACTTATCAGGCTGTTTATTTGTTTTCCTAAGGCATTATACTCAGCTCTTAGCTTCACTGCTTCTTGCGATAAATTTTCGTAAACGTCTTTAACAATTAGGAGTTGGCATTCACATTCAGCGGCTGAAGCTCGGGAATCGATGAAAAATTTCAGTTTGTCAGGCATAGTATATCTAGATTCCCCTTCAGCGATAAGTGATTCTACAGAAATTGCAGCTCGTCTTAACTGAGACGTTAAAACAAAAAGCTCACTTTTTGGCAATTTGGATGTTAAGGCATAGACTTTTAGAGTAAGTTCATGTGCTTTAATCCAGATTTCTAGTTTAGTAAAGTCCCCCATATTATTCCTGATAACCTGATGTCCTGATAACCAGACAGCCTGCTATTCGAGTCCTTTCTGCGCTGTCACTATATCTAATAATTCATTGGTGATAGTTTCCTGTCGTGCCTGGTTATAAGTTAGAGTTAGGTCGTCGATAAGATCACCTGCGGCATCAGTAGCGTTTTTCATGGCAACCATTCGTGCGCTGTGTTCGGAGGCTTTAGCTTCTAAAAGCACTTGATATATTTGAGTTTGGACAAAGTGAGGAAGAATGTCGTTTAAAATTTTTCGGGCATTGGGCTCGAACAATAGTTGGATAGTTGGATGGTTGGATGGTTGGATGGTTGGATCTTCTTCAAATTCAATGGGCAGAATTTGAACCCATTTTGGGGATTGGTTTGTGGTTGATTCAAAGTGCGGGTAAAGGATACTGACTTTGTTGGTTTGAGAGTTGATAAACATGTCAGTTGCCAGCTTGGAAAGCGTTCTGGCAAGATCCAGCTGGGATTTTTCTTCAGACTGGAAACTGGCGATTATTCCGGCGCCACTTTTAGTTGCAAAATTAACAGCTTTTTTGCCAACAGTTATGAATTGGGTTTTCGGGCTGTCAGGTTTTCGGGCTGTCAGGTTTTGATTTTTTATATTTCCCGATGACCCGGTTGCCTGATCGCCTGACTGCCTGTGAATTTCGCGAAATAAATTAATGTTGAGGCCACCAGCCAAGCCACGATCCGAAGTAATTAAAATGATAAGTTGAGTTGGAGCTTGTTTTTTCTTA
>MFBV01000017.1 GCA_001776505.1 Candidatus Curtissbacteria bacterium RIFCSPLOWO2_02_FULL_40_11 | reverse complement strand
CGCCAGAAGTGAAAACATCGTCGACAAGTAGAAACTTTTGTCCTTTAACACTAGATCCTGAATCAAGTCTTCGACCTCCTCGAGTCTGAGCGACCCCGGAGTCGATGACGTGAGGCTCAGACCGAATCGGTTCAGGATGACGGGTCGGGGTGATGGAAAATGCACCCCGCATATTCTCTATCCGCTCATCCCTTTTTAACCCAACCTGAGTTTTAGTCTCCCTGTTTCTCACTAAAATATTTGCTTTGCTGACATTAAATCGCTGGGATAAGATCTTTGCCAGCAACTCTGCCTGGTTAAACCCACGCCAGTTTTTGCGTCGAAAATGCAAAGGGATCGGCACCAAAATGTAATCATTTGGCAAACTAAATCTCCACAAATTGGCAACCAAAAGATCCGCCAGAACCTCGCCAATGTCGTAAATCCACTTATATTTAACTTTGGCAATCGCGGCCTTTACCGGTCCACGGTAACGGCAAGCAACAACCAACCCGTCCAGCCCCAACCTGCTCGCGCATCCCGGGTGGGTTTTCCCGCCAACCGCCTGTCTCTGGCACACCGGACAAACGGGGTTTTCTACAAACTCGATCTTGCCAAAACAATCTTCGCAAAAATATGCACCAAACTTACTGCAACCTACACATTTTTTGGGAAAAATAAAATCAAGGAAATTAAACATCAGCTGCCATTTTAATATCAGGCAGTTTGTTTAAAGCAATTGTCTTGTGTCGGTGTCAATGGTTGTTCTGCAACATTCGGCCATCTTTGACCTTTGTATTTTACTTTCGAAGGGCGAATATGTGATTGAGCCTCAACTCTTCTCAAAAACGGATGGACAACCCTCTCTACGCCTTTCTTTACACTTTCTCTCATTCTCTGCATTTCTTCTTTGGAAACATATCTTGGTTCTTGTTCCATAACAACATTATAATAGTCGTGTCAAACTTTTTTATACGTCATCCTGAACGCAGTGAAGGATCTAGATTCTTCGTTCCGCTCAGAATGACACGAGTGAAGAGCTCAGAATGACAGAAACCTATGAGAATTTTCAACCGTAAAGCAAGATTCAAGTATCAAATTCTGGAAAAAGTAGAAGCAGGTATCGTCTTAACAGGCGCCGATATTAAGTCAATCCGCGCTAGCCGCGCCGATATCAACGAATCCTTTGCCAAAATTAAAGACGGCGAAGTCTGGTTGATGAATGCCCACATTCTCCCATGGATGGGCTCCCAAAAATTTAGTGATTCGCGCCGCGACCGCAAACTTCTGCTTCACAAAAAACAAATACTAAACTGGCAGGGCAAAATTTCTGGCGGGAACTTAACTTTAGTCCCGCTTGCAATTTACGTAAAGCACAACCTTGCCAAGGTAGAAGTTGCCCTCGCCAAAACAAAATCAAAATTCGACAAACGCGCCGCTTTAAAGAAAAAAGCAGTAAACAGGGACATCGAACGCGAAGTTAGAGGAGTGAAAAATTAATACCCCAAAGCTACGATACCGTATCGTCACAAGTTATCGCTTAGCGCGATACGGTATCGTGCAAGGCAAACACAACTAGTGGAGATGGAGGGCTACGAACCCTCGTCCAAGACTACTTTTCAAAAACTTCTACAAGCTTAGTTTCAGCCAGTGGCTGACCCGCCTATGGCGGGAATCTTTAAGTTCTCGTTTAAGCCTTAGCCGATTAACAGGCAAAACCTAAACAAAGATCAAAGTTTCGGGCTGAAGTTTGATCAAAACTGAAGTCCTATCCCGGCTAAATTGTTGCCTCAAAAACCTCACCGAGAAAAGATTTATGAAACATAGCTATTACTACTTAAGCAGTAGCGTAAGCTAAAGGCTGAGGATTTACTACGTCGCTAAGTGCGGCGAGAAAATTCCTTGCCCCTTGTGCAAGTTTATCTTTTGCACGTAAGTTTAATTCAAAGCCTAACGCACTTTAGAATCATGTTCGGCCTGCAGTTTTTAAAGAGCAAATCCTGTCGAAACGATACATCCCCAGAATCGAAATTGTATCAAAAATTACCTTTAAAATCAAAGATCTGCCACTAAAACTTTATTTCCCCCTGCAATATAAAACTTCCCGGTTTCTTCATCAACCACTAAACCGCTCGCTTTTCCAAATTCCGCGGATTGATAAGCTTTTTTGTAAACTCCTTCTTTACCCACTACCAACATTGCTGAATTAGTTTTATCAATAACGTAGACATTATCTATATTATTGTCTGTATAAATTTCCCCAAACTCTCCTGCCGCATCCAGTAACCCGGAGATTGTGAAATCCTGCTTATCTCCTCTTAAGTATTTAAAAACGTTACTCCCGTTTGTAACCCAAATCGAACCGTCTATGGTGAACTTAGAACTTGTGCTGAATTTCTCTTTTTCATTTAGATAATTAGCACTTTCGGCATAACCGCCCTCAACCGGAACGTATTTGTATATCTGGTCTGACCCCAAAAGGTAAACATTGCCCAAAAATACGCTTATATCCTGCGCTTCATGCCCCCCAAAGATTTCTTCACCGGCTCCACCGACTAAATCAATCCGCCAAACGCTTTTGCCGTCAAATACAAAAACGTTGTTGTCATAAACAGCTGAATCGCGTGTTCCGCTTTTCCCGTCAAACTCCGCCGTAGTTTCACCTCCAACATCAATTACGTAAAGAGCACTTTCTGTCACCCCAACCAAACTATCATCACCTTTCGAAAGAGAAACTAAACTGCCGTTAACTTCACTAATCGTCGAGAAGTCGACACTTGCTAAACTTTCAGTTTCTTTAAGCTTTGCGGCAATTTTAGCCTCAAGTGCTCTCGCTTCCTCATCTTCTGGTTTAATTCCCAGTGCTTTTTTAATTTCACCGTCTGCTTCAATAAATATCCCTCGTGCTTTTTCCCGATTTAGATCAATTAGTGCAAACCCTTCTTCATACTTTGCGCTTGCACTATCCAGATAACCCCTAAATTCATTTATCTTTTCGCGATCCGCACCACCCTTTAACGAAAAAAGAGCCGAACCGGCAAGAATCAAAAGCGCCACTGCACCCAAAACAACTACTGTCTTGCGGTTTCTAAAAGAAGCGATATTTATATTGGTTATCTTATTTTTTACAAAGATACCCGGTGCAAAAATTGGGTTTTTAAATTTCGACAGACTTGCCAGTGCCCCCGGCTGACTCTTCTCGGTATCAGATGCTGCAATGTGTGATTCAACAATGGCAGCATCTGGGGGGGCTATCTCATGCGAAGTATCCAGCTCTTGGGTACCCTCGCCATCATCTACAGCTGTACTTGTTTCTTCGCTGATCTCCTCTTCCTTTTCATCATCTGCTGCAACTCCTGCTTCTGCACTCTCACTCTCTTTTACTAAAACCAGCGCAGCTCCAATTTCCCCCTGATCATCCTTTGCAGAAATTTCCGTCGCAAGCCCATCAACAATCTCCTCAAGGTTCACACCCTCTTCTTTCAAAATGTCGCTAATGTCAAAACTGCTTAAGAATTTTTCTGTAGCGATCAAAATAATCTGACCATTCTTCAAATGACCCGAACCGTGCCCAAAAGAAAGCTCTTGAGAATTAGAATTGGCAAAAACCCAAACTTTAACCTTATCTCCGCTACGGGAGATATATGAAGCATTTTTATAAAAAAGAGTTAGAGAAAAACTTGCATCAAGATTTTTAGAGGAAGTGAATTCCCTGCTGGATTCGCTCGCTTGCTTTAATGCTTCCAAAGAACCTGTTTGCGCTCCCTCAAGCTTTTTATTGGCAAGATCAAAAATATCCTTTACAACAGTTGCTCCATCCCCACTGCCGGCGCCTTTAACCAATATACAGCTAACCAAAGTCCCAATCGTTCCGTCTCCAAAAGAAACCCTTGCACTAAAAACACCGCAAGATGCCCTCTCACTTGCTTGTCCGGTTATTTTCTCGATTTGTAAATTAATTTCTTCCATCTAAAACAATCCTATCACTAAGAACAAAACAGCAATGGCCACCCCAATATTTAGAATAGACAGAAACCTTAAATGTGGATTAAGTACCGTTGGTAATTTTCTGCTCATGAATTGAATTTGTCTGTGAAGCATTAGTGAAAAAAAAGCATAAAAAATCAGAAATAAAACGATGAACACCTTTGCTCCAAAAACAAAGGTAAATCTGTTTAAAATATCCAGTCCCCCTTCAATCGGCATCAAGAGACCTCTCCCGGCTTTTCGGATTCCTCATGTCTCACCTGTTCAAGAATTTCCTTGGCAACCATATCAGGTTTTTCTACAGCATGGAAATCAAATTCATTTCTTGCCGCAGCCGTCTGAATGAAAACGTCACCAAAATTAAAATACGTATGGAAAAAGCCAACAACTTTAGGGGTTACATCCTGAACTTGATTTAAATTAGCGTACGCTGTTTCTTTATGAGTAATCCCCTTAAAATCAAAGTCGATTATGCGCTCATTCGTTAACAAATATACATTAAAGTACCAAAAAATAAATTTATAAAAAGTAAAACCGAATACAAAAATATACCAAACCAGAAGAACCCAAAAAATCTGGCTCGCACCAAGCGCAGAAAATGGATTAACCCCCACAAAATTTAAAGTGGCAGCCAAAAACGGCAAAAGTGCCAAAAATGCAATCTCCAGTATTGCCGGAATCAACGTTATAATATGTGCTCTAAGAAGAATAATTATCTTTTCCCCTTTATGTTGGGCTTCGAATGAAACCCCGGCCGGCTGCGGTGCAAACATAGCTAGCGGATTCGTTGAATAAATGCTGTGAATAATGTCTTTTGCTACCTGTTTCACTTTGATTAATAAACTTCCGAGGACTAACAGTCCTCGGTGTATCTAGCGAGCGAATATAAATTTGATTTATTCAAAATTATATATCAGCCCTGATCACTTTGCACTGCAAAGCTAAAATTGCCTGTATTTCTAATTATCAGTTTCCGCTAACCAAAACCTTTGCTATCTCATCCTCATAAATTACTTCCCAATTTCCAAAACATTCAATATCTTTACCAGCAGGGAATATTACGCTTTTTATCTGGTATTGTGACACAAGGACGCAGTCTCCTTCGCGAATTGCCATATAGTCGCTCAAAATACTTTTGCCTTCAAACTTCCAGCTCGCCATTCGGCCGTCAATAAAAACCTTTTGCTGTGGTAGTTGCCAATCGATAAATCCACCCCATCCGTATTCATTAAACACATTTTCAAGCACTCCCCTTTCTTTTATAAAACGAGTTGCTTTAAGAGGATATTTATCGTAAATCATTCGATTCTCAATGTTGCCAAACTGTAAAACT
This sequence comes from Candidatus Curtissbacteria bacterium RIFCSPLOWO2_02_FULL_40_11, assembly GCA_001776505.1. Classification (GTDB taxonomy): domain Bacteria; phylum Patescibacteriota; class Microgenomatia; order Curtissbacterales; family GWA2-41-24; genus WO2-FULL-40-11. The sequence goes on along the minus strand of MFBV01000017.1, from coordinate 982 downwards.
TCTATAAAAAAATTTAATACCAGTGCCAAAATCACCGCAGTGGTAGAAAAGTAAAGTGGAATCTGTTCAATCTTCTTAATATTTAATTTAAGACCTAATCCGGCGTGTCTGGATGCAAGAAATATAAAAATTGCTGCCCAGAAAAAGGCAAAGGCTACAGAAATAAAAGTGAAGGCGAAAATTAATGATGACAAAAAAATCCAGGCAAAATCAATTTTTAAACCTTTTGCTTTTAATATATAGATATAGATTGCTCCGGAGAGTGCAAAAATTATATTGACGGGGAAAACCAAAACTATTGGTTTCCATTCGGTAATATTCATAATATTTTCAAAACTAGTTGCATCGCCTATTATTCCCGACTGCCAAGCTCGTAAGCCAAATGGATTAACTATTGTTGCAAACAGTGCTGCCCCAAAAGTTAAAGTTGGGAATCTTAAATCGTGTCTAATACCTTTAAAATAATTTGTAAAATAATCCGCTAAAACAAAAGCTGCAAAAACCACTAAACCCACTAAATATCCTCTGTGAATATTCCCCCACAACAGAAATAAAATAAACCAAAAAATAATATGCGTAGGTTTCTGGAAATATCGCCTGTCGAGTGCAAAAATCAAAACAGAAAAAAATAAAAATGAAAATGTGTGAGGCCTAATTCCTAAATTAGAAGTTGCGATAGCCACACCCAACCCCACGACCAGCAACGTAATCAAGTTTACTTTTTTGGAGAGCAAAAAAAGTATCCCGGCTGCACTAATTAAACCGAAAATAGTAACAATAAGCGCAAAATTAAGGTTAGCAAATAGGACAGAAACAAAAACTTCATATAAAAAATAAGTATTGCCCCACAAAAAGTGCGGCATTGTCCACGAAAATTCATCTCCGCGAATCACGCGGCCTGTTTCTAAAAATTCATTTCCAATTGCCAAATGCCAGCCCAAATCCGGATCGATGTTGAAGCGAGTAAGGATTAGGAAGGAAA
>MFBV01000016.1 GCA_001776505.1 Candidatus Curtissbacteria bacterium RIFCSPLOWO2_02_FULL_40_11 | reverse complement strand
CTCGCCTGCGCGAACCCTGAAAATAATGAAAAATTAGTTGAAGCATGGACGGCAATTAAATCTTTAATGAAAAAGTTTACTGAAGAACGAATGGCTGAGGGTATGTTTTACAACAGGGCATGGGAAGGCGCCCAAGTGGTGTACTATACCCCTTCATGTAACTTTGAAAATTAAACTAAATTAACTAAACTCCTTAGCCGCCAGTGGCTCTCTAAAAGTTACCTGTTTAATTTACTTAACAAGGTTTTTTCCTATTTGACATAGTTTTAATCTGCACCTACACTTAAATTAGATAGATGCCTGCTCAAAACCCGGATAGTGGGAATAGTCGGGGCGATTCTGTGCGTTCGGAGTCGTCAGGTATAACATCTTCATTTCAAAGCAAAATTCCAATTTTAAATAGTAAAAGCAGATCCTTTTTTCTTTTTTTAGTTTCAAGCGTGGCGATTATCTTACTGGTGACTTTTCTATTCTTAATTAACACGGTTTCTAAAACACCCGGCACTGCATTTCAAACAGACAATTTAACTTTTACCAATCCTTTTGTAGGGGGAAGGTTTGAAGAATTAATTGCGCTTGGTTTACAAGAAAAAGACAGGACTGAGGCCTCATATTATCTGACAAAAGCTTTTTTAACTCTTTCCAATGATTATTTAAGCAATCCCTCGACCGAAAAAAGACAAGCTCTTTTAAAACTGGCGGAATATTTGGAAAATAATTTGCCTGAAACGAAAATAACAAAAGCATCTGTAGCTGATATCCCTTGTAAAGATAAATCCTGCGGGGGCATTTTGAATTATTCTGATGAGCTTTTGGCAATTAAAAATCAAGTGGAGACAAATGATGCAATTGACCAGTTTGCAAAAAAAGTGATACTTTCCAATCTGGAGGGTGCAGCTTGGGCTGCGGGTAGCGATGATACAACAGGGCAATTCAATAGTTTGAGTTCAGTGTTCCAAGACCTGAGGGATGTCTGGCGCAGAAATAATGATGAAAGTTTAAAGGCACTTGCGGAGCAGACTTTGGCGCTTATGGAAAAGGCCAACCCTTCCTATTTCCAATTGGAATCAAAGGCCGGTTTTTTTGAACTTAAATAAATAATGAAACTATTACCAAAAGCATTTTTATTAATTTTTGTTTTTGCTGCCAGTGCCATTTTTGCAAGTGTTTTAAGCAATAAAGTAGAGGCATCAGAAGCATTTCTCTACCCGACATTTAAAAATAATGGGGACGCAGGAGCAACTGTTTATTTTACTGTTAGGCACGGTACCGAAGGGGATACAAACACACAAGATGGTGGACTTTTTTGGTCTGATTCTGTATGGGTGCCTGGCGGTTCAAGCGTACAGCGTAGCAGGGTAGATTCTGCAGGATATGTTCCCCAATATGAAATAACTTGGCAACCGGTTAAAAGCCAGGGTTATGACTCCAGAGATAGAAATTGTAAAGATCCGATTACAACCTTACAGTTCTTTACTTATGAGCCAATAACCGACACTTATGTTTATGATGTAAATATTGAATTTGCCTGTTGGATACCGGAGCCTGCGCCGTATAGCGCCCCAAGTAATTTAAGTGCAAGGCCTGGATGTTTTTCTTCTGTTCCTACTGTTGATTTACGCTGGGATTTAGGTACAAAAACTCCGGTCACTATCGAAGTTTCCCGAAACAACTTCGCAAATTATTGGTCTCAAAACGTCGGAAGTGCTTCCAACTTTACGTGGTCTTATGCTAACCAAATTGGCGGTGCGTGGCCTACAGGAGGGGACAATTACCAATGGAGAATAAATGATGGTCAAAGCCGTGTTGTGGGTCCATCTTTTGTTGCCCGAAATTGCGGTAGTATTACTTTAGACACCCCTGTTCCCAGCTGTCCCGATACAAATGCCATAATTGATTTTTCGTGGAGTTCGACAACCGGCGGCAGCCGGTACCAGATATGGCGCGACGGCTTATACTTTGCAACAGCAAACGGAACTGTGTGGCAGTACAACGCACTCGCTTCCGACCAAGGCAAATCCCACCAGTGGTATATTTATGATGCCCTCGCCTCCATAGGTTCCAGTGCAAAATTAGTAACGACACCGACGTGTACATCATCTCCTCCTTCATATTTCATAAACCTCAGTGTTTCCAAATTCTGTGAAGGTACGCAGTCTAAGGTTACATTGTCATGGACAACCAATATTCCTCCCGGAAACAATGCTACCAATATGGACAGGTCTACAAATGGAGGAGCGTCGTATTCCGGCAACAGCACGGGGTCATGGACTTCAGGTTCGTTACCATACAACACCACCTATGGCTGGCGAGTCAGAAACCATGATTGGAGTCAAACAGGCGGAACTCCGGTTCAATCGAATATTGTGAACTCAACGACTCTAGATTGTTCATCTTCTCCACCTCCGATTCCACCTCCGGCACCAAATGATAGTTGTCCTGCCGGTCAACAGTTTGGTAGTTCCCAATCGCTGGGCGGAGCCGGCAATTCCCCGCCAGTTATGGAAAATATTGGTGACCGGTTAATTATCGCAGTCAGGGGCACAGATAACGGCCTCTACATCAAAGAAAGACGACCAGACGGCAGCTATCGCGACTGGTACAACATCGGCGGTACAACTTCAGCAAGGCCAAAACTAGCCTTTGTTTCGGGCACTCTGCGCTTGTACATACAAGGGACTGACGGTTTTATTTACCGCAATAGTTACCAAAGTGAAGGCAGTTGGAGCGGTTACACCAACACCAATACACCTAACAGCAGCTTCGGATCTGCCGGTCCGTCAGCTGTCAGCACCTCTACACTGGGGACTTTTAGGGTTAGCGGAACTAACCCCATAAATTTGGAGACTTGCATAACTCCATCTCCTTCTCCTCTCGGCACAATAACAATAAGCGGAGATTCGCGGTGTGTCAGCGGTTTTTCCAGAGTTCATCTGGATATAACAGTTAACGGGCTGGCTGATGATAGATTTGATATCAGAAGAAGCGATATTGGTTATTTCACCAGCAATAATACCGGAACATTTGTCTGGGATTCTTCCGATTCCAATGATGGAACAGACGGTTCTACTTACGGCTGGAGAGTAAGGGGAAGAACAACCGGAACTGAATCCAATCAGATTTTTATAACAAACAGGAGCGATTGTGCAGCACTACCCGATTTCCAAATTAATAGCTTCCAGTTGCGCGAGTATGATGGTTCCGTCTGCACTGCTGCAGTGTTAACTAGTGTGTCAGCGGGTGATAATATATGCTTTACTGCTAATGTAACAAACGTTGGAGCAACTTACATTGGCAATTTGCCTAATTCATTTCATGCCGATTCAGCCCAACCAGCATGCGATGCGCCAGCTTTGGCTCCTTCCGCAACTAATAACACCATGGTTAACTTGTCGAATGGCGAAATAAAGACTTGGAACGGAGGGCCTGTTCAGGTTCCATCGACCTCCACTAATACTGGTACTGCGCGACTTCATGTAGACTATACTTGTGCTATTAGAGAGATTGGAGAGTCTGAGGTATCTCCAGGAAATTGGGATAGCGCAGATTTGCTAACAGGTAATCATAAATCTGTTACATATAGCATATCTTCAACAAACTGGCTGCAGACATTCGGCGGCGATGTGGGGGCAGTTGGCCAAATCAGCATGTCTAACCCACCCGATTGGCAATCGGAATACTTGTTGATTGCCAACACTATCGGAAACGCATCTAGTGATAAATGGGAAGTAGGCGGCTACAATCAGCCGTTAGTGCCTAACGGCGGCGTGTACAATTACTTTAATCAGAGGTTTGGGGCCAACGCCAGAAATAACACTGTTGACTGTAATAGTGCCATACCGCAAGGCCTATCTTATTGCGGAGACAGTACTCCGTTGGTTTTATCATCAGCTGCAAACTTACCGTCAACAGGTAGCGCGGTAGTATTCGTAGACGGAGAGATGACGGTTACCGGAAATATTGATATAGGGTCAGCTTCGATAGTCTTTATAGCAAGAGATAATATTATTGTATCAAGTGCCGTTACCAGCGCAGACGGAGTTTACGTAGCAGGGGGTGAGTTTGTAGACTGTTCACCCTGTGGAGGTACAGATTCGCAATTGACAATAAATGGCGCGGTTTACGCCCAAAGGATGTTTGAGGAGGGGAGCAGGTCTGTGGGGGCGCTTGCCGACACCACGCCATCGTTAGTAGTTAATTTCGCGCCAAGATATTTGATGACGATGCGCGATTTGATAGGAACACCGTCAATTATTTGGAGGGAAGTAGCGCCCTGAAGCGAAGCTTCAGGGAAATTCTAAGCACGAAATCCCCGCTTCGATGAGCCCGCTCCGACTCGGAATCGAGGCGAGCGAAGCGAGTCGAGGGAGTGGCAATCTCTTTTTAGGCAAGATTGCTTCGGTCACTAGCGTTTCCTCGCAATGACATAGAGGTTTTCAACAGATTCTGGGATTTAAAACATTAGAATTTGAACTATATTTGACAATACGTGATTCTAATTGCATTAATTAATTTAGATGGCAGAAAATAAAGATAACGTAAAACCAGAAGGTTCAGGGCTGCCGCCTGTCGGTGCAAGCATTAAAAATGCGGTCCCACAAGCCAGTAGTGTTATGAAAGGCTCTTTCCAGCTTGATGATAAGGGTAAAGACAAGCTTCCTGACAAAGGCTGGATACACTGGGCGCTGATAATTATTCCCGTGCTGCTTCTAATTTCAATCGTTGTGATACTTTACGCATTCTATTTAAAACCGGAACCTTCGAAGCCGGCCGAGCAGTCCTCTCAAGTTAGCCAAGGGACGGATTCGCCACCTCCGGATTACGTAAAAGCAAGCCCTCTTCCTATAGTTAGCGATGAGGATGAAAAGGGTATTCTGGAAGCATATTTAGCTGGCAAGTCGCAACTTTGGCGGGATGAATTCATCTCAAAAGTTTCGGCTGAAGCTGCACTTACTATCGAGGAGTACGAAGGCGCGGATAGCGAAAATAAACTTATCGCAGCCAGGGAACTGTATGCGGCAGTAGCTAACCCGGGCGCAGATGACAGAGACCCGGATTGGCTGAACTTTATAATTAATTTTAGAGAGAAGTTAGAAGAAGAGATAGGGCAATCCCTCTACTAGTAGTATTTCACTTGGCAATTTGATCCATTTAAGTTATATTTAGGTTATTAAAATTCAGATTACTTCTTGAAGTGTGGTTGGCATCGTTTTACAATGCCCCCGAAGGATCCTACTTCTCGCCTCACCTACTGTCTGTAGCGCGGCTCGAAGAGCGATTCAAACGGGACAGGCGCCATGCGGATTCCATTGTTTTCCTCCAAAAGACTGGGTATTGATTTAGGAACATCTAACTGTTTGGTTTGGTCTAGCGGGCGCGGAATAATTCTTAGTGAACCCAGCGTGGTTGCTGTTGATGAAGCAACAGGCAGAATTGAAGCCGTAGGCCAGCGAGCCGCAGAAATGCTTGGTAAAACTGCGGTTGACCTAATAATTAAGAAACCCCTGAAAGAAGGCGTAATAGCCGATTACGTAGCCTCAGAAGCCATGCTTAAACACTTTCTGGAGAGATCCTTCGGATATTCGCGGTTTTCAGCTCCCGAAGTAATGATAAGTGTTCCTTATGGAATAACTCAAGTAGAAAGAAGAGCGGTACTTGAAGCTACTCTTTCTGCAGGCGCGAGGACAGCGTATTTAATTGATCAGCCACTGGCAGCGGCAGTAGGAGCAAAATTACCCATTGAGGCCGCAACAGGTTCAATGATTCTGGATATGGGCGGGGGGCAGGTAGGGTCTGCGGTAGTTTCTTTGGGAGGAATTGTGGCTGCCTCGGGTGCGAGAGCGGGAGGAGATAAGCTTAATGAGGAGATTATTACGTATGTTAGGCGTATCCATAATTTAATCATAGGTGATCGTATGGCTGAGGACATTAAACTAAGTATCGGTTCGGCTCTCAAAGCAAACCCTGTGAAAAAATTTGATGTTCGAGGCAGGGATGCAATTTCAGGCTTACCAAAGTCTATTACAATTGATTCGAATGAGGTAACTGAGGCAATTCAGCCCGCATTGTCACTGATTGTGAATTGTCTAAAAAACGTGCTTGAGCAAACACCGCCCGAACTGGCTTCAGATATTATAGACAGGGGATTAGTGTTAACCGGAGGTACGGCTCAGCTTCGAGGTATGGAAAGATACATTAGCAACCAAATCGGAGTGAGTGCTCACCTATGGGAAGACCCTATGCACGCGGTAGTTTATGGAACAGGTGTGGCTTTGGAAAATATAGATATTTGGAGAAAATGGGTGCACAGCAGGTAGAGGGAGAAAATTTCTAATTTCCCCT
>MFBV01000015.1 GCA_001776505.1 Candidatus Curtissbacteria bacterium RIFCSPLOWO2_02_FULL_40_11 | reverse complement strand
ACTTGCGACTTTTTCTTCGTTTTGCTGGCGTGCCAAATCCAAGTTGTCGTTATTGGTAGAAACTGTTGCCGAAAGTTTGGCAATGTTGGGTGTAACTTGCGATTTGCCGGCAGCAGAAACAGAAATCGTTTCGGATTTATTTGTCTGCCAGGGTTTCAAGATAAAGGTTGCCAAGACGATTGTTAGAATTACCAAAGCCCAGACAATAAGTGCAATTGCTATAGTGTTGCCTTTAGAAAATCCTTTTAGCATATTAGTATTTTACCAGAATTAGTTTGAATAGATTAAATGAGAGTGGTAAAATTTCTGGGCGAAATAATGATCTGCCGCGTCAAACGCGGCAGGGTCGTTTGATGTTCCGCGGTAGCTCAATGGTAGAGCGGATGCCTGTTAAGCATTAGGTTGTAGGTTCGAGTCCTACCCGCGGAGCCATCTTTCGCTAAAGCTACAGAATGGTTCTGCTGTGTACTATACGTATATTTTAAGAAGTTCAAAATCTAAAATCTTTTATTACGGTTCAACCAAAGACTTAAAAAAAAGATTTTCTGATCACAATAATGGCTTAGCAAAAGCAACAAAACCGTATAGACCTTGGAAATTAGTATTTTACTCAGCTTTCGAAACATTTAAACAAGCAAAAGATTTTGAAAAATACTTAAAAAGTGGATCGGGTAAGGCTTTTGCTTATAAAAGACTCGTTAATGTTGCTTTAGCGAAAGATGTAAAGGGTAGAATCAGTATTCCGGAGTCTTGACGAAGGATACCTACCCGCGGAGCATAGGATTGTTTTATTAAAACTTCGTTGTTTTCTCCACGATTCTGGCCTGTTAAAATCTTTTTGATGTACAAGGTCAGCTTTTATACTCCGCAGAGTAAGGTCTCACCGATAAAAGTATTTCTGGATTCTTGTCAGCCAAGTTTAAGAACTAAAATTCTTCGCCAGCTTAAGTATGTGGAGGGATATGGTTTAGATCCAGCGATTCCTAATATCAAGAAGATAACAGGAACTTCCCTTTGGGAACTGAGAATACTTGGAAGAGATAACATTCGGATTATTTGCGTGTCATTGTCCGACAAAGAAGTTAAAGTTTTACATATTTTTAAGAAGAAAAAGCAGAAAACTCCAGCCAAAGAGCTTAACTTAGCCTTAAAAAGATACCGAGAGTATTTGACTTATGATACCTAATAAGATATCATGATTTTACCATGAAAGATTTAACTTTAGATGAATATCTTAAAGAACAACTAAAAGACCCTGAATTTAAAAAAGAATGGGAAAAAAGTGAGGCTGCCTATCAAGTAATCAGAGAACTTATTCGGGTCAGAATTGAAGGTAAGATTTCTCAAAGACAACTTGCTCAAAAAGCAGGCACCACCCAAGCTGTCATATCCAGAATCGAAAATATGAGTGTAAGTCCTTCCATTGGCTTAGTTCAACGTATCGCCAAATCGTTAGGGAAAAAGCTGGAAATTAAATTTTCCTAAGACGGGCGTCGGTAGAGCAGGCCTTACTGCTCGAATATCGGCTCAAACTCTTCCTCTGTCTCTAGAAAATACGTTCCACTTCACTATATCCTTCGCATAAAGCTTCTGATATCAAGAAGACTTCGGCGGACAGGTCCGCCTTCATTCTCCACTACGCTCAAAGAGCTTCGAGGATCGAGAAAATTTTGGCGGGACAGGTATGTGTACTAACGTTGGAGAGCACTCAGAAAGTTATTATAGCCAAGATTATAGTTTAAAATCTTTAACCACTTTTTTAATTTCTTTTTTGATTGTTTCCCAATTTACTTCTTTGTGCATTCGTGGTGACGGTTGTGAGTCTGCTTCTTCAAAATAGATAAGAGATTTTAGAATATGGAGCTTATCGTAATTTATATTTGCGTATTTTTCTTCCAATTTTTCGAATAAATGCGGCAGTGTGTATATTTGCAGTAAAAAGTAGAGGTCAATAAAATCCTTCCTGCTTCCACGAGAGGAAATGGTCAAAAGCTTGGTACAGGCAATATCCAATATCGAAGAAACAAAAATACCTTCCCACTCTATTTTTTCTTCGAGCAGTTTGTAGGGGTAGTGCAGAAATTGGATTTGGACATTGACGACAAAACAATTTAATGTGCCTTTATCTATTTGGACATTTTCCAAGTGCCCAATTTTTGCCAATTCCTTTTGAAGCAGTGTGGGTTTGAAATCTTTTTCACTAAAAAAGTCTAAATCCTCAGACTCTCTATGGCCAATCTGTAGTGCGAGTCCTGTCCCGCCGCTTAGATAAAAATTGTCAAAAACTGTGCTTTTTTTTAAGTTACCTAGAACTTTTTTTGTACCTTTTGGAATTATATTTGTGAACATCAGGAAAGATAGAATCGCCAAAAATTCTTAGATTTAGGTTCAAGCTTTCTTTCTCTGGCGATTTTTTTGATGTAATTTTTACCCGTTTTTGCCACTAGCCACTTTATAGCTCCCGAGTCTCCTTTTTCAAGAATCGTTTTTGTTATGTAGCCTTTGTGATCTTTCCAGTTCAGATCTTTTAGATTATCTCCCCAGAAATATTTTGTGACTGTTTTAGGCAGTTTATTCATGTATATATTATAATCCTTTCCATGCTAAAAAATACTATTGTCGCAAAACTTAATGAGATTGAGAAGGAAAAACAAGTGAAGATTCTATATGCGGTAGAATCAGGAAGCCGTGCATGGGGCTTTGAGTCCAAGGACAGTGATTATGATGTTCGTTTTATTTTCGCTTCGCGAAAACCTCGCCAAAAATTGAATATTTGGGCGGGGATGAAGCGAAGGGGAAACATACTTCCGAGGACGTTCGATCTCGGAGCTTGAGCCAAATGATAGAATCGGCGAAAACCGAGGGTTCTTAACCCTCGAAAGTTTATTTATATTCACCCTCTAGATTGGTACCTTTCTATTGAAAACAGGAGAGACGTGATTGAGTATCAGACTTCGGACTTGTTAGATATAAATGGTTGGGACGTTAAAAAGGCTTTGAAGCTGTTCAAAAATTCTAACCCACCACTTTATAAATGGCTTCATTCTCCTATAGTTTATTTAGAAAAGAGCAATTTTAGTAAAAAATTAAGAACTTTAATGCCTAAATTCTATTCTTCTGCTGCTTGTACTCATCATTATCTGAGCATGGCTAAAAGAAATTACAAAGCTTACCTTTCCCATCCAAAAGTAAATGTCAAAAAATACTTCTACGTGTTAAGACCGATTCTTGCTTGCATGTGGATTGAAAAGTATAAAACAATGCCTCCAATGGAGTTTGAAAAGCTATTTGAAGCGCAAGATCTCAAATCTCAGTTCAGAGAAAATGTAAGAAAACTTCTTAAGAAAAAGCAGTCTGGAGAAGAACTGGATGTTCAAGACAGAATAAAGGTCATAAATGAGTTTTTAATAGAGAAAATAAATTATTTTGAAGAATATACAAGAATTCTCAAAGTAAAAAGAGATATCGACGTCAGGCCTTTGGATAATCTATTTAAAGAGACGCTGTTTTAGAAAAATCGGCTCAAACTCCTCATCAGTCTCCAGAAAAAACGCCCCAAATGCGGAAGAATTACGCTTTTTTTAGTAATGAGAAGGCTCTTTCTATATCTTTAGTTTCGATTACCAAAGTTAGCTCAGTGTAAGTAGAGATTGTTTCAATAAGGTTTATTCCTTCCCATGCCAAAGCCTTAAGGATGGAATAAAGTACGCCTGGCGTTTTTGTTGCTTCTATCGGAATCCTAACAGTGAGTGATGACAAATTTTGAAGAGTGCAAATTGGGGTCTCGTCCTTAAAAATCTTTTTTATCTCTTCCTCAATCGCATCGCTTGCTATTATGGTTATCTGACTTACTCCGTGAGAAATAGTAATAAAGATGTCTTTCCTGTCAGCGGTTTTCTCAAGTACCTTGTTTTGGGCATCGCCTATTGTTAGAGAATTTGAAAATGTGTAATCCACCAAATTCGATCTGATTGTTATGTCGCCTAAACTCTCTAAAATACTCTCACTTTTAGGCAAAGTGTCCTTTAACCGAGAAGAAACCCTTTTAAGAGCCATGATAATAGCTCCTTCTTTAATATCTTTGAAAAGTCTTTTCTCTATCTCAGGCTTAAAATAACGGGCAAGAGAAGAGTAATTTACTAGGTCGGCAGCCATTGCTGCCTCCAAAAATGGAGCTTGTTTTACTAGATCCTCGACGACAGTAGTTGTAGAAATCATATATTCTGTTAAATTTATAACATATGTTGTTAAAAATGTCAAGTTTTGTTAATTATTTGACATTTATTCTCCTATGGTATTTAATTCACTCAACATGAATGAACTTTTGACACATCAGAGAACTGAAACAGAAATTATGGATACAAGAACACCTGTTCTCATCTCGGGTCTCCCTGGCAGAATGGCAACTCTTGTCGCTAAAGCACTTGCGCAAGATGAACATTACAATTTATTGCCTATTGCCATGACTTCGGCAAGACACAGGCGAACAAGTCAAACATTAGGTGGTAATCACAGAGTCAATTTGGTTGACTATTGCCCTTTTGATCTCGGAAGAGGAACAATCGCAGTCGACTATACTACACCGCAGAGTGCCGAAACAAATGCTATTAGCTATACCCACTTAAGAATACCTTTTGTAATGGGAACCACAGGTGGGGATAGAGAAGCAATTGAAAACATGGTCAGAAATAGTGAAATTAGTGCAGTAATTGCTCCGAATATGGCAATTGAAGTTGTTGAATTACAAGATGAGCTTCAAAGACTTATAGAAACGACTCCAAATGCTTTTCAAGGTTGGCATATGACGATTCGGGAGAGTCACCAAGCAGCCAAGAGAGATGTAAGCGGTACTGCAAGAGCATTCCAAGTACAACTGGGAAGGCTTGGGGCAAGTTTGGAGGGCGAAATAGAAAGCATTAGAGATCCTGAAGTTCAAAGGCAACTGGGAATTCAAAGTGTGGACGGGCATGCTTATCACTGGATTACTTTAACGAGCCCAAATGGTGAGACAAGGGAATTCACTACAGCAATAGAAGGTCGCCAGCCGTATGTGGAGGGAACTTTAATGGCTATAAGGTTCTTATCAAGAAGGATGAGAGAGGGATCACATGGGGTAGTTTTTACAATGAGTGATGTCATTAGAGATGGAAGGGAGGTGACAGAATGAAAGAAGCACAACAATTCGGCAGATTGGTAACTGCAATGGTTACACCTTTTGACGAGAATGGTGAATTGAGTGTGGAGCGAACAAGAAGGTTGTCAGAACACCTTGTGAACACAGGTACAGAAAGCATAGTTGTTTCAGGCACGACTGGAGAGTCACCGACTTTAAGAGAGAGAGAACGGATGTTGCTTATCGACGCTGTCCTTCATGCTGTTGGCGATCGAGCAAGAGTTATAGCTGGAACCAGTACATACTCTACAGCTGAAAGTGTTCATTTATCGAGACTGGCTCAAACTGAGGGTGCCCGCGGACTTTTATTGGTCACTCCCTATTACAATAAGCCTTCCCAAGAAGGGCTAAGAAGGCACTTTGGAACAATAGCAGAGGCGGTTAATGTCCCTTGCATGTTGTACAACGTTCCATCGCGAACGAACGTGAATATGTTGCCGGAAACAGTTCTTTGGCTCGACCAGAATTATCCAAATGTTGTCGGGCTTAAAGAAGCGATAGGTACTTCAGATGAAAGAGGAAGGACGCAGGTTGCTCTGGTGCTAGAAGGCAGATCAGATGGTTTTGAGGTTTGGAGTGGAAATGATCAGGATACGCTTCCCATGATGAGACAAGGTGCACATGGGGTAGTTTCGGTTGCCAGTCATTTAACAGGCGACCTTATTAGGAGGATGATGGATCATCAAATTGTAGGAGAGGAAGATCAAGCTCAACAGTTACATGACCGCTTAATGCCTTTATTTGAGCACCTATTTCCTCCAACAGCACCCGAACCATCACCAGCTTCGGTTAAAGCTATGCTTAATATTACTGGGATGGAAGTGGGCGATTTAAGGTTACCATTAGTTGGTGTGCCAGAAGGTTATCGAAATCGTCTGCAAGTTCTCTTGGTGGATTACAATTTAGTACCAACAAGAGCAACAAGAGAGGGTGTGACAATACCTGCCACGACTTAAATTTCAAAACAGGCTGTTTCTATAATTAAATTTTTATAGGGATAGCCTGTTTTTGTACCTTTTGTCACAAAAATATCGGCTCAAACTCCTCATCAGTCTCTAGAAAAAACGTCCTCCTCCTTCTCCGGCAAAGCCGGATTCGGCGGGACAAGTAAGTGCGACAAGTCATACTTGTCAGCCGAGTTTGACTCGGCACTAACATTGGAGAGCTGAGTTTTCCTTAATATAACCTCAAACGTTAGTCTAATCGGCGTTGACAAATGGCATTCCATCGTATATACTCCGGAATACCATGAGTAGTTCGGTAGTTACCATAAAAGTTGATCCTCAGACAAAGAAAGAAGCTCAAAAAACAGCCTATGAGCTTGGTATGCCTTTATCTGTGGTTATTAAAGCATTTTTAAAACAGTTTATTAAGACGAAGACTGTGGAGTTCAGCGCCAGAGACGAAGAACCTAGTGAATATCTTATTAGAACGATCAAACAGGCAGAAAGAGACTTAAAAGAAGGCAAAGCATCTCCTGTTTTTCGTACCGGGGAAGAAGCAGTTAAGTGGCTTGAAAAGCAAGGCATATGAATGTCAGCTTAAGCCCGGACTTCCTCAAAAAATTAAAAAAATTAGACGTTAGAATTCGCAATAGTTTTAAAGAAAGAATTCTCGTATTTTCCAAAAATCCCGAGGAGCCCATTCTAGACAATCATCCGCTGAAAAGAGAATGGAAAGGATATAGAAGTATTGATATTACTGCGGACTGGCGTGCGATCTATAAAGAAACACAGATAGGGGATGAAATTGTTGCTTACTTCGTTGCACTGGGAACCCATGACGAATTGTACAAAAAATCCTAATATAATATCGGCTCAAACTCCTTCTAAGATTCCCGATGTAAAAGTCTTCGACCTCTTCGAGAGCCTGAGGGCTCCTCAGAGCCTCGAACGGCCTGAGCTCAGACCGAACACTTCTGGAGTGGATGGAGTGAATGTAGGATTGGTGATATTGTACAATGATTAATTGATTAAGGAGGTGAGGTTTTGTGGGTAGATTGATTTTAGCTTTATTAATAGCAGCAATTTTTGCTGTTATGGTGTCAAGCCCTGTATCAGCTCAAGTTCCTGTTCCTGCGGTTGAGGCATGTAGTAATGCAATTCCTAGAGCCCAAGCTGTTGGAGTAACACTTCCGTTTAACCTTTGTATTAATTAATTTGCCGTAATATGATTTGGATTTAACGGCAATATTTTGATTGAGATCGAGCAAAACTATGACTATTGGGTCGTAGATGTGTTATTTTTAAAAGTCTGGTCTGGATCGACAAGCTAAGTACTAGCATCTTAAACAGCGTATAGATATTACAAACCGAATTATTCCAAGAATGGAGGCCAGTCAATATTTCACAGCTGAGGAGAGAAACTTAATTGAGCGAGACAAAGCTTTGTGTAAAGAAGCCGGAAAATTTGGCAAACAAACTGAACAGTCGTTAGTTAACCTTTAGGTGGCCAAAATACACCCAAAATAATAAATGAGGAAGGGGTATATAGGGGGAGCCAGGTTTTGTCCAAGGGAATAGTCAATCTTTGAGACTAACGTCAGGCTAAAATGAAAGGGCGTCTAGGATTTTATTGAAGAATGATTTTTTGGTAGTTATAATACTGCCATTTTCTGCTGAAACGTAACCAGTGATTCTTACATCTACGGGTAATACTCCCAAAAACTTTTGCTTTTTAACAGCCGGGATTTCATAAACGAGTTGGTTATTCAGCTCGGTCAGCAGTATGCTGCCTTCTTGGGAAGTTGCGGAAGCTGTGGCTTCTGGGGTTGCCGATGCAGTTGCTTCGGGTGATGAGGTTGGGCTTGGTGACGGTTCTGGAGGTAAAACGACCGGGAAGCCTGCTCGGATCATATTTTGGATAGCAACTTCAGGAAGAATTACAACGTGAGTACCAGAAGGAGTAGTAACAATTTTCTCACCGGTGGCTGGGTTTACAGTGATCGGAAAGTTGGTTCTTATTTTTCTGCCTGGGTTTACTGTTGGACTTGCAGTTGGACTAGAATCTTTTATTACCGCTTGCGAATTGACATCAATTTTTGTGGTATTTTTTCGGGTATTTGATTGAGACGTTGATCCTGTGTTTTTGTTATTCGATGATTGAGATTGGGAATGTAAGTCGGTTGGCTGAATATTGGTAGGTTTATCGCCTTTGTTATCTGATATTTGCTGCGTACTTTCGTTGACATTGGAGCTTGAAAGGACTTGTTTTTCTAAAGTTTTAGTTCTTTGAGTGGTAATAAGGTAAGTTGCGCCGAGTAAGAGGGCGACAGCGACCAAAATGACGGGGATTAAATGAACGAAACCTCTTTGCATTTTTGCTCTGCCTTTTCCACTTTACTGTTTCTGAATAAGAAGTTCAAGAGCCCCGGAGTGCACGAGATGCGAACTTTTTCTTGACTTACTGAACAAAGCTTTTTCACCTTTTCCAAATAGTGTATAATATGGGCACTTAAGTTAGGGATTTAGATTTTTATACCTCGTTAAAATCTCTCTCTGAATTTAATTATGAATATCAAAACTACATGTATAAGATGCGGGAAAGTTAGAATTTCCCTTAGAAAATGGGATGCAAAGATCGAAAAAGGCCCGGTTTTGATGATGGAGAAAACAGTTTGCCCGGATGTCGAGTGCCAAAAATTAGTAGATAGACAATTTGCCGAACTGCGAGAGAAGAAAGAAGCACTCAAAGCTTCTAAAGAAGAAAACTCTAAATCCGCAAAGAATTAATTCTATTGGTAAATCTGCTACCTGTTTTGTATTCTTCCTTGAACCACTTTTCCGTTTTTGGGTCTGCATAAATATTTGTGAGGTAAACTGCCGTGAGCTTGCCCAAAAACCTCTCCGTAAGTCATTGCGAGGAGTCAGCGACGAAGCAATCTTAGACGAAACAGATTGCCACTCCCTCGACTCGCTTCGCTCGCTCGGGATCGCAATGACAAAAAGTTCGTTTGTTGCAACAATCTTTTCCCATGAACACCAAAGCTAGTAGGTTTTCAGCAACCTACTGCCGTGTAATATTGACAAATGTACAATACTGTCTAGGCCGCGATACATTCCGTACAGTTGATGTATCTTGAAAGGTCGTTACAATGGCT